>DATEHQ010000164.1:0-1562 GCA_035279525.1 Candidatus Dormiibacterota bacterium
GGAGCGGCGGCGGCGGTGCGGTCGCGCTGCCCGACCTCGAGTACCGGCGCCTGGCGGGCCTTGCCATCGGCATCATCGCCGTCATCGTCGTGCTCGTGTTCCTCGCGCGCAGCTGCTCGGGCTCGTCGGCCAAGAGCTCGAACGAGAACTACGTCTCCGACTTGACGACGAAGGTGCTGAAGCCGTCCGACGCCGTCGCGCGGAGCTTCCACTCGACGCTCGATCTGCGCGCCGCGAGCCTGTCGCAGCTGCAGAAGAGCATCGACACCGACCTCAGCCAGATGCGTTCGATCCGCTCGCAGGCGGCGGCGATCAAGCCGACCAAGCAGCTCGAGCCGTACCAGCCGGCGCTGCTGCAGGCGCTCCAGCTCCGCGTCACCGGCCTCGACTGCTTCTCACAGAATCTCGCCCGGGCCTGGCAGCTGAAGACCGCGCTCGCTTCCGGCCAGCAGCTCTACCAGTGCATGGGCCAGCTCCTGTCCTCGGACTACGTCTACGCCGACTTCTTCGCCGACGGGGCCAACAGCGCGCTGAAGACGCTTGGTGCGGCCGGCGTGCCCACGTCGCAGTTCCTGCGCACCTCCGACCTCGAGCTGATGACGCCGCAGGGCATGGGCCAGGCGATCCAGGCCCTGCATCCGGGCGCCGTCAAGGGCCTGCACGGCACCCAGATGGCGTCGGTCGTCGCCCTGCCGTCCGGGAAGACGCTCGAGCCGGGCCCGGTGAACCAGATCGTGGGGAACGACCAGCTCGTGTTCGTCGCGTCGGTCAAGAACAGCGGCCACTTCACGGAGGTGGGCGTGGTCGTCCAGCTGAAACTGAAGCGCACCGACGGGAAGGGCAACCCGATCGTGAAGACGGAGAGGATCTCCCGCATCGGCCCCGGCGCGACCAAGCCCGTGAGGTTCGAGGGGCTGTTCGCATCCACCCAGACGCAGCCCGACTACACGCAGCCCTACAGGCTCACCGTCACCTCGGAGAAGGTCCCAGGCGAGCACAACACTGGCAACAACGTCCTCAGCTTCACCGTGTCCTTCACCCTGTCGTGACGACGGCAAACGAGGCACGCGACATCGCCATCGCCGCGGCTGCCGTGTCGGCGGTCTTGCTGCTCTGCGTCATCTACCTGTTCGTGACGCTGCGGCGGATGCGCCGGTCGCAGCGGCTGATCGTCGGCACCGACAGCCACGACCTGGTCGAGTATGCGATGTCGCTGCTCGCGCGGGTCGAGCATGTGGAGGGCCGGGCAGAGGCCATGGAGGCGGCGGCCGCGGCCATCGGGAAGCGGGTCGACCGCTGCCTCGAGCGCCGTTCCATGCTGCGATACGATGCGATCGAGGGCGCGGGCGGCAGGCAGTCGGTCACCATCGCGCTGATGGATGCCTCCCGGTCGGGCCTGATCCTGTCGGCGATCCAGGGGCGTGACTATGCCCGCATCTACGTCAAGGAGATCCGCGACGGCCTCAGCGACGTCGAGCTCTCGCCGGAGGAGATGCGGGCGCTCGAGCAGGCCACCGCGGCGGCCTGAGGCCGCGCGGTGACCGACGTCGTCGTGCGGGAGG
>DATEHQ010000165.1:0-13072 GCA_035279525.1 Candidatus Dormiibacterota bacterium
TACCACCTGCTCAGGGACGGCACCGTGTTCCAGGACCTGGGGGCGGACCATTTCGAGCGTCGGAATCGAGAAGCGGTGACGCGCCGGAGCCTCCGCCGCTTGGAGCAGCTCGGTTATCGAGTCACGCTAGAGGAGGCCACCGCTTGACAGGAGGCTAATTTTCAAGGGAAGAGCCTACGCAGCGGCGGGGAACGCGACTAGGGCTTGGCGGCCGCTCCGGAACCGGCGGGTTCCTTGTGCCGGTGCTTCACCGGCGTGAACTTGAGGCCGTCCTCACCTTCGACGTCGATCTGCACTGTGTCCCCGCGCGAGATCTTGCCGCGCAGCAGGTGCTCGGAGAGCTGGTCTTCGATCCGGCTCGTGATGACGCGCCGCAGCGGACGCGCGCCATACATGCGGTCGTAACCCTCCTTCGCGAGCAGATCCTTCGCCGCGTCGGTGACCTCGATCGTGATCTGCTGCTCCGCCAGGTGCTTGCTCAGCTTGTTGAGCTGCAGGTCGACGATCTGCCTGATCTGCTCGGTCGTGAGGCTCTTGAACACCACGACTGCGTCGACGCGGTTCAAGAACTCGGGGCGGAACATCCGCTTCAGCTCGTCGTCGATCTTCGCCTTGGTGTTCAGGTGGCGCCGCTCGACCTCTTCCTTCTCGTCGACCACGGACGGTTGGAATCCAAGCGAAGTCCCGGCCTGGTTGACGTCTCGAATGCCGAGGTTGGAGGTCATGATGATCACGGTGTTCGCGAAGTTGACGATCTTGCCCTTGGCGTCACTCAGCCGTCCGTCCTCGAGAATCTGCAGCAGCATGTTGAAGACCTCGGGGTGTGCCTTCTCGATCTCGTCGAAAAGGATCACCGAGTAGGGCCGGCGACGCACCGCCTCGGTCAGCTGGCCGCCCTCATCGTAGCCGACGTATCCGGGGGGCGAACCAACCAGACGCGCGGTCGTATGCCGCTCCATGAACTCCGACATGTCGAGCTTGATCAGTGCGTCCTCGGAATCGAAGAGGTATTCGGCGAGCGCGCGCGCCAGCTCGGTCTTACCGATTCCGGTCGGCCCGAGGAAGATGAACGAACCGATCGGCCGCCGTGGATTCTTGAGGCCCGCGCGAGCGCGGCGCACGGCCTGCGAAACCGTGACGATGGCCTCGTCCTGTCCGACCATCCGCCTGTGTATCTCATCTTCCATCCGGAGCAGCCGCGCGCTCTCCTCCTCGACGAGTCGCGACACGGGCACGCCGGTCCACGCCGCGACGATCTGCGCGATGTCCTCCTCGCCGACTTCGGGGACCGTTTCGCCGAGCTTGTCCCGCCAGGCGGCTTCCTTCAGCGCGAGCTTGTCCTGAAGCTTCTTCACCTTGTCGCGGACGCTCGCCGCGGCCTCGAAGTCCTGCTTGTTGACCGAATCGTCCTGCTCGAGCCGCTGCTTGCGGATCTCCTTCTGCAGATCCTTCAGCTCGTCGGGCGTGGTCGTCAGCTTCATGCGCACGCGGGCCGACGCCTCGTCGATCAGGTCGATCGCCTTGTCGGGCAGCGCGCGGTCGCTCACGTAGCGGTCGCTGAGCACCGCGGCCGACCTGACCGCGGTGTCGGTGATGACGACGCGGTGGTGCTTCTCGTAGAGCGCCTTCACTCCGTTGAGGATGTCGATCGTCTCGTTGAGCGTCGGCTGGTCGACGTACACCGGCTGGAAACGCCGCTCGAGCGCTGCATCCTTCTCGATGTACTTGCGGTACTCGTTGAGCGTGGTGGCGCCGATGCACTGAATCTCACCGCGCGCAAGCGCGGGCTTGAGGATGTTCGCCGCGTCGATGGCGCCTTCTGCGGCGCCGGCGCCGACGAGCGTGTGCAGCTCGTCGATGAACAGCACGACCTCGCGGCTCGATCGAATCTCGTCGAGGATCTTCTTCAACCGCTCTTCGAACTCTCCGCGGTACTTGGTTCCGGCGACGAGCGCACCCATATCCAGCGTGAGAACGCGCTTGTGCTGCAGCGACTCCGGCACGTTGCCGAGGTTGATCTGCTGCGCGAGGCCTTCCGCGATCGCCGTCTTGCCGACGCCGGGCTCGCCGATCAGCGCGGGATTGTTCTTCGTCCGCCGGCTGAGGATCTGGATGACGCGTTCGATCTCCATCTCTCGACCGATCACCGGATCGAGCTGGTTGCGGCGCGCCAATTCAGTGAGGTCTCGCCCGAACTGGTCGAGCAGGGGAGTCTTCGAAGGCTTCTTGGGAGCCGGCTCGGCCTCGGTCTCGGCGCTCGAGTCGTGGAGCAGCCGCTCGATCTCCGAGCGAACCTTCTCGAGAGTGGCGCCAAGGTCTTCGAGCACGTGGGCCGCGATTCCCTCGCCCTCGATGAGGAGGCCCAGCAGCAGGTGCTCCGTGCCTACGTAGTTGTGACCCATCCGCCGCGCTTCTTCGAAGGAAATCTCGATGACCTTCTTGACCCGCGACGTGGGAATGATCTGCTGGATGATGATCCGCTCGTTGCGGCCGAGCACAGATTCGATGGTCTGCCGGACCTTGCCGATCTCGACGCCGAGGTTGTTCAGAACCTTGGCGGCAAGTCCCTCGCCCTCACGGAGCAAACCCAGGAGCAGATGCTCTGTTCCGATATAGCTGTGGTGCGACCGTTCTGCTTCTTCTTGAGCAAGGGTCAGAACCTTCTTGGCCCGCTCAGTAAATCTTTCAAACGGATACAAAGTCCCTCACTCCTCCTGGATTACGACTCGGTGGGGCCAGCACCTCCTCAATGTTTTAGACGCCCGCGGGGCGCCTCTGCACCTAATATAACGTCCAACTCGCGGAACCGATTTCTTTAGTCGGAGGCGCCATGAGGGACGTTCTCCAGCGCCTCGGCGGCTACGTCCCGGCGGCCATCGCTCTGGCGCTGCCAACCCTCTTTATACCCACCATCGGCTCCTTTCCGTCCGTGGTGGACTCATTCATCCTCCCTCGAGCTTCCCTGGTGATCGCAGGCGCGTGCCTGGCGATCGGCGTCGCCCTGCTGACCCCGGGGAGGACAGCGCTCGGCGCCCTGCGCTGGCCGCTTGCGGCGGCGGCAGCGGCGGCTGTGCTGGCGTTCCTCTTCTCGGTGTCCTGGCCGCTGAGCTTCATGGGTTCGTACACGCGATACGAATCGCTGCCGATCCGATTGAGCTACCTCGGGCTTCTCGCCGGCACCACCTGGGTCATCCGCACACGAACCGCCCGCGAAGCCGTCGTTCCGGCCTACGTTTTCGGCATGGCCGTCGCGAGCCTGGAGGCTGTCGGCCAGGCCATCTCCAACGTGCCGTTTCGGCCCGACGGCAACCTCGGCAATGCCAACCTGCTCGCGGCCCTGATCGCGATGGCGCTGCCACTTGCCGTCGCGCGCGGGCTGCGGATGGGCAGTTTCGTCGTGGCCTGGTGGCTGGCCGTTCCAGTGCTCGGGCTCGGCCTGTGGGCGTCGACGTCGCGCAGCGGCGTTCTTGGTGCCCTGGCGGGATGTCTCGCGCTGGCGGCGTTCCTGGTCAGCCGGCGGTTTCCTCAGCGACGCCGCCTCGTGGCGGGCGTGATGGCCGCGGCGCTCGCGATGGTCGGCCTCCTGATCGCCCTGATCACTCTTTCTCCGTTGAGCCGCCTCAACGACGACCCGCCGAGCCTGCGCTTGCATCTCTGGTCCGACGGCGTTCGGCTCTTCCTCGCGCGGCCTCTCACAGGTTGGGGCGAAGACACCACAGGTCTCACTTTTGGTGGGTTCCTGAGCCACAACTACGCCGGCCTGGTCACGTTCGACCGCATCCATTCGGGACCGCTGGACCTGGCTGTGACGCAAGGCCTGTTCGGTCTGGCCGCACTGGCCTGGGTGATGGTCGTCGTGTTCAATGAGGCCCGGCGGACTGGTTTTCGCGACGACGTCGCCGGCCTGGCCGCGGCGCTGGTCGCCTACACGGTGTGGGTGCTGTTCAACTTCGACTGGGCGCCCGCCAGCGGTGCGTTCTGGGTGCTCGCTGGGACTCTTTGGTCGTGGATCCGCGCCGGGCAAGCCGACGCGGCATCGGACCTCGAGCTGAGCCCTGCACGCGCGGGACCTGCCTGGACTCGATCGGTCGGTGCACTGTCGTTTGTGGCGATCGCCGTGGCGCTGGCGGCGCTACCGCTGCTGGCGGACGCCTGGTACTACGAGGGCAGGCCCGACCTCTCCGTCAGGGTCGATCCACTCCAGTCGCGCTACCACTGGGCGCTGGGCGACCGCCTCGTCGCGAGGGGCGACCCACAAGGGGGCGTGCACGAGCTCGAGCGGGCAGCCGACCTGGGGGAGACGGCGCCCGACCTTTACGTCGACCTGGGCGATGTCGACGCCGGGCTGGGCCGGATCGCCGACGCCAGGGCCGCTTATCGTCGAGCGCTGGCGGTCGATCCCTACTACACGCCGGCGAGCCGCCGGCTGGCGGCGCTCAAGGGTTGACGCCCGTCCAGATCAGAAAGGGCGGCCTCTGGCTGGGCCCTCCCCGCGGCTCCCTCCCCCAAGCCGAATTCTCACCGTGCCGCGGCCAATTCAACGCTTGGGCGCGCGCGGTTTCAACCCAGCCTGTTAACCCGGCCCACAGCAACGCCGGCGGAAGGTGTTGAGGCTAGCCCTCGCCCTCGGAGTCGGGGTATTCCTCGTAGCGCCTCTCGGGGCGGCTGCCGGCCAGGCTCGCCGGCGGCGCTGACAGCTGCTTGAGGCTGAGCGAGATCCGCCGGCGCGCGGTGTCGATCCCGATCACCTTCACCTGCAGGTCCTCACCCACCTTGAGCACGTCCTCCGTCCGCTCGACGTGGTCCCACGACAGCTCTGAGATGTGGAGCAAGCCCTCTATGCCTGGCATGATCTGGAGGAAGGCGCCGTACTTCTTGGTCTTGGTGACCTGGCCTTCCACGATCGAGCCGATGGGCATGGACTGGACCAGCCGCTCCCAGGGGTCCTGCTGAAGCTGGCGCAGGGAGAGCGAGATGCGCGTCTGCTCGGGGTCGAGCTTGATCACCTTGACGGTGACCTCGTCGCCCAGCTGGAGCACGTCCGTCACCTTGGACACACGGTCCCACGAAAGCTCGGAGATGTGGATCAGCCCGTCGGCGCCGCCGATGTCGACGAACGCGCCGTAGCTCGTTATCCCGGACACCGACCCCTTCACGACCGCGCCCGTCTGGAGGCGGCTGAACAGCTCCTCACGCTTGCGCGCTCGGTCCTCATCCTCCGCGGCCTTCTGGCTCACGATGAGCCGGTTGCGCTTGCGGTTGACCTCGAGGATCTTCACCGGCACGCGCTGGCCGACGAGGGATTCGAGACTCCCGGCGTGCGCGCGAGCGACCTGGCTGGACGGCAAGAAGCCGCGCAGGCCGAGGATGTTGACGATCAATCCGCCCTTGTTCTGCTCCCGGACGTCGGCGTCGATGACCGAACCATCCGTCTGCTTCTCGGCGGCCACGAGCCAGGTGGTCTCGGCCCGGGCGCGCCGCAGGCTGAGGACGACGTTGCCTTCCTCGTTCTCGGGCTGCAGGACGTAGACCTTGATCTGGTCGCCGGGCTCCAGCCCGACGGAGTCCACGTCGCCGCGCAGGCCGAGCTCCTTGCTCGAGATCACCCCTTCGGCTTTCGCCCCGATGTCGACCAGCACTTCGTCCGGGTCTACGCGCACGACGATCCCATCCACGATGTCCCCGTGGTTGGGGGTCTTGAAGGCCTCCTCCTCGTAGTGGAGGTAGTCCTCCATGGTCATCGCGGCGGACGAATCCTGGTCGGTCGCCTCCTTGTCTTCGGTCAGGACGGCACCGGGCTCAGCAGACAAAACGTGTACCCCCTAGAGATTATTGATGTGGTCTTGGTCGTCAGAAAGGCCTCCGCCAAAACGAACGCCAATTGTACCGCAGACCCGGACTCAATCCGGAAAAGGTTTTCCGAGCTCGTGGTTGTCGATGAGACGGGTCCCGCCGAGGCGGGCGGCCACCACCGCGAGCTCGCCGGGAGGTTGGAAGGTCTCGGGGTCGACGAGCTCCGCGTAGTCGATCACGACCAGCGGCTCGACCTCGAGCCTGCGGCGCAGGATGCGCAGCAGCGCATGCCGGTCGCGCTCGCCCGCCGCGTAGGCTCCCGCCGCCTGCCGCAAACCGTCGCTCAGCGCGACGGCCGCCTTGCGCTGCGCGGGGCTCAGGTAGGCGTTGCGCGAGCTCAACGCCAGGCCGTCGGGCTCGCGCACGGTCGGTGAAACGACGATCTCCGCGCCCAGGTCGAGATCCCTCGCCAGGCGCCTGACGACCGCCACCTGCTGCGCGTCCTTCTGGCCGAAGTAGGCGCGGTCCGGCTGGACCGCCGCAAGAAGCTTGGTCACCACCGTCGCCACGCCTTCGAAATGGCCGGGGCGCGCCAGGCCCTCCAGGGGCTCCGACACTCCATGCACCCGCACCCGAGTGTTCGCGCCGGGCGGATACATCACGCCGGCCGACGGCCGGTACACCGCATCGGCGCCGGCGCGACCGAGCATGGCCGCATCCTTCGCGAAGTCGCGCGGGTACCTCTCAAAGTCTTCCCCCGGTCCGAACTGGATCGGGTTGACGAACACGCTCACGACGACGACGTCGTTCTCGCGGCGGGCGCGCTGGACCAGGCTCAAGTGCCCGGCGTGGAGCGCGCCCATAGTCGGCACGAGGCCGATCGAGCGTCCCTCACGGCGCCACCCGCGTGACGCCGCGAGAATCGATGCCGGAGTGTCGAGGACCTCCAGCCCGCTAGCTCGCCCCGTACTTGACCTCTTCCCGGTCCCCTTTCACCGCGGGCGCGCTCCCGTTGGCCGAGTACTCGTGCTCCGGGCCCGGGAACTGGCCGCTGCGCACCTCGTCGGCGTAGGCCGTCGCCGCGCGGGAGATCTCCTCCGCGAGGTTCGCGTACCGCTTGACGAACTTCGGAGCTTTGCCGCTCGTCAGCCCGAAGATGTCGTGGAAGACCAGCACCTGGCCGTCGGTGCCCGGTCCCGCGCCGATCCCGATGGTCGGTATGCGCAACGCCTGCGTGATCCGGCCGGCCAGCTCGCTCGGAACGCCCTCGAGCACGAGGCTGAACGCGCCGGCCTGTTCGAGCGCCTTCGCGTCGGCGAGGATGCGCGCGGCCTGTGCCTGGCTCTTGCCCTGGACTTTGAACCCACCCATCCCGTGCACCGACTGCGGTGTCAGGCCGAGGTGGCCCATGACAGGAATCCCAACCTCCGTGAGCCGGCGCGTGATCTCGATCACGGGACCGCCGCCCTCGAGCTTCACCGAGTGCATGCCGCCCTCCTGCATCAGCCGGCCGGCGTTTCCGAGCGCTTGCTCGACCGAGACCTGATAGGACATGAACGGAAGGTCTCCCACGAGCAGCGCCTGTCGGGATCCGCGCGACACGGCCCTGGCGTGGTGCACCATGTCGTCCATCGTCACCGGCAGCGTGGTCGGATAGCCGAGCACGACGTTGCCCAGGCTGTCGCCGACCAGGAGGACTGGAATCCCCGCCTCGTCGAGGATGCGCGCGCTCAGGAAGTCGTACGCGGTCAGCACGGCGAATCGTCTGTGCTCGTCTTTGAAGCGCTGGACGTCAAGGACGGTAGTCATACGCGACGTCTCCTTCGGGTCGCTGCCGTTGAACCGGTCAGCGCCCTGCCCATCCGCTCGGCCGCCGCGGGGTCCAGCCCCGCCTCTCTCGCGATCTCGAGCGCGACAGCGCCGAGCATACGATAAAGATCGGGGTCCTCCACGACCTCGAGGTGCCGCCGCACGGTGTCCACGTCGCCTCGGCGGATCGGGCCGGTGAGCGACCTGGTGATGCCCCGCCTTTGGAGGTTGGCCACCACGCCCTCGACCAGCGGGAGCAGGGCCTTCTCCGCGTCCGCACGTGACCAGCCCGCGGCCCGCAGGAGTCGCACGCCTTCCCCCACAGAGGCGATGACGTAGTTGGAAGCGAACACCGCGGCAGCGTGGTACAGGGCCCGCTCGCCGTCGCGGACGCGCCTCGGCCTGGCCCCCAGCCCTCGGGCCAGGCCGTTGAGCCGCCGCAGCAGAGCCGGCGTGCTCGCGTCGACCGCGACCGTGATGCCGCGAAACGCCTCGGGCGGACGCGGCTCCGGGAACGACTGCAGCGGGTGAAAGGATCCGATCGGGTTCGCCTTCAAGGCGTCCAGCGCACCGAGACCGAGCGCGCCGCTGCAGTGGACGAAGCCGACGCGCTCCGACGGTCGCAACCGGGCGATGCGGGCCGCCACATCTGGGATCGCGGCGTCTGGAACCGCCAGGAAGACCAGCCCGCCGCCCGCCGGCTCGGCGAAGTCGACCTGCCCGGGAACCAGCGTCGCGACCTCGTGCGCCGCCCGCAGGGCCGCCCAGAGGCTTCGGCCGACACGGCCTCGGCCGACTACGACGATCGGCTGTGCGCGCTCAGGACGCGGACGAGCTGGCCGCAGGCGCCGACGACTCTTCGCCGGCGAGGATCTCGTCGAGCTCTTTGCCATCGATCGTCTCCACGATCTTGAGCCGCTCGACGACGGCGTCCATCTTCGCCCGCTGCTGCGTGAGGATCGCCTTCGCGGTCTGGTAGCCGTGGTCGATGATCCGGCGGACCTCCTCGTCGATGATCGCGGCGACCTCTTCCGAGTACGTGCGCTGCTCGCCCAGGTCGCGGCCGAGGAAGACGAGCTCCTCTTTGTGGCCCATCGTCACCGTCCCGAGCTTGTCGGACATGCCCCACTGGGTGACCATGCGGCGGGAGATCTGGGTCGCGCGCTGGATGTCGTTCTCCGCGCCGGACGTGATGTCGTTGAAGACGATCTCCTCCGCGACGCGGCCGCCCATGATGCCCGCGATCTGGTCCATCAGCTCGTCGCGCGAGACCAGGTACTTGTCCTCTTCGGGCAGGCTGAGCGTCCAGCCGAGCGCCATGCCGCGGGAGATGATCGAGACCTTGTGCACCGGGTCGGTGTGCGGCAGGCCCTTCATGACCAGCGCGTGCCCGACCTCGTGGTAAGCGATGACCTCTTTTTCCTTGTCGGAGATGCGGCGGCTCTTGCGCTCCGGGCCGGCGATGACGCGGGCGATCGCCTCCTCGAGCTCGTCCATGCCGATCACCTTCTTGTTGGCGCGCGCGGCGAGGATGGCCGCCTCGTTGATCAGGTTGGCCAGGTCGGCGCCGCTGAAGCCAGGCGTCTGGCGGGCCAGCACGTCGAGGTCGACGGTCGAGTCGAGCGGCTTGTTGCGCGCGTGCACGTCGAGGATCTGGCGGCGCCCCTTGATGTCGGGGCGGTCGAGGGTGACGTGCCGGTCGAAGCGGCCTGGGCGCAGAAGCGCCGGGTCGAGCACGTCGGGACGGTTGGTGGCCGCGATCACGATCACGTGGGTGTTGGTGTCGAAGCCGTCCATCTCGACGAGCAGCTGGTTCAGGGTCTGCTCGCGCTCGTCGTGGCCGCCGCCCAGGCCGGCGCCGCGCTGGCGGCCGACCGCGTCGATCTCGTCCACGAACACGATGCAAGGAGAGTTCTTCTTTGCCTGGTCGAACAGGTCGCGGACGCGGCTCGCGCCGACGCCGACGAACATCTCGACGAATTCGGAGCCCGAGATCGAGAAGAAGGGCACGCCGGCCTCGCCCGCGACGGCCTTGCTGAGCAGCGTCTTGCCGGTGCCGGGAGGGCCGACCAGGAGCACGCCCTTCGGAATGCGCGCGCCGAGGGCGACGAACTTCTCCGGGTACTTGAGGAACTCGACGATCTCGGTCAGCTCCTGTTTGGCCTCCTCCACGCCCGCCACGTCGGCGAACGTGATCGCGGGCTTGTCGCCGGCGATCATCCGGGCGCGCGAACGCCCGAACGAGATGGCCTGGTTGTTCCCGGACTGCGTCTGCCGCAGCACCCACCACATGAAGGCCGCGATCAGGATGACCAGGATGATGTTGGGCAGCAGCACGCTCAGCAGGTAGCTGCCGCTGTTGTTCTTGTCGAAGAAGACGTCGACATGGTCGGTCGTGCGCAGCTCGGTCAGCCACGCGGGGTCACCGCTCGTGTCGGGCACGACGACGTTGTGCTTCTTGTCGCTGGTGTCGGTGGCGACCGCGTCGGTGCCGTTGATCTCGAGGGACTTCACCTGCCCCTGGGCGGCGTTGTTCATCAGGGTCGTCCAGTGCCAGTCGTTGGCGCTCTGGCTGCTCTGGATCGATTGCCACGTGAACCAGAACACCAGGCCGAGAACGACGACCAGTGCGAAATAAAACAGGCTGGAGCGGGGGAAGCGGCTCAACTCGACTCTCCTCGAGGGCTCTCTGGCGTTTCTAGCCTAACAACTTTGGGCGGAAAGCGGACCGGCGTGGGCTCGATCGCCACGTGCACGGCGGGCTCGCCGGGCACAGCGGCGAAATCGGCTTCGACCGCGATGCCGGGCACCCACGCGAGGCGATCGCCCGCGAAGACGAGCGGCCAGGAGTCCCTGTCCTCGCGCGGCACGCGCGCGTCCACAAACATGTCCTGCAGCTTACGAGTGCCGCGACCTCCCGCAGCCCGCATCCTCAAACCGGGAGCGCGGAACGCCACGCGAAGGTCGAGACCGGGCCGGAGGTGGGCCGCGTCCGCATCGCCGCATCCGCCGCAGCTAGTCACCGCCAGGCGGCGCGGTGGTGGCGAGGCTTCCCGGCACGCGACCACCTGCATGTGGGGCCCCACGATACGGAAACGCAGGGCGCCCGGAAGGTCGACGCCCCGGCCGCCACGCCCCCCGCGCGCCAGTGCGAGCATGGCCGCCAGGTGTGACCGGCTCAAGCCGGGCTCACGGCCGCCGGCCTGGGCGTAGAGGCGGCGCAGCACCTCTGTTGCGACGGGCTCCTCGAGCGCCGCCAGCGCCGGCGCGAGCGGCGGGCCCTCCCGCATCGCAGCGGCCGCCTGCCGCGTGACGGAATCGTGCAGCGCCGACGCGGCGAGCGCGGCGGCGTGGAACCGACGGAGGATGCCAGGCCGGTCGCGCTCCAGCGCGGGCAGGACCTGGAGGCGAACACGAACGCGCGCGTGGCGCAGGTCGCGGTTGGCCGCGTCCGCGTGCGCCGAGACTCCGCGGCGCCTCAAGAACTCAGCCACGTCCTTTCTCCACACATCCAGGTACGGACGGACGTAACGGTCACGTGTGGCCGGCATGCCGCGGAAGCCCGCAAGGCCGCAGCCGCGAAGCATGTGGAGCACGACGCCCTCGACCAGGTCGTCGGCCGTGTGCGCGATCGCGACGACGTCCGCGCCGCTGTGGCGGCGGGCGCGTTCGAAGAACTCGTAGCGCAGCCGCCGGGCGCCCGCCTGCACCGAGCCACGCGGCATCGGTTCGGCACGCCGCTCGCTGACCAGCTCGACGCCGAGCCCCTCACACAGGTCCGCCACCTGTCTCGCGACCTGGGACGAGCCGTCCTGGAGCGCATGGTCGTAGTGCGCCGCGACCACCTCACGTCCCGATTCGTGTAGCGCGATGAGCAGCGCGGTGGAGTCGGGTCCGCCTGAGACCGCCACGAGGATGCGCATGCCGGCGGGCACGAGCGGCGAGTTTCGCGCTGCCGCGAGGGGTGCTTCCGCGGAGGGCCGGGGCATGGTGCTGCCGGCTGGACTCGAACCAGCGACAACGCGATTATGAGTCGCGCGCTCTACCACCTGAGCTACGGCAGCGCCGCGCTTAATTCTGGGCCTGGAGAACTCAAGGAGAGGCCGGAGCGCTTAGCGGGCGGCGTGCAGGCGCGCCTTCAGCTTCCGCTTCTTCTTGCGATGCTTGGCGATGGCGACCCGCTTTCTCTTGTTCATTCCTCGTCCGACGCGCGAATCATGGATGGCTTGGGATTCGAAGGTGGTTGCGGAGGTCGGATTCGAACCGACGACCTTCGGGTTATGAGCCCGACGAGCTGCCGCTGCTCCACTCCGCGAGGGGAATTATACCCTCGCCGTCCGGGCCTCCCGGCGCCGGGCTCAGTGGTGCGGAGAGGCACCGGGCGAAGGCGACGGCTTCGGGCTCGGGCTCGGACTCGGCGTTGGCGGGGGCGCGACCAGGTATGTCTTCTCGTACGGCTTGGCGAAGCCGTTCTGCCGAGCCTCCTCTTCGGTGGCGGCGCCCGAGGTGATGCTCTTGACGTCCTTGCGGTAGGCCGCGTTCTGCGCGCCGAGCTGCGTGTTCTGGTGGCGCAGGTCGGCCGCCTGCTGGCTCAGCCTGTGGCTGATGTAGGCCTCCTGCGCGAACGCGATGCCCGCCCAGATCAGCGCGACCGCGGCGATCACGATGATCACGAGCTGGCGCGCGCCGAGCGAGTTCGTGCGCAGTGTGCCGGTGGCGGATGTGGCTTTGCTGTGTCTCATGCTGCGTCGTTGGCTGGAGCGAATGACCGGGGATCGGACTATAACAAACGACCCCCGCCGCTGCGCCTCCGACTGTTCCTACCGGGCGAACGGGCTGCGCAGGCCGACCGACAGCTCAGCCCGTGCGCTCCCATCGCCGAGCCAGCTCGTCCGCATCCAGGTCGCGAAAGCTCGTGCCCTCCCGGCCGAGCTCGGCCTCGAGCTGAGCGAATCGCTTGCGGAACCGCCGGCCCGCGACGCGCAGCGCGTCCTCGGGGTTGACCTTCAGGGTGCGTGACAGCGCGACGACCGCGAACAGCAGGTCACCCATCTCGTCGAACCTCTCCTCCGCCGTGCCCGCCGACGCCAGCTCCTTCGCTTCTTCCGCCACGGACTCAGCGGCGCCGAGCGGCGACTCGTAATCGAATCCAACACGGGCCGCGCGCTTCTGGAGCCCGAGCGTCCACGCGAGCGCCGGCATCGTCGCCGGCACCCGGTCGACCACCGACTCGTCGCGGCCCTCGGCACGCGCCTCGTGCGCCTTCTGCCGCTCCCAGTTCCGCAGCACCTCGTCCGCGTCAGCGACAGACACATCGCCGAAGACGTGAGGATGGCGCTTCACCATCTTCGCGGCCGCGTCCTCGGACACCTCGGCCGCGTCGAAGCGCTGTGCCTCGGCCGCGATCTCCGCGTGCATCGCGACCTGGAGCAGCAGGTCACCGAGCTCTTCTTTCAGCTTCGCGTCGTCG
>DATEHQ010000166.1:0-22649 GCA_035279525.1 Candidatus Dormiibacterota bacterium
AGCTTGGTGTAAGGAGCATGACCTGAGGCCAGGGCCGAGGCGATTCCGCGCCCGTGGCCCTTCGCCACCTCCCAGTGCTCCACCCGGATCGCGCGGCCGAGCATGGGGTGGGGATGCAGGGCGATGTCTCCGCCGACGTAGACGTTGGCCGCGGCGCGAAGCCCTTCGTCGACTTTGACTCCGCCGGCTTCGACAGCGAGGCCGAGCGCCTTCGGCAGCTCGAGGTTGGGATCGATCCCGATCGCGACCACCACCAGGTCGACCGCCTCGCGGCTCCCATCCGACAGGCTCGCCCCCGTCACGCGACCGTGCTCGGCATGCCACCGCTGGACCGTGGTCCCGGTTCGCACGTCGACGCCCTTGCGGCGGTGGATGCCCGCGTAGATGTCGCCGACCTCCTTGCCGAGAGCCCGGACCAGGGGAGCCGGCGCCGCCTCGACCATCAGGACCTCCTTGCCCATCGTGCGCGCGGAGGCCGCGACTTCCGCGCCGATGAAGCCTGCGCCGATCAGCATCACCCGTCCGCTGCCTGCCAGCGCCTGCCTGATGACGGTGCTGTCACGCAGCGAGCGCAGGGTCACCACGTTCTCGGCTCGCGGGATGTCGGGAAGCCGGCGCGGCGTGCCGCCGAGCCCGAGCACGAGCGTGTCGAAGCCGACCTCGGCTCCGCCATCCAGGGTCAGCTTGCCGCCCGACACCGAACCGCCCGTGACACGCGTGTCGAGCCGCAGCTCGACCCGCTCCTGCTCGAAGGCCGCCTCGTCGTGCAGAAACACCTTCGGCAGGTCGACCTCGCCTCTCAAGAACTCCTTCGAGAGGTAGGGACGGTCATACGGCCGGTCCGAATCCGCGCTGAGGATCAAGATCTCGCCATCGAACCCCCGCTTGCGCAGGGTGAACGCCGCGGCGTCGCCGACGCCCCCGCCTCCGACGATCACGACGCGATGGCGAGCCATCAACCACACACCTCCCCGATCAACAGGTCCGGACTATCGAGACGATACCGTGGCGAGTTGCAGCCAGCCGTGGCGGTCGGGCGCCGCGCCGCGCTGGATGTCGACCAGCGCCTGGCGGAGTCGCATCGACACCTGGCCGGGCCGCCCGCCGCTCACCGCCCATGAACCGCGCTCGGATCTCACCGCTCCGACGGGGGTGATCACGGCCGCGGTGCCGCAGGCAAACACCTCGCTCAGGCTGCCGTCCGCGCACCTGGTCTCCCATTCGGCGGTGCTGATCCGGCCCTCCTCCACCGAGTAGCCGAGGTCGCGGCCCAGGACGAGCAGGCTGTCGCGTGTGATCCCGGGCAGCAGCGTGCCTGTGAGCTCGGGGGTCATCAGGCGAGCATGCGCTCCCTCGCCGAACACGAAGAAGAGGTTCATGCCGCCCATCTCCTCGACCCATCTGTGCTCGCGCGAGTCGAGCCAGACGACCTGGTCGCAGCCACGCTCTTCGGCACGTGTTTGCGCGAGCAGGCCGCCCGCATAGTTGCCGCCCGTCTTGGCGGCCCCAGTCCCCCCGGGAGCGGCTCGGCTGAACTCGTCGGACAGCCAGACGGTGACGGGCTTGACGCCGGTCGGAAAATAGGACCCGCTCGGTGACGCGATCAGGAGGAATGTCACCTGGCGCGAGGGATGGAGGCTGAGGGAGACGTCGCTCGCGAACATGAGGGGACGGAGGTAGAGGCTGTGGTCGGGCGCGGACGGCACCCAATCGCCGTCGGCCGCCAGCAGCTGCTCGATCGATTCGAGGAACAGCTCCGCGGGGAGCTCCGGCAGCGCAAGGCGGCGGGCCGAGCGCTGGAACCGGTCGGCGTGGGCGTCGGGGCGGAAGACGGCGATCCCGCCGCCGGGCTGGCGGAATGCCTTCAGGCCCTCGAAGACCGCCTGGGCGTAGTGCAGGACGGCGCTGCCAGGGCTCAGCTGCAGGGGTGAGAGCGGAGCGAGCTCGGCGTCATGCCACCCACGCCCGTGGTCCCAGAGGATCCGGACCATGTGCTCGGTGAAGACGCGACCGAAACCGGGGTCCGCCAGCAGCCTTTCCCGCTCCGCCGCCGGCATCCGTTCCGCCGCCACGTGCGACTTGAAGGCGAGGCCGTAGGTGCGCGCAGCCAAGGCCGCCCAAGCGTACCCCGGCTGCGGGCGCGAATGAGGCCGGGCCGAACCGACCCGGCCTCGCGAGAGGAAGGAAGGGGTTCTTCTGGTTAGGGAACGAGGCTGACCGGCTGAATCGGAACCGGCACGACGGCGGGCTCGAGGACCGTCACCGCCTCGACTGCCAGCTCAATCGGCGCCACCATGACCGCGAGGAGCGGCTTGGCGGGCCTGCGCCGGCCTCGTAGGGGCGGAGCCGGGGTGCCCGTCACCGGGTCCAGCATCTGCCGAAGCTCGATCTCGAGGAACCGATCGAAGTCGTTCATCTGTAGCAGAAACGCCTCCCACAACGGGACTACCCGCCGCTGCAGAAAGATTTCTCAGAAAGCTGGAGCCGGGCCGGCCGAGGGCTCTGGAGACGAGCCTACGCCGCGCGCTGGCTGGGGTGAATGACCGCCCCGTCGAGCGGGAGCTCAGGTGCCTCAACTCTTCCCCCATCGCTCAGGTCGTGGGCGAGCTTCACCATCTTGAGGCGGAGCGGGCCCGGCCCGAGAGTCCTGGCGGCGAGTACGACGAAGGGCTTGACGATGACCGAGCCGCTGGTCCGGTGTAGTGCCCTTCGCGCATTCACTGCGATTAGAAAACGTCCGCGGACCCAAGAGTATTGGAGGCGCCTGGCCGGCGCGTCCGGTGCCTGGTGCTCGCGTGGCGCGTTTGACCCGCCGCCGTCCGCGGTAAGGGATCGGAGGGCGCGAGTACAATCCGAACCAGGGGGGACGGCAAGACGTGGAAACCGTCAGGTCGGATGCGGGTCTGTGGGACCTGCTGGATTCGTTCCAGTCTGTCTCGAGGGAGCTGACGAAGCTCAACGACGTCCCCGCCGTCGCTGAAGCCGCCCTGCAGCTCGCGTTGGAGCTCACTGAATCCGCGGTCGCTTTCATCGGACTGGTGGACGCCTCCGGCGAGCCGACACAGGTCTACTCACGGACCGCGGACTCGACCGACTCCCTTCCGCGCGAGGAGATCGAGCGCATCGTGGCCGCGACCGCGGCGCCGGCCGCGCCGGCAGCCAACACCATCGAGCTCAACTGGAGCCGTTACACGAACCCGGGAGCCCGCGTGTTCCGCTCTTACTGCGGGCAGCCGCTCGTGGCGGGGGGCAACACCATCGGCATGATCGGCGTGGCCAGCCCGAGCGGGTACAAAGCGGCGCAGCGCCGCGCCTTCGGCGTCTTCGCCAACCAGGTCGCCGCGGCCGTCCAGATCGCTCTGCTGGAGGAGCGCCGCAAGGAGATGGTGGACGCGCTGGTCAACCTCCGGGCGGACCTCGACCGCAGCGAGCGCGAGAGGCTCGTCAACCAGGAGAGAGTGGAGAGCGCGGAGCGCGTCGAGCGCGCCCACGAGGCGGCGGTCGAAGCCCTGCTGGCGGTGTCAGTGCATGCTCGGACCGGCCACACCCTCAACGACTTCTACCGCCGCCTGACCACGAGCATCGCGACCCTGGTCCAGGCGGAGAAGGTGCTGTTCTGGCAGGTCGGCGAGGGCACGCTCGCACCGATCCGCGGATCGCATGGAATCGACGACGCCTTCCTTTCGCCGCTGCGCCCGGTGCCGTGCGCTCCGGACCGCGACGACCTGGCGAGCCGCGTGGTGTTTCACGACCACGTCTTTCGCGCGTCGCGAGACGACGCCGCGGGCGATTTCGCCTCCGCGCTCGACACCCTCAACGTGCCGGACGCGCTGGCGGTGTCATGGCGTGCCGGAGACCAACGACTTGGACTTGTGGCCGCCTACCACTCGCGACGCACGGGCGGCTTCACCCGCGAAGACGGCTGGGTGCTTCAGAAGGCGGGGCTGGCGGCGGGCCTGGTCTGGCAGCTGCGCCACGCGGAGACCGACCTCAAAAAGACGGTCGAGCGCCTGGAGAAGATCGACGCCGCACGCCAGCTGCTCCTGAAGAACGTGTCCACAGAGGTCGACAAGACAAGGAGGCGCCTGGCCGCGGAGCTGCACGACGACGCGCTGCAGAAGCTGACCGCCGCCGAGCTCAAGCTCCAGCGCCTGCGAGAGCGCAACGGCAGCGGCGACACGATCCTGGACGACGCCCAGGACCTGCTGACCCAGACCGAGGACGCGCTGCGCCGTGTGCTTTTCGAGGTGCGGCCGCCGGCCCTGGAGCTGCCGGGCGGCTTCGAAGAGACGATCAGGGACAGGATCACGATCCTCCGGTCGGTGTCGGGGGCGGAGGTTGAGCTCGACCTCGACGTGCCGGACGAGCTCGACTACCAGCTCAAGTCGATGCTGTTCCGGCAGGTCGTAGAGGCCGTGACCAACATCGAAAAGCACGCGGCCGCGACCAGGGTCCAGGTCTCGCTGCACCTGGCCGAAGGCGCCGTGCACGGGCGCGTGACCGACAACGGCAAGGGTTTCGTGGTGGCCGAGCGCGACCACCTGCCAGGACACCTCGGGCTGCTTGCGCTCAACGAGCGTTCTGTGCTCGCGGGCGGATGGACCAGGATCACGAGCGAGCCTGGCATCGGCACCACCGTCGAGTTCTGGATGCCGATCGCTTGAGCAAGGATCAGCGCACCCGGGTGCTGATCGTGGAAGACCACCAGGTGGTCGCGGAGGGATTGGCCGCGTTGATCGGCGACCAGAGTGACATGGCGGTTGTCGGCCGCGCCGGCTCGGTCGCCGACTCGGTGGCCCAGGCCACGCAGCTGATGCCAGACGTGATCCTCATGGACTTCAGGCTCACCGACGGGACCGGCGCCGACGCGGGCATCGCCATCCGCGAGGCGAGGCCCGATGCGAAGTTGATCTTCCTCACTCGCGAGGACACCGACGCGGCGCGCTTCGCGGCGCTCGAGGCGGGTGCGAGCGGGTTCATCCACAAGTCACGTGCCGCGCAGGAGGTCGTCGACGCGATCCGGATGGTCGCGGGCGGGGGCACCCTCTTCACGCCGCGTTCGATCTCATCGCTCCTCAACCGACGCCGCGAGGTCGAAACCCAGCTCGAGCGGCTGACCCCACGCGAGAAGGAGGTCCTCCGGCTGATGGCGGAGGGCATCGCGAGCCGCGACATCGCGGACAAGCTGGGGATCAGCTACACCACTGTGCGCACGCACATCAGAAGCCTCGGCAGCAAGCTCGGGGTGCACTCGAAGCTCGAGGCGATCGTGAAAGCAAGGGAGCTGGCGCTCGTCGAGTAACGAGGCCTCCGGCCGGCGGTTGCCTACGCGCCGCTGATCCGGCGGCGGCCGCCGGCTCGGCCCATCAAGCGGATGGCCGGCTGATCCTCCTCACGCCACCGGCGGACCGTCTTGCGCCGGCGCTTGTCCTCGTACAGATCCGCGTCGGCACCCTGGTAGACCGCTTGCCAGTCCTGGCCCTTGCGCCAGGAGGCGATGCCGACGCTGACCTCGACCGACTCAGTCGATTTCGCACTCAGCCCCACCTGCTCGACCGCCCGGCGCAGCCTCGCCGCCACCTCGCGTGCGCGATCGATCTCCGTCTCGGGCATCGCCACCGCGAACTCGTCGCCACCGACGCGCGCGCACACGTCCGAGGCGCGCACCACCCGCTGAAGCTGCTGTGCCACGAGTCGGAGCGCGCCGTCGCCGGCACGGTGGCCCTGCTTGTCGTTGATCCGCTTCAGGTTGTCGAGGTCGATCATCATCATCGACAGGCGCCGGCCGTGGCGCTCGGCCAGCGCGACCTCGCGCTCCATCACCCGCTCGAACTCACGCCGGTTGGCGAGTCCCGTCAGGTGATCGGTGCGAGCTTCGCTGGCGAACTGTCGCGCACGGTCCAGGGCGATCGCGACCTGGTCTGCCACGGCCGCCACGAAAAGCATGTCGCCCGCGTTGAAGAGCCGATCGACCATGGTGGCAACGGTCATCACGCCGACAGTGCGCCCCCGGACGCGCAGCTGCGCGCGCAGGGCGTTCCACTCCCTGGACGTCACGCGATCGACCTGCGACTCCGAGCGGCCGACCGCGGAGGCCGATGCCTGCACTTGCGGCCCCACCTGCTTGGCGAACCCTTCGACCTGGTCGTGCTCGAGGCCGACCGTGTGCAGCAGCTTGTAGGTCGACCGCTCGCGCAGCCAGAGAGCTCCGGTGCTCAACCTCATCGCCGCCAGCGATTCGACCAGGGCCACTTCCGCGGTCTCGGCGACGTCAAGCGAACGTCCCACGGCCGAAACGACCGCCGCGAGGCCGTACATCTCACTCTCCCTCGCGCGATGCTCCTCGTCGATGTGCTCGAGAAAACCACGCGCGATGAAGGTCGTGAGGTGCTCGGTGACGTCCTCGAGCCGGCTCTGCGCCGCGGCGATGATCTCGTCCTGGCGCGGGCTGCCGACCAGGGGCAGGGTGACCAGCTCCATCGTCGCGCGACGGTAGACCGCCAGAACGTCGATGAGCGACTCCAGCGGCACACCCTGCGCGGCCCGAAGGCGTCCATAGTCGAGCAGCTTCTTCTCGTACCCGCCCCATGGCAGGTCGATGTCGCTGCGCAGGGCGGCGAGCATCATCTCGATGAACCCGGACGACGTATCGACGAGGTCCTCGCCCGTCTGCTCGCTCAGCGCCACGAGCTCCGGCGAGCGCATGCGGAGGACATCGAGCACCTTCTTGCCACTTTCTCTCGTGTCGGCGCCAAGTCCGGTCGCGATGGCACCGAGCACGTCTCCGCCGTAGCCGCCGGCGGCTGATTCCGGATTCATCTCACTTTGAGAACGTCGCGACTCTGGCTGTCACTTGGCTTGGAGGCCCGATGTGAATCGACCGACAGGCCTACTTCAAGTGAGTTAGTCAAATTCCACGCAACCGTACGGCGCCAAGCGGGGGCCCTGTAGGGGAGAGTAGGGGTCATCACGGACGAGCTCGGAAGCGGCGTCCATCAAATACGCGGGGGGAAATCAGAAGCATGGCAGACCCGATCGCTGAAGCCGTCGCCACCGGGGCGAACAATGCGACAAACGTCTATCGAGCAGGCAACGAAGCGGATTTCGAACGGCTGTACCAGGCGTCCTACGGCAAGATCCTCGGCACGTTGACAGCCATGCTCGGAGACCGAGCGGCCGCCGAAGACTGCGCGCAGGATGCATTCGAGCGTGCCTACAAGAAGTGGGCCACGTGGCAGCCGATCGCACCGGCCGAGGCATGGGTGCACAGGATCGCGATCAACGCAGCGGTGTCCTACCAGCGCAAGATGCGTCTGCGCGAGGTGGGCGAGGTCATCCGGCGCATCGGCCGTCCCGGCCTGGCGCCCGACCCGCAGGAGCTTGCGGAGCACCGCGATCTGGCGAGCGCGCTCGCGAAGCTGCCGCCGAAGCAGGCGGCCGCGATCGTGCTGCGCCACTACCACGGTTACACCAACCGCGCGATCGCCCAGGCCCTCGGCATCCCCGAGCGGACCGTGGCGTCGAGGCTCGCGGTCGCCAAGGAGCGGCTGCGTGTGATGCTGAAGCACGCGTACGGCCCCGAAGCCGTCAACGAGGAGATGTCAGTTCGCGAAGTCGGCCTGATGCCCGCGGCCGACTAGCGGTTCGTGACGCAGGGCGGGCGTCTCACCCGCCCTGGTCGAGGGTCCGGATGACCGCGACCGACCATGACCTGGTGGACCTGGCCAACGACGCCATGTTCACCCGCACCTTTCGAGACCGCCTGATCACGTCGTGGAACCTCGGCGCCGAGCGCCTGTACGGCTTCACGCGCGAGGAGGCGATCGGTCAGCACCCCAAGGATCTGCTGCGCACGGAGTACCCCATACCGCTCGGGGACATCGAGAGCATCCTGGAGCGGGTAGGGTCCTGGGACGGGGAGCTGATCCAGCGCCGCAAGGACGGCAACCCGGTCGTGGTGTCAAGCCGCTGGGGACTCCAGACGGACGCAGCCGGAAGACCCGACGACGGCGGTCACCAGCAGCGTGAATCGCTCTTCGCTCCAGGCGAGCTCCTGGGCGGACCGCCGGTGAGGGGTGAGGTCGCTGTTGATCTCGAGGATGGCGGCGACTACGGGATCTTCATGCTGGATCCCAATGGAATCGTGGTGAGCTGGAACGAGGGCGCCCAGCGGATCAAGGGTTATACCGCGGCCGAGATCATCGGCCGGCACTTCTCGCTCTTCTATCCGCCGGAGGACCTGGCGAGACGAAAGCCCGAGCACGCGCTCGAGGTGGCCACCCGCGATGGCAGGTACGAGGATGAGGGCTGGCGTGTCCGCCGCGACGGCACGCGCTTCTGGGCGAGCGTGGTCATCACCGCGCTGCGGGACGAGACGGGGAGGCTGCGCGGGTTTGGCAAGGTCACGCGGGACATCACCTCGAAACGCAAGGAGCAGGAGCACCTGCGCGAGCACGCACGCCGGATCGCCGACCTCGAACGCAGCAAGACCCAGTTCCTCGACTTCGCGGCGCATGAGCTGCGCGGCCCGCTGACCCTGATCCGCGGCTACAACTCGATGCTCCAGGAGGCTGACATCGAACCGGAGCGCATTCCGCAGATCGCCCAGCTGCTGGAGGCGAGGCTCTCGCAGATCGACCTGATGGTCGACCAGATGATCGAGGTGAGCCGGCTCGAGAACAACCGGTTCGAGCTCCACCTCGAGCCGGTCGACCTGAAGGACCTGACCGCCAGGCAGGTCGCCAGGTTCGAGGCCGCCGCGCCGCTGCACCGGCTCTTGATCGAGTCCAACTCAGCGGACACGAAGGTCAGGGCCGATTCGATCCGGATCGAGGCGGTCGTCTCCAACCTCATCGACAACGCGATCAAGTACTCGCCCGGGGGCGGAATGGTCGAATGCAGGGTGGGACGCACCGACGGGGACGTGTTCGTCGCCGTCCGAGACCAGGGTGTTGGCATCGCGCCCGAGCATCTTCCTCTGCTCTTCAAGCGCTTCGGGCGCCTCCCGACGCGGGCCAACAAGCGCATCAAGGGCACCGGGCTCGCGCTCTACCTGTGCCAGGAGATCGCGCGCCGGCATGGCGGTGAGGTCCTTGTGGCGTCGACCCCCCACGAAGGCAGCGAGTTCACGCTACGGTTGCCCGCGTACACGGCCGCCGCCTAGGGGGGCGACGAGCCGGCTTTCCCTCAGGCGGTCTCCCGGCGAGGCGATGGGAGCCAGTCGATGAACCGCGTCAGGCTCCTGCGCAGAGGGCCCCACGTCTTGAGAGCACGGGGGCGGCGGCGCCGCTCATAGGGCGGCGCGTTGGTGTCGGCGCACAGTTGGCACCCGCAGCCGCGTCCGGTGTCTGGGAGGCGGCGGCCCGACTTGTCGAACCTGGCCTGCAACTCGAGCCGCCCGTCAGCGGCCGACGGTGCCGGGCAGGTAGTACGCGGGCTGGCCGTTGACGACCTTGTTGATCAGGCCGCTCGGTTCGCTGTACCACTCGTTGCGCATGCCCAGCGCGTCGAGGGCCCGCTGCATGTAGTTGTGCCACATCGGGGCCGCGATGTAGTAGCTGTCGGAGCCTCCGGTCATCTTCAGGCGCCAGTCGGCGTTGCCGCCCCAGACGGCTGAGACGAGGTGGGGCGTAAAGCCGACCGTCCACGCGTCGGCGAACGAGTCGGACGTCCCCGTCTTCACGGCGACCCGGCGGCCGGGCAGCGTGAGCAGCGAGTTGTGGCCGAAGATCATCGCTCGGTTGTTGTCGTTCGACATGATGGCCTCCATGATCCAGGCGACGCGGGGGTCGAGCACGCGCTTCTCGCCGTCGCCGGCCTTGTGCGCGTACACCAGGTCGGCGCCCTTGGACACTTTCTGGATGGCGTACGGCGGGCGAAGAATGCCCTGCGTCGCGAGCACCTCGGCCCCGGTCGCCATCTGGAGCGGAGTCTCACCGTAACCGCCCAGCGTCAGCGAGGGGCCGTAGCTGTTGAGCGGGTCGTCCGTGGTGAAGTCGGGGACTCCCGCCGTGTAGTGCGGCTGGTAGGGCGGAGCGCCCATGACTCGCGCGAACTGGACCACCGTCGACACGCCGACGCCGAGCTCCACCTTGACGGCCGGGATGTTCAGCGAGTTGCCCATGCAGGCCTGCAGCTGGCAGGTGCCGTGGTAGTGGCCGTCGTAGTTCTGAGGCTTCCACACCTCGGTACCGCTCCGCCAGACGAACGGCGAGTCATGGATTGGCGTGGTCATGGTGAACTTGCCGCTGGCGATCGCCGCGGTGTAGGTGAAGATCTTCATCGAGGAGCCCGGATTGCGCGGAGGCCATACGGCAAGGTCGTACTGGCCGCCGTTGGAGTTCGGGTTGGCGGAGCCCACCATCGCCACAATCGCGCCCGACGTCGGATCGAGCGAGACCAGGGCGCCCTGCGTGACACGCCGCCACGCCAGTGACTTGATGTTGTTGCTGACCGCCGCCTGGGCGATGTTCTGCAGCGTCAGGTTGAGAGTGGTCACCACCTTGAGGCCGCCCGTGTAGGTCATATCGGCCCCGAACTGGTTGACCAGCATCGCCGTCGCGTAGCGGACGAAGGCGGGGGCGAGCACGGTGTTGGTGGGCGTGAACATATGCGACGGGGGTGAGATGTCCTCGGCGAATGCCTTCGCCGCGTCCACCGCCGTGATCTTCTGGTCGCGCAGCATCGCGTCCAGGACGGTCTTCTGCCGGTTCTTGGCCGACGTCCAGTCGATGAGGGGGTTGTACAGCGTCGGCCCGCGGATGATCCCGGCCAGCATCGACGCCTGGGCCAGGTCGAGGTTCTTGGTGTCCGTATGGAAGTAGATCTGCGCCGCCGCCTCGCTGCCCCAGGCGGTGTTGCCGAAAAACACGCTGTTGAGGTAGAGCTCGAGGATCTGGTTCTTCGTGAACTTGCGCTCGATCTCGAACGCGAGCAACGCTTCGCGGACCTTCCGGTCGAGGGTCGTCTGGTTGCCGACGAGGCGCAGCTTGGCGAGCTGCTGTGTGAGCGTCGATGCGCCCTCCACGGAGGAATGAGCGCGCCAGTCGATCACGGAGGCCCGGACGACGCCTTGCGGGTCGATGCCCGGCTCCGAGTAGAAGTTGTGGTCTTCGATCGAGATGACGGCCGCCGGGAGCAGCGTGCCCATGTCGGACAGCGGCTGGTCGTAGTGCTGGTAGCCGGGCTGATGCAGGTCGGCCAGCAGCGTCTTGCCATCGCTGGCATAGAGCAGCGTGTCGCCTGGAATGGGCGCCAGTATCTGTGCCGGGTCCGGCAGCCGGTCAGCGTAGGCGACGTAGCCGGGCGAGGTGACGATCAGCGCGGGAACCGCGACCAGGAGCAGGACCAGGAGCCTCATCACCCAGCTCGCCGGCCGCGTGATCACGCGCCTGCGAGGAGGAGTGAGCACCTGCGGCGCGCTCGCGCGCCGCCGCATTCCGTTTGCTCTACGAGGCCAGACGATCTGATCGCGGTTCAGCGACATTTTCCTCATCCTGAATTGGGCTGTTGGGTGCGGCTCCGAGCGGGCCGTACCAGCCGATCGACCCAGCGCTCAGCAGAGCCTGGATGTCGACGATCCGGTCGGCGGCGAGGTCTTGCAGCGCCAGGCTGTGCCGCGTGCTTGCCACGCGGATCGCCTCGGCGGCCCGTCCGGCGACGCCGCTCACCGCGGGCGCTCCGGCGGCTGCGTACCACGCGCGCGCGGCGAACTGCAGCTGGGCGGCCGCGTCGCGCATCGCTTCGAGCCTGGCCTTCGACTGGACGCGGCCCGCCGACGCCGCACGAGCCACCTGTCGGGCTCCGCTCGGCATCACGACGTCGCGTGCCCACACGGCAAGGCCGAGCAGCGACCTCACGCCCGTGGCCACTCCGAACGCGAGCACCGCGGTCACTCGGCGGTTCAAGCCTTCGAACGCAGACGTTCGAGCGGCGACCGGCTGGTGCGCCGCGAGGGGCAGCTCCATCCAGTCGCGCAGCCGCACGCGAGGCTGGTATCGGGCCGAGCGGTGCAAGGAGCGCAGGAGCGCCAGCACCAGGAGGTCGAGGCCGGCCAGGATGACGACGGTGGTCGCGATCGCGAACCTGTGCTCCGAGATCCAGGCAACAACCCCCGCGCCGAGCAGCCCGACGGTCGTGTTGACGATCTGGTCGGCGCCCCAGGCCGCGGACGAGGTCAGCTCGCGCGCGTTCTTATCCGTGACGCTGAGCACGCCGAGCACGCACACGGTGACGAGGCCGATCCACATCCCCACCTCGACGTACCGCGGAATCGAACGGCGCACCGGCGGGATGAAAGTCGAGGCCACCATGCCGGTGAAAAGAGCGATGGAGAACTGCAGGATCAGCGGGACTTCCACGCGAAGAAAACGCGGCCCACGAGCCAAGTATTGGTAGGCACGGCGACGAAAACGGCGCCTGTTCAAAGTTTTGTTAACGATCGGTAGCTTCGCGGCTCAGTGCGTTTTCTGGATGGTGCGGACGCTGACCCGCTCGGCGTCCGCTCCGTCGTTTTCAGGGGAAAATCATGGGTGTACTCCTCATCGTCCTGCTGATCATCGTCGCGCTCTCGTGGAGAGCCGGCCTCTACCGCAGTGAGGCGAGCGTCGCCGACTCCGACTCGTCGCGCGATGTCGACTGCGGCTTCTTCGACGTCTGCGCTCGAACCTTCGTCCTCGTCTTTCTCTGCTTGCTCGGTCTGCTCGCGCTGGGCATGATGTACGGCAACGTGCTCGGCGCGGTGCAAGCGAACCCTTAGACCGGCTCCTTCGCGCGTGAGATGGCCGGCGAGGTCCTGATTTCGGGCCAATTCACAACAGTTCAGGCTAATTAACCCGAAAGCCGCTGGCGGCTGTGCCGGGCCAGGATAGCTTGCCCCCTCGACACTTCGCCCACCCACACCTGGGTGCGCGCCTCGAGGGGGTTCTTTGCCGCACTTACTACACAGATTCATCTCGACCGTCAAGGCCAGGCCGGCGGCGCACGTGGCGCTCGCGCTGGTCGCCGCCGCCAACCAGCTCACCGTCACGGCCTTCGCCGCCGCGCCCGCGGCCCACTCGACCGCCCCGAGCAAGACCTCGGTCGCTTGCGCGGAGGCGATCTACGGTGCGCCCGCGCCGTGTCCCACCCAGTCCGAGGGGCCGCAGCTCTCCGTGCCGAGCGGCGCGGTGGCATGCCCGCGATCCGGTCCGGGCGCCTCGTGCTCCGGAGATGACACGGCCGCCGCTTCGACGCCCGGGGTCGGCTCGGTGCCCCCCGGCCAGACGGCCTGTCCCAACAGCGCGACCGCGCCGGTCCCCACCACCCCGGCCGCCTGCTCGAATGCGTTGCTGGCGGCGCCGCCGCCTGCCCCCACCTCGCCCTCCGCCGCGTCCTCGAGCGTCCTGCCCAGCGTCCCGGTCGCCTCGCTCCAGCCGCTGGGCTCGAGCCAGCGGCTCGGCCTTGCCGTCGACACCGGCACCGTCCGCTCAGGCAAGAACGTGCTCCTCACGGCCACGGCCTCCGGGGTCGTGAACGCCGGTTCCGCGATCGAGATCTTCGACCAGACCTCAGGCACCCTTGCCGGAGCGTGCACCCAGGCGAGCCAGTGCCAGGTCGCGTACGCGGCCCGCGGCGGCGTCCATAGCTTTTCGGCTTACATCACGAGCCCCACCCAGCAGATTCCGTCCCGGCAGACGAGCGTCGGGTCCAACAGCGTCTCGGTAGGCTGGCTGGACAGCGCCATCTCGGCCAACAACACCGTGGTGGGCCCGGGCCACAGCGTGACGTTCACCGCAACCTCCACGCTCGACGTCAGCCGGTCGGGCCGCTGGCTCCAGATCTACGACCTGACCGCCAAGACGCGGCTCACCTACTGCAGCCGGGGCACCGTGTGCACCGCGTCCGTCACCGAGGCGGCCGGGGGGATGCACGAGGTGGTCGCGTACGTCAACGGACAACCCGAATCGGTCTCTGCTCCGATCTACGTCACCTGGCTGACCATCTCACTCGCCGCGAGCACGACGTCGCCGAGCAGCGGCGGGACGATCTACCTTCGCGCCTCCACCAACGCGGACATCACGACCACGCCCTGGGTGATCGCCATCTACGACCAGCACGGACGCCTGGTCGACCACGCTTGCAAGACCGGCCGCAGCTGCAGCGTGCAGGCCTGGGTCGTCGGAGCAACACCGTGGTACACCGCCGAGATCGGCGCCCTGGCTGCGCCGAGCAAGCCGACTCCGCTGACACGGCTGCTGCAGGACATCGCGCCGAGCGGCCTGATCGACGTGCAGGCGCACTCCTCCGCCGTGCAGCCGACCCGCCTGCTGTGGGGTGTGGACTCGTGCAAGTCGTTCACCGACAACTACTGGGGCACGCAGGGGCTGCTGCCCAAGGTGGTCTCCGCCTACGGCACGCCGGATTTCTGGGGTCGCTACCTGACCAACACCGTCTGCCCCGGCATCAGCGCCAACGAGGTTTCGGTCGCCGCCCGGTACCACATCGGCATCCTCCCGATCTACAACGACTACAACTGCTCGGACGTGGTCGGCTACTCAGCCGGGCACAGCTACGCCGTCACCGCAAGCCAGGCCGCCCAGAGCCTCGGCATCCCGCAGGGCAAGGTGCTCGCGATCGACATCGAGCCGGCCGGGCCCGACTGCCCAGGCGCCGCCAACGTCGACACGGGTTTCATCGAAGGCTGGTACGACGGCCTGAACGAGTCTGGCTACGTGGCCGCCTACTACGGCAACGGCACCAACGGAAGCCAGTTCGCCGCGGCGTGGTGCTCGACCGTCGCCGAACTGCCCAACGTCGCGCGCGACTCCTATCTGTGGTCGTTCGAGCCCTCACTCCTCGGCGGCTACACGAAGGGAAGCGCACCGGAGTATTCGCCGTACAGCCCAGGCTGCGCCGGCATGGAAGCGGCCTGGCAGTACCAGCTCAGCGCGGGTTCGAACCCGGACGTCGACTCGGACCTCGCCCTGTCCCAGCTTCCGATCTGGTACCCCCAGTAGCCCGCTGACCCGCCGCCCCGGGCCGGCCCGGGTGCCCGCCCGGGTGCGCGCAGCCATCCCCACGTTCTCATCTAGATAGGGCGGGCCGTGGAAGCTCGCCTGCTTGGAGGAGACATGGAACGAAGGGAAACCGAGGTCCAGAGCGATCCCGTGACAGGCACGGTGCGCGAAGAGCGGCACGTCACCACAGGGCCGGCCGAGGAGCCGATCGCTCCGCCGGTGTCGGACACCGCCGAGGTCGTCAGCAGCTTCGATCCCGCCCGACGCGGCGTCGAGCTGATCTACCTCATCTTCGGCATCATCAACGGTCTGCTGCTGATCCGGCTCATGCTCAAGCTGCTGGGGGCGAACCCACAGGCCGGCTTCACGCAGTTCGTCTACAACGTCTCGGCTGTCTTCCTGGGGCCGTTTCGAAACCTTCTGCCGACCGTCGGCAACGCCCAGGCGCAGCTGGAGACGTCGGTGATCGTCGCGATCATCGTCTACGCCCTGATCGGCATGGCGCTGGCGCGCCTGATCACGATCATGTTCTCGCGCAACGTCTCCGTCTCAAGGCGGACCCGCACCAGTGGGTTGAAGCCTCGAGGCTACTGAGCTGACCTGAGCGCGTGAACCGCGTGAGGACGCGGCCTTCGGCAAGGGGGCCGCGTCCTCTTTTTTTCTCCGCTCAGCCGGCCCGCAGGCCGGCCGGGATGGCGGCCAGGTCCCTGATGTCCTGGACCTGTCGGGTGATCCAGCGTGCGATGTCGTTGGTGCGCACGACCTGGCGCGCGGCCTCGTTGAGCCGGCGCTTGTCCTCCACCTTCATCACGATGCCCTGGTGCATCGCCTCGGCCGTCGCCTCGATGTCGAAGGGATTGATCGACAGCACATGCTGATGCAGCTCTTCGTGAGCCCCCGCGTTCTCGGACAGCACGATCACACCGTCTGACCGATTGACCAGCGCGCCCTCCTTGACCACGAGGTTGAGGCCGTCGTAAACGGGGTTCACCAGCAGGACGTCGAAGTTGCGCAGCGCAGCCATGGCCTTGCGCACGTTCTCACCGAACTCCAGCCGGACCGGCTGCCAACCCTGGCCGCCGTACTGCGCGTTGATGCGCTGCACCACCTGCCGCACCCTGCGCACGTAGTTCCGGTAAGCGGCCACGTCCTGCCGTGACGGCTGTAGAAAGGCCCAGAACTGGACCTTGCCCTTCAGCTCGGGATGGTGGGCGAGGAGCTTCTCGTAGGCGAGAAATCCCCGCACGATGTTCTTGGACGGGTCGGTTCGGTCGATGCGCACGATGAGGTGCTGCGGTTTCCAGTCGCGAAGCTTTCGCTCCTCGACCATCACCCCGTGCGAGAAAGCGAGACGGGTCGTCGAGGCGACGTCGATCGAGATCGGGTAGTGACGCGCGTAGACCACGCGGCCGTCGATCACCACGGCCCGCTCCTTCTCGTCGACCGCCAGCCCCCCGTTCTCCTCGCAAGTCATCAGGAAGTTGCGGACGTCGAGACTCGACTGGAAGCCGACGACGTCACAGCCGAGCAGCCCGTGCAGGATGGCGTCGCGCATCTCGCGCGGCAGCACCTTCCAGTACTGCGGGGTCGGCCACGGGATGTGGATGAAGTGCTGGATCATGGCGCCCGGCAACTGCTCGCGGACGAGCTTCGGGACGAGATAGAGCTGGTAGTCGTGCACGAGCACCAGCGGCCGCTCAGGCAGCTGCTTGCCCACCTCCACCACCCTGCGGGCGAACTGCTTGTTCACCTCGACATAGCCACCGGTCCAGGCACGGTGGATGCGGCCGTTGATGATCGGCTGTTGGGCCAGGTCCCAGAGGTAGTGCTGGATGAACCACAGCACCGGGTTCGCGATCACCGAGTAGTACTGGTCGTACTGCTCCTGGGTCGGAGTGACGTAGTGGAGCCGCGCCTCGCCGCGGATGAGCGGAACCGACGATGAGGGGCCCTGCGCCGCGACCAGGTTTCGCTCGAGCTCGGTCCTGGCGCAGGCGACCCAGTCGGCTGCGGTGACCTCGGCCATGGTCAGGAGGGCCGTGATCACGCCTCCGGCGCCGCGCGTGAATCCGCCCTCGGGCCGCGGCTCGTGAGGAGCGCGATTGGCGACCACGATGGCTGAGCTGTGGGGCAGGGTTCGCGTCACGTAGGCGCGAAGGGACGACCCCGGACGGCGCCTCTCGACGCTCTCCGCAAAGGGCGTCTGGGCCATGTTGAGCATCAAGGAGTCGCCTTTGGCGTGGGCGAGCCACCACCGCCTCCCGCCGCCGGCGTGGGCGATGGCGGCGGCGCGCTGGGCGGTGAAGGAATCGGCGACGGGCTCGGCGCCGGCGAAGGCGAGGCGGAAGGGCTTGCCGAGGCCGAGGGTCCGGCCGAGGGGCTGGCGGAGGCGGAGGCGCTTGGCGAAGAGGAAGGCTTGGGCGATTGGTTGCATGCCCCGGGAAGGAACGGGTCCTGCCTGTCGCCGCCACAGCCGATCACCACGCCGGAGGGCGTGTGGTACCAGTCGCGCATGTTCGAGGGAAGCTGGTTGACGAACCGCTTCATGACGCTCTTGCCCACGAGCTCTCCATAGGCGGTGATCAATCCGCCCCGGCCGTTCGGCGCGGTGTTGCCGACCCACGTACCGATCACGATGTCCGGGTTATAGGCCATGATCCAGGAGTCCGGGATCCCCCCGCTGCCATTGTCGCTCGTGCCGGTCTTGCTGGCCATCTGGCGGTTCCACCCGAAGTTCCACTGGTTCTGGTAGTCCTTCAGCACGTCGGTCATCAGGAAGGCCTCGGCCGGTGTCAGCACGGTCGTGCTGCGCGGGTTGTCGTGCCTGTAGATCGACTGTCCGCCGGCGTCGTCGACCTCTCTGATCAGGCTCAGGTCGACCCGCTGGCCCTGGTCGGCGAACGTCTGGTAACCCTGCACGTGCTCGAACAGCGTCACGTCGCTGCCGCCGATGGCCGTGGACAGGCCCGGGTCGAGCGGGCTGTTGATGCCCATCTGGTGGGCCAGGCTGATCACGTTCTGCATGCCCTCCATCTGGCCGACCTCGACCGCGGGGATGTTGCGTGAATTCAGGATCGCCGTGCGAGCCGTGATGTCACCCATACCGCCGTTGTCGAAGTCGTGCGGCGTGTATCCGTTGAAGTTGGTCAGCCGGTCGTGGAGGATCGTGGCCCAGGTGATCTTGTGGTCCCGCAGCGCGGCCTCGTACACGTAGGGCTTGAATGAAGACCCCGGCTGGCGCTCGGCGAGCACGACGTCGTACTGACCCGCGATGGCGTCGTTTCCATAATCGGCCGAGCCGACCCACGCCAGAACCTCGCCCGTGCGGGGGTCGGCCGCGAGCAGCGCCGAGTTGTTCACGTGCGTCCAGGCGAGGTCCTTCACTCCGTCGGCCACCGACTCCTGGGCCATCTGCTGGAGGTTCAGGTCGAGCGTCGTGTGCACCACGATGCCGCCCTGCTGTATGGCAGCAGCGCCGAACATCTTCTCGAGGTCGACCAGGACCTGGTCGACGAAGTGCGGCGCCTTGCTCTGGCGCGCGCTCGCCTGGATGTGGAGCTCCGCCTTCACGTCCTCCTGGCCGGCCTGGTCCGCCTGCTGGCGCGTCAGCACGTTGGTGGCCACCAGCCCGTCGAGGACGTAGAGGGCGCGCTGGTGGGCGAGGTCGTAATGCGTGACCGGGTCATAGGCTGTGGGCGCCTGGATCAGGCCCGCCAGAAAGGCGGCTTCGGCCGGCGTGAGGTTTTTGGTGTCCTTCCCGAAGTAGGTGCGCGCGGCAGCCCCCGCTCCATAGGCTCCATGCCCGAAGTAGACGCGATTCAGGTACATGGTCAGGATCTGGTCCTTCGAGTAGCGCTGCTCGAGCGTTACCGCCAGCACCAGCTCCTGCACCTTGCGCGTGAGCGATTTCTGCGGCGTCAGCAGCTGGATCTTCACCAGCTGCTGCGTGATGCTGCTGCCACCTTCGTTCAGCGAATGCGAGGTCACGTCGACCCACAGGGCCCGCGCCGTGGAACCCACGTCGATCGCGCCGTGGTTGTAGAAGTTGCGGTCCTCCGCCGCGAGCACGGCCTTGGGCATGTAGGTGCCCATCTCCTGGAGCGTGAGATTGATGTGGTAATGGCCCTGCGGGTTCCAGTCTTCGATGAGCTTTCCATTGCGGTCGACCACGACGACATCACCCGCGGCCAGGACGTCCTCGGTCGGGTTCGGCAGGTCCTTGATGGCCCAGAGCACATAGAGGGTCGAGGCGATCAGGCAGATGCCGACCACCGACGCGATCCAGGCTCGCTTGGCCCACAGCCAGGCGATGGGTCGAATCCAGAGCGCCCGCTTTCGGCCACGGCTGGACGGTGTGGTGACCACCCTTCGCGCTCCTCCTCGAGCGCTCGGTTGGCGCGCGGCTCGATGCCCCGCTGGAGCGCTTCGAGAGAACAACGTCCGGTCTGATCGGGCTACTCGGGAGGCTCGGGAGCCTCAATCCAAGTTCGAATCCCGCCTCCGGCGAGCTTCTAGTCGAACTCCACGGCGATGTAGCCGTAGCCGTTCGCCCCGACGACCCAGGCGGTGGCGACGTAGTGATAAGACCCGAGGATGTTGGCCTTGTGCTCGGCGCTGTTCATGAAAGCGTTGTTGATGATCGAGTCGTTGGCCCCGAGGGTGTAATAGCCGACGTTCTCGCCTGACCGGTTGCCGATGTGGCAGGCGAGGTCCTGGTACACGCCATTCGCGTGCGACATCACCTCGGCGGCCGCCATGCGACGGGCGTTGGCCAGCGCGACAGCGTAGAGGCAGCCGTTCCACGCGAGCGGTGCCAAGCCATAGCGCGCGCGGTCCCGGTTGATGAGCGCCTGCTGGCCGCTCACCGAGTAGAGGCGTGGCGGGGAAGGATGGGTACCCGAGCCCGGCGCTGCGGCTTTTGGAGCGGTGGAGGTGGATCCCGCGGCGGTGGCAGGTTTGGACGGCGCCGGAGTCGGGGTCGGAAGAGCGGCCGGATGCGGGAGCCGGGACGGCGGGTAGGGCAGGCTGCCGACCGATTCATTGGTGGATGTCTGGTGTGACGCCGTGAGTTGATTCGGGTGGTTCGAATGCAGGTGCGCGAGGGTGGCGCCCGCGGCTACCGCGAGCACGATCAACAGCCCCCCAAACCCGGACAGGATCCGCATGACCGGCCGCTGAGTCTGACCGGGGGCGGCTGCGACCCGCGCAAGCCTGGGTTAAAGCTTGTAAAAAGCGGCCTGGCGGGGATTTCGTGCCTGATCTGGACCGGCGGCCGGCCGCTATTCGGGGATCCGGCTCTTCAGGCGCTCGAATCCGTGGACGAGGAAGGTCTCGGCGATCCGCTCCCACCCTGGAGTCTGGGACCACATGAAGGCCATGGCCCGCAGCGCGTACTGCAGCGCCTCGTAGACCCCGAATCGCTGCAGGGTCGCGTTCGGCCTGAGCTCTCGGTAGCGGCGGATGAACAGCTCACGCGTCTCCTCGGCGGCCACCGAATGCGTCCAGTCCCTGGGCGACGACGGGATGAGGTAGGCGCAGAACTTGCCCAGGTCGTAGCTCGTCTCGGCAAGCGCGAAGTAGTCGAAGTCGATCAGCGTGAAGTGGTCGTTGTGGAACAGGAACTGGTCGTACTTCAGGTCCCCATGCGTGGGCCGGCATTCCTCCTCGTCGGTTCGCCGCACGTGCTCTCGCATGTGCGCCAGCAGGTCGTTCAGCATGAAGTGACCGGCCGGGAGGACGTACTTGAACTGCTCGGACACGCGGTGGAGACGGGCCAGCTCGTTTTCGATGTGGATCCGCCCGTCGGGTTCGACCCCTGACTCGTGGATCACGGCGAGCGCTTCCGCGGCGGCGTTGCCGGCCATCATGAACTCCGTGCTGGCGCGGTTGCCGCCGACCGGCCTGCCCTTCACGCCTTCCTCGAGCAGCATGCCCAGCTCGTCGACGTAGGCCAGAGGACGCGGGAGGTTCAGCAGCCCGGGGTATCTCTCGGCGGCCTGCCACAGACCCTTGACCACGTTGAAGGTCCTCAATCCCCGCTGCCCCGGCTGCACCTTTCCGTAGATCGTCGCCGGGAAGCCCGTCGCGTCAACCGTGTAGCGCAGGATGGTCCCGACCTCGGGCACGTAGCGCACCCTCTCGATGCCGACCTTGGTCGAAGCCGAGAGCATGTCCTTCGTCGGGCTCCCGTCGAGACCGAACAGAAGATGCGCCACCGTGATCGGATCGTTGGCCAGCGGCAGGTTCGGCATCGCCGGGTCGAAGGGATAGAACCAGTAGGCGTGGCGGGACTCTGGAAACAGGGTTGGGTAGCCAAGACCGTTGAGGGGGTCCGGCAGGCGCCCGCCACCCATCTGTACGAGGCGCTCGCTGAGGTCAGCCCAGGCCCGGTCATTGAGCGCGCCCTTGGCGACGAGCCGCAGGTTGCGCTCCTCCTCGTCCTTATTAATGTCGATGCTGAACATCGACCAGTAGGAATCGGGCGGCTCGAGGCGCGTGCCCCTCTTCCGGACGCGGTCGATTTCCCAACCGGTGCCGGCGAACAGATTCTGTAGATAGGCGGCCACCGAATCGCCGTCGGTGGCGACGTCCATGGTTACAAGCGATGGTGATTGCGTTGTCATTGCAAGCGGATTGGCCTACTAGGGAACGCTAAGCGGGGCGTTCTGCGACATATCCCCGTCAAAAAAGACGGGGCCCATGTCCAGGATGGCGGCGAGGCAATCGCTCATCCACATGGAGGTGGGCATTGGAAGCGGTCGGCGAATACTTCGCGAGTCGGCCCGTGCTCGTACGGCGTCTGCTCGCCAACGCTTTCGTTCTCATGGCCGGGCTTCTCCTCATGCTCGCCCGCACGTCACCCGCACTGGCCTCCGACAACGGACAGGGCCAGGGCAAAGCCCACGACCACACCAGCTCCTCGGCGGTGGTCCAGCGCCACGACAGTCCGTCGGCGCACAGCGGGCACGACATCGGTGGCGGCGGCGGCGGGGACGGCCACGGCGATGGCAAGGGCAAAAGCGCCGGCGGGAGCAAAACCAGCGGTGGGTCATCACTAAAGACCCATGACCAGCAACCCATGGACAAGCCCATGCCGAGCTCTCAGACGCACGCGAACAATCGCGTTGCCGATTCAGGAAGCTCGACGGCCGGCGCTTCAGCGCACGGCACCAGCCACGCCAACGGCGGAGCGAGCGCAAGCGGGAACACGAGCGTCAGCGCCAAGGCGAGCGCCAAGGCAAGCGAGAACGCGAGCGGCAACACGAGCGCCGGCGGGTCGGCCAAGGGCAGCGGCAAGGCGCACGCCCACTCTGATGCCGGAGCGACGACAGTTGCGGCGACCAACAGCAAGACCAGGGACAACGGCGGCTCGAGCACGGAAAAGACCGGCAAGACCGGCCACGGCTGGGCCCCCGTCAAGACCACCACGTTCACGCCGAAGTCACACGACGAGGTGAACAACAGCACTGGAAGCACCTCCGTCAGCACAGGCAGCGCGACCGGTACCACGAACGTCAACAACACCACCGGCTCGACCATGAGCTCGGGCAGCACGGCGGGCGGCTCGACCAACGTCAACAACACCACCGGCTCGACCATGAGCTCGGGCAGCACGGCGGGCGGCTCGACCAACGTCAACAACACCACCGGCTC
>DATEHQ010000167.1:0-13600 GCA_035279525.1 Candidatus Dormiibacterota bacterium
GGGGCGATCGGGCTGGGGGCTCGAGTGGCGATCGCGGGCGGCGCCCACGTCGCGGCCACGCCCGCGGTCTGGTTCGCCGGCGCGGCGGGGCGCACCGGAGGCGCGGACTTCTTCCTGCGGCGGCGGCGCACCCTCAAGAGGAGCACGGCGGCGATCAGCGCGACTACCGCCAGCAGGATGTATGCGTATTCAAGTGGCATCTGGTCGGGAGCCTCCCTTTTGCTCCGGGTGATGAATCAGTGGGTTAAAGCGTCAACCGCGTAAGGGTGAAAGTATGCCATCCGAGTTCACGATATGAGTCCGGGTTTAGGCGCTCCGCGGTCAGGCGTCGACGCTGCCTTCGATCACGAGCCGGCCTGAGGCCACCCCGGGCACGGTGACGTCCGCTTCGAGCGAGTGGCCCCCCGGACCCAGCGGCACTGCGGTCACGATGTGGACGATCACGCGCCGGCCGATCGGCAGGTCGAGGCGTTTCGGCAGCGGCGCGAGGCCCGCATTGGTCTCGATGCTCAAGGCATGCCCCACGATCATCACGCCGTCCAGGCGCAGACCCGCGATGCTCGAGAGCACACCAGGCCGGGTCCGGTTTTCGAGCGCGAAGCTCATGCCCTCGGGCTCCGAGCGAAGGCTGCCGAGGTCAGCGAGCCGCTCCGCGAGGTAGCGCGGGATCTCCGGCCTTGGGCGCGCCGGGGGCAGGTTTGCGGTGATGGTGAAAACAAGCTCGGTCCGGTCGACCATCGAACCGGCGACGGAAAGGGCGGCCTCCAACCTGTACTCGCCCTCTGCCTGAAGCGGCAGGCTCAGTGTCGTCGCGCTGACCGCGGGCTCGAATGCGGTCGGCACCTCCAACTCTGCCGCGCCCGAGTAGCTCTTCTTCTGCACCGCGTCGCGCAGGCGTCCGACGCCGCGCCCGGCCGGGGCTCGCTCGCGGGCCACCGACCAGCGGACGCTGCCGCGCCCGGAAAGCTCAGGGTCGTCGTTGACCACGACGAGCCTGACGGCGAACGGGACGCCGGGCTTCTGGAGGATGCCGAAAGGACGCCCGGCCTCGAAGCCGAGAGGCTCGATGATCAGCCGCGTCGCCTTGAAAGCCCGGGCCAGGGATTCCAGCGCGGCCTTCGGCCGGCGCGCGCCGTCGATGAGTCCGAACCCGATGCCGGGGAATGGATCGACCAGGTGATGGGCGAAAGCGCCCCAGCACGATTCGAACTTTCGGGTCCGCATGTGCTCGGCGGCGAAGCGCACGACGCTCGCCTGGTACTCCTGCGACGCATCGACGTACGACTCTAGGTCCGCGTGCGCCGACGGCAGGCCGGCGCCGCGCTCCGCCCAGTTGACAGGCTGAAACCCGGCGTGACGCCAGGCGGGCTCGTCGTCTGCGACGGGCCAGCGCTTCTCGATGCCGTCCCAGGCGGGCGAGTCGATGGACGGCAGCGCCTGCGCCCCGAACGCGCTGACCATCATCGGCTCGACGTGCGCCAAGTCCTGCCAGCCGCCGGACGACCAGCCCAGCATCAGGTGCAGATCGACGTCGCCCGACGCGGCAAGGGCGGGGCGGGTCGGATCGAGGCGCTCGAACGACGCCTTGAGCTCCTGGTCGATGGAGTGGTTCTGCCTCACGGCGTGCACCTCACCGAGGTCGAAGTTGGTGGACAGCCACGGCGGGTCGTCGTGTGCGATCCACGCCGCCACGGCCGGGCTGTTCTGGAGCAGGGACACCATCTCCGCCTGCTGCTCACGCGCGGCGCTCTCGAAAAACTTCGCCTCGTCCGCCCGAGAGTGGTAGACGTAGGTGCCCATCAGCGGCAGCTCCTGGAGGACGAGCATGCCCGCCGCATCCGCCTGCCTGTAGAAGTCCCGCGGCAGCACGTTGGCGATCACGCGCAGCGCGTCGATGCCGGTGTCCTTCGCCACCGCGATGTCCGATTTGAACCTCTCGGCGGTCAGGTCTTCGATTCGCCACGCTGGCGCGTAGCCCGCGCCACGCAGAAAGATGGGCCGGCCGTTGACGGAAAGGCTCCAGCGCCGAGGGCCGATGTCCCAGCTCAGCTCGCGGAACGCAAACGTCTCCTCGACCCGGGCCGACTCGACGCCGCCCGCGACGCGCGTCGAAAGCTCCGCGCGGTAGAGCGTCTGCTCGCCGAGCCGCCACGGCTGCCAGCGACGAGCGTGCGGCACGGCAAGACGCATCGAGACGGTGGCTTCCGCCCCACCCGCGAGCCGCACCTCGCGGCGCAGCCGCAGCGGATCGCGTCCGGCGGCTGAGACCGAAAGGTCGAGCTCGCCGTCCATCTGCCTGCCGTCCAGGTTGCGCAGCCTGGCTTCGACTTCGAGCCGGCCGTCCCCCGCCTCGAATCCGGGCTTGAGACGGAGCCAGTCGACCGCGATCGGCCCGACGTACTGGAGCTCGACCGGCTGCCACAGGCCGAGCGGCACCTCGAGCCGGTACGGCTCGGGAAGGCTGGCGTAAGCGGAGGCCGGGTATGGCTTGAGATCGCCGTCGTTGAAGAAGCCCATGATGTGCCGCTTCTTCTCGGGCTCGGTCTCGACGGGCGACTCGCAGCACACGACGAGGAGGTTCTCCGGCTTCAGGTAAGGGCTGAGGTCGAAGCCGAACGGAGCGAAGTACCCGTAGTGCGAGCCGAGCAACCGGCCGTTGAGCCAGACGTTGGTGGCCAGGAACGCTCCACCGATCCGCAGCACGACGCGACCCCCGTGATCGGGTCGCGGAAACTCGGTGCGGTACCACACCGACTGCTTTCCTTCCGACGCCATCAAAAGGCGCGGGACCTCGACCGGCTTCCAGCCCGATCCGCGACCGAGGGTCAGCCCTTCGGCCTCGCCCTCGCCGAGCGGCATCCACACCGCCTCCCAACCGGTCAGCTCGCGCTTGCCCGCAGCAAGCTGCGTCAGCGGCAGAAAGAGGCAGTCGCTCATGATCCCTGCAGCCTCCGAGCCTGCGGCTCCGCCTTCCAGCCCGGCTTCTCGGCCCCCCGGTTCACGTACGCCCCGTCGGCGGTCGAGCAGATGAGCACCGGCTGCCCGGCGGCCGCCGCGAACAGCTCCGCCGCGTCGCGGTCGACCAGGGCGAGCACGCTTCCGCCAAATCCCGCGCCCATGATCCGCGCGCCGCGACAGCCGTCGATGTGAGCGACCTTCGACACGAGCGCGTCGACCACGGGCGTGGAAACCTCGAAGTCGTCGCGCAGGCTCCGATGCGACTCGTCGAGGAGGCGGCCCATTCGCGTGAAGTCACGCCGCCGCATCGCGTCGACAAATGCATGCACGCGAGCGATCTCCGAGTCGACATGCCGCCGGCGCTTGGGGTCCCCGGCCTCGGCCTCGCGCCGCCGCTGGTTGTACGGGGTGGCCGAAAGCACGCGGTGCTCGCCCGAGTCGATGACGGCGATGGCCAGCTCGTCGGGAAACGGAACAGTCTCGTAGTCCAGCGTCGCGCAGTCGAGCAAAAGCGCGAATCCACGCCGGCCCAGGGCTGAGGCGAACTGGTCCATCACGCCCACGTTCACACCGGTGGCCTTTTGCTCCGCGCGCCGGCACGCGATCGCCGCGTCCTTTCCGTCGAGGTCAGGCCTCAGCCCCGCGGCCACCGCGACAAGGAGCGCGGCCGACGAGCTGAGGCCGGCCGCCGGCGGCACGTTCGAGGTGACGTGAACGGATTGTGGCTCCGCGCCGAGCTCCTCTCCCACCGCGCGCACGTAGGCCAGGCCACCGTCGACCGCGGAGCTGACCGACCACTCACCGGCCGGTTTTCCATTCACCTGCGTGTAGCGGTCGACCGCGGCCGGCAGCACCACACCGCCGAGGTAGTCGACGTGCTCGCCGATCAGGTTCACCCGGCCCGGAGCCCTCGCGGTCCATGAGGCGTTAGAGGGCACGAAGCTCCGCGGCGGTGTCCTCGGCCCGGGTGTCGAGGATGAACGCGCCGGCTCCGATCTCCGAGCCGGCCAGGTATTTCAGCTTGTCATGTGTTCGATTCGGCGGATAGAACTCGACGTGGAAGTGGTGATGGCGGCCGCCGCGGCCGGGCGGCTTCTGATGCATCGCCATCACGTACGGCAGCGGGAAACCAAACAGCCTGTCGTATTTCTGCAGCACCCCCTTCAGCGTGCTCGCGAACGATGCGTCGTCGTCTTCGTCGAGGTCGAGGAGGTCGCCGCGATGCCGCACCGGCGCGAGATGCACTTCGAAGGGCCAGCGCGCGAAGGCCGGCACGAAGGCGATCCACCGTTCGTCCCGCAGCACGGTGCGGACCCCCTCGCTCTCGCCTTCGATGACGTCGCAGTAGAGACACCGGCGCGTCCTGCGCATGTGGCGCGCCTCCGCCGCAAGCTCGCGCTCGATCGTCGGCGGTACGAATGGGTACGCATAGATCTGTCCGTGCGGATGGCTGAGCGTGACCCCGATCACCTCTCCCCTGTTCTCGAACACGTAGACGTAGCGCACGTTGCGCATCCCGCCGAGCTCTCGCGTGCGGTCGCGCCAAACATCGATCAGGTCCCTGATGTGATCGACTGACTGCTCACCGAGAGACGAGTCGTGCGAGGGCGTGTAGCAGACGACCTCGGCGCGGCCCTGGTCGCCGCTGTACGAGGGGAATTTGTTCTCGAAGACGACGATGTGATAGTCGGGCTCCGGGATCTCCGTCTCGGGCATGCCCGGCCGTGTCGGGCACAGAGGGCAGTGCTCGGCGGGGGGATGGTAGGTCCGGTCCTGCCGCCACGGCGCGAGCGTCACCCATTCCTCGAGCAGCGGGTGCCAGCGGAGCTCGCTCAAGCTCTCTCGAAGTAGATGAGGTAGCGCCCGTCGGGCTTGGGCACGACGCGCTTCTTTAGCCTCGATCTCCGTCCTCGCCGGGTGCGACTGCGCGGAGCGGCGACTGGCGATCGTGGTGCCCGGGATTGCGAATCAGGCAAGCGCTTTGCTCACCGCTTCCGCCGGCGTGCCCACGACCTCGAGCCCGGCGACATCCCACGTGTCCAGCGCGAGGACGGTGCGGCCGAGCCGTCGAGCCAGCGCGACCTCGCTCAGCGTGCCCCAGCCGCCACCGATCGCGATCACGCTTTCCGCAGCCGTGACGATCAATGCATTGCGCGCCTGGCCCATTCCCGTCGGCAGGGCGAGCGTGAGGTAAGGGTTGGCCCCCTCGCGGTCGGCATCGGGCAGGATGCCGACGACCATCCCGCCCTCGCTCGCGGCGCCTTCGCTGACAGCCTCCATGACTCCGCCGAACCCTCCGTTGATCACCACCGCGCCGGATCTCGCCAGCAGCCTGCCCACCTCGCGCGCCGCATCGAGCTGCGACGGCGTCGCATCCGACGCGCCGCACACCGCGACGTATCTGTGAGGCATTCGGGCAAGAGTTTATTAGGTACACTTCGTTGCGAAGTTCACAGCCCGTGGGGCAAAGGAGGTGAGGCGGAACTTTGGATAAACCGAGTCGTGGTGCCAACCGCCTCGTTTGCCAGCCGGGAGCTCGGGAGGAAGTGAGCCTCTAGGGCCCCCAATTCCGAATCCGGCTCCTGGAGTCGGAGGCGGTAGCACTGCGAACGTAGACACGCGAAGGCCGGGACCGTCCCGGCCTTCGGCTTTTTCTACGATTGCGCCGGTGAGCGAGGATTTTGCCGCACGCCTGAACGAAAGCCCTGAGGGCTGGCTGCAGGCGATGCACGTCACCGTCAGCCTGGCGACGAAGGACGAGGTCCGTTGTGAGCTGACCGTCGGTCCCGAGCACCTGCAGGGCTACGGCATCGTCCACGGCGGCGTCCACTGCGGGCTCATCGAGACGCTCGCGTCGATCGGCGCCGCACTCTATGCGCTGCCAAACGGGCAGCATGTCGTCGGCCTCGAGAACAACACCAGCTTCATCCGCGCGGTTCGCCTCGGCGCCAGGCTTCACGCGATCGCGACACCGATCACGCGCGGCCGGCGCACGCAGGTCTGGGAGGCACGCGTCCTGGATGAGCAGGATCGCGCGGTCGCGACGGGACGCGTCCGTCTTCTGTGCCTGGAGCCCGATCAGGCGCTCGCGGGTCAGCAGGTCAGGGGCGTGCTGCACCCGGAAAAGCGCTGATCCTGGGGTCACCGGCCTCCGGTCGCGTAGCTGAAGATGATCTCGTCGATCAGCCGCTCCACCGGCGCGAGGTCGTCGGTGAAGACCTGGTCGTGGTAAGGAGAGACGCGCAGGCCTCCCGAGCTTAGGGCGCTCTGCGCCACCGTCTGGGCCAGCGGTTCATGGACCAGGCCGAGGTTGTGCTCGACGTCGGCGATGGTCGTGGGCTCGGTCGACCCGTAAATCATCGTGTTCGTGAACGAGGGCACGTCGACCAGGAACACGCTGGGATAGACCGCGGCCATCGTGCTGGCGATCGCGTCGACCAGGCGGAAGTCGCTGGCGGTGCGTCCCGCGTTCACGACGACTGCACCGCCCGGCTTGAGGTGCGCTCGCACCGAGCTGAAGAACTCGCGGGTCGTGAGGTGGAAGGGGATGTACGGCTGGCGGTAAGCGTCGAGGAACATCACGTCGTAGCTGCCCGCTTGCGTGTCGAGCCAGTAACGCGCGTCGGCCACCACTGCGTGGACGTTGGGCTCGGTGAGATGAAAGTAACGGCGCGCGACGTCGAGGATCTCGGGGTCGATCTCGACACCTGTGATGTCGACGCCCGGCCCGTACGCCGCCGTGTACTGGCGCGCCGCTGTGCCGCCCGCGAGGCCGAGGATCGCGACGTCCTTCGGCAGCGGCTCAGTCGCTTGCGCGGGGCGGAACGAATCCGCGATCAGCGAGTAGTCCCACGGGCCGCCGGTCAGCATGCTCTGCGAGTCATAGATCGAGTGGATCGCCTCGCCCTCGTTCAGGATGAGCTCGGTGCGCGTCCCGGCCTGCACGACCTGGATGTAGTTGTAGGCCGATTCCTTCTCGTAGAGGAGGGTGCCCGCCTGCGGCGGCTTGATCCCCGCCGGCAGGAAGATCCAGGCGAGCACGACGATGAGCGCGAACCCCGCGTACCAGCGCCGGCGCGGCCACAATCCCGCGACCGACATCAGGACCAGAGCCAGCCCGAAGCCGACGAGCGTGGGCCGCGTGCCGTAGCTCGGGATGAACCAGAAGACGGGCAGAAAAGTGCCGAGGATGCTGCCCGCGGTCGACAGCGCGTAAACGCGCCCCGCCGTGTTGCCTCCGGTCGCGACGTCCTTCAGCAGCAGGCGGATCGCAAACGGGCTCACGCAACCGAGCAGGATCACCGGGGCTGCGAACAGCAGCACCACGGCGAGCAGGGTGCCGGCGACCAGTCCGGCGCTGAGCTCCTTGAAGCCTTGCTGTGAGGCAAGCAGGATGGGGTAGCTGACCAGTGGGATGAGGCCGATCCACAGGCCCGCCCACGCGGTGATCTGGTACAGGAGCTCGTCGCTCGGATACCGGTCGGCGAGCCTGCCGCCGAGGACGTAGCCGGCGGACAGGTAGATGAGGATGAGGCCGATCAGCACACCCCAGACGTACAGGCTCGTGCCGAAGTAGGGAGCGAGCAGGCGCGACGCGCCGAACTCGACGCCGAGCGACGTCATGCCCCCGATGAACACGAGCGGCAGCAGCAGGCGGCGGGAACGGACGCCGGACACCGCTTCTGTCAGATGGGTTGCTCTGCCGCCCACTGGCGCGTGCGCTCGTCCATGGGTACTGGCAGCTGCACGCGCACCTCTGCGTACATATCGCCGGGCGGCCCGCCTTTCGGGTCGGGCAGGCCCAGGCCGCGCAGGCGGATCTTGGTCCCGTTCTGAGTCTCGGGTGGGACCTTGAACCTGACCTGTCCGCCTTTGAGCGTCGGCGCCGCAACCTCGCCGCCGCGCAGGGCCATGTGAAGGGGAACCGGCACGAGCACGCGCACGTCCTTGCCCTCGCGGGTGAAAACGGGGTCGGGCGCCACCTGCACGGTGGCGCGCAGCCCGGGTACGCGCAGCACAGTGCCCTCCTTCACGCCGGCGGGTACGTTGACTTCCACGCGGCGACCACCCGGCAGCTCGACCGTCCGCCTCGTCCCGCCATAGAGCTCGGCCAGCGAGACGGTGATGGGAAGCTCGACCTCGGTCTGCTGCGCCTGGCGGGTTCGCCCGCGGCCGCCGCCGAAGATCGAACCGAAGATGTCGCCGAAGCCGCTGTCCTGGCCGAAGAGGTCTTCCATCTCCTCCGGTGTGACCGTGCGGTACTGCGCCTGCGGGCCACCCGGCCCGCCCGGGGCGCCGGCGCGCCCGGCGTAGCCGCGAGCCGCCGCGGCCTGCGCGGCCTCGAAGTCGGAGCCAAACCTGTCGTAGGCCTCCCGCTTCTTGGGGTCGGACAGGGTGTCATGGGCCAGGGAGAGCTCCTTGAAGCGCGCCTCGGCCTGCTTGTCCCCGGCATTCAGGTCCGGATGGTGCTTGCGGGCGAGCTTGCGGAAGGCGGCGGAAATCTCCTTTTGCGAGGCCGTGCGAGACACGCCCAGGATCTCGTAGTAGTCCTTGACCTTTGGCATCTCTAGTTAGTTACCCGTTTGTGGTGCTCGACGAATCCGGGCCGCGGCCGGTACCCCAGCTTCTCGTTGATGCGGAGCATCGGGGCGTTCTCGGAGTCGTTGTCGGTCTGGACGGTGGGCACGCCCAGCCTCGCCGCCTGCGCCAGCGTCTGGAGCTTGACCGCGCGCGCGATGCCCCTGCCGCGATGGTCGGGGTGCGTGCACGTGAAGCCGGTCCAGACCGGGCCCCGGACGGGTGGAAACCTCAGGTAGCTCATGGCCACGAGCTCGCTGCCGCGAAGCGCGACCCAGAACCTGTCGTAGGGACGGTCGGGCGACCGCATCCGTTTCCGGAAGTCGGACAGCGTCTCCGGCACGATCGTCAGGGAGTGCGGCACGTCCTGCCTCGTCCTTGCATCGAGCTGGTGCAGCCTGGATTCCCTGTCGGGATCGTCCCAGTCCGCGAGGGTGATCAGTCTCACCTCGAGCGCGGACATCGCGGCGCTGGCGGCCGCGGCCTCCTCGATCAGCCTCGAGCCGTGCACGCGCAGGTCGAGCTCCCAGACCCTCTCGACCCGCTCCTTCTTGTAACCGAGGTCAGCCAGGACCTCGAGGGCCTCGGTCTCGTCCTCCGCGGCGTATGCCAGCAGCACCTGAGAGCCTTCGGCCAGCGCGTGCGGCTCCAACCACGACCACATCGACCGCAACACCGTGCGGTCCATCTCGGCCCGGTCCAGCCAGACCTCGACCTCGCAGTGCCGGTCGGGCACTTCGTCCCACGGGCCGTGCAACCAGGCCAGAAATGCGACGGGCGATCGGTGGAGCTCCGCGATGAAGCGCCCGGCGGCGAAGCCCTCACGGAGGTTCTGCCAGCGCAGCCTCGTGATCACCGGGTCGTGGCCCAGCGCCGGATAGGTGGCCGTCATCAGGTCGGTCGCCAGCTCGGCGTCGTCCAGGGTCGCCTCGCGATAGGTCACCCCTCTCACGATCAAGACTGTAGAGCGACCACTTTCGCCAGGGCGCCCGCCTCGGACACCTCGAGCAGTCCGGCCGATGGCGCGTGATGCCGGCGCAGGTGACGCGCCACCTGGAGCCAGCACCATTCGAACCAGCCGGGATGCTCGCTCAGCCGCCGCTTCGCGGTCGTCGGGTTCCACTGGTGCACGCCTCCCGGGTTGAACACCAGGACGCCGTCGAGGGTGTCGATCCGCGGCCGGTGCGTGTGGCCGTACACGATCACGTCGGCATCCGGGAACCGGCGCCTGAGCGCGCGTGGCAGGCCGCTGTGAGGGCTGAAGTAGCCGAGGCTCAGGGTCCACAGCAGCGTGTGCGGCTCCTCGATCCAGCGGCCACGATCGCCATGGACGAGCACGACGCGCTTGCCCTCGATCACGAGCTCGCGGACCAGCGGCAGCTGCTGCAGCGCGCGGTCATGGTCGCCGCGCACCGCTTCGACCGGCGCGATGCGGCGCAGCTCGTCGAGCGTGCCGGCGGCGTTGATGTCGCCGGCGTGGAGGATCAGCTGCACGCCGTCGAAGACCCGAGCCAGGGAGGCGGGCAGCCGCGGCATGAACTCGGGACAGTGCGTGTCGGAGAGGACACCGATCCTTGTCGTCACGCGGGGCGGGTCACGCGCGCTGCCCGTTTGAGCGTCAGCAGCACCACCAGCGGGGCCAGGCTCAGCACCGCCGCCGTGCCGTACACGGCGAGCTGCCCCGCTCCGAAAACCAGTCCACCCAGGACCGGTCCGATGACGCCACCGATGTAGAACGGAAAGAAGATCTGGCCCAGCACGGCGCCGCGCCTTTCGGGGCTGACCGTGGCCGACATCACGGCCATGCTGGCGGTCAGGATCGCGGCCGCAAAGACCCCGTTCGCAAACAGCGCCACGGCGAACAGCGGAAACGAATGGCTGAGCCCCGCGATCGCAAGTGAGACAGCACCGCCTATGGAGGTCAGGTTCAAGACCGCGACGTGACCGAAGCGAGGCATCGCGACGCCCCACAGCGGCGATGCGATCGCCTGCCCGAGCCCAACGGCAGACAGCACGACCCCGACGGCCGTCACCGTGTCACCTGGCGCAAGCCTCGCGATGTAGATCGGCGTGTACGGGAGCATCGCCCAGAGCCCGATGTTGGCGGCGGTCATGGCGACGAAAAGGCGCCAGACGAGTGGCTTGCCCGTGATCTCGCCAAGCGGGCCCCGCAGCAGGCTGAGGACGCGAAGGTCCGCGGGCCGTTCGTGCTCACCCTCGCGCATCACCGCCGTGAGCAGCACCGCCATCAGCGCCGACAGCGCGGCATCGAAGAGCAGCATGCCGCGCACGTCGACGAGGTGCACGAGCAGGGCGCCGAGGATCGGCCCCACGGCGCGTCCGGCGGGTGAGCCCGCGGCCACGACGCCGACCGCGAGCCCGAGTCGCTGCCTGGGAGTGGTGGATGCCTGCACCGCGAGCATCACGCCTGTGTTGCCGAGGATGAAGCCGTTGAGGGATCGGAACGCCAGCGCCATCAGGGGATCGGTCGACAGCGCCCAGCCCGCGAAGATGACTGCCTCGATGGCTGCGCTGCGGACGATCACCAGCTTGCGGCTGTAACGGTCGGCGAACACACCCCAGAACGGAGCGAGAGGCAGGGCGATGATCCAGCCCAGGCTCGAGATCGCGGCGATCCAGGCCGGGATCTGCGCCGCGGGCACGTGCAGCTCGCGCAGGTACAGCGGCGTGTAGGCCGACAGCTGGTTCCAGGACAGGCTCTCGACGCAGGTCGTGGCCGCGAACAGCAAAGCGAGGCCCAGCCAACCCGCGCCAGACGACTCCGACCTCGCTTCCAACCCGAAAAGCTTATCCGCCGACCCGCGAGCTCATGTTTTGCTCGTCTGCTTGACAAATTGGTAAGAGTTGATTTCTAATTTGAGTCCATGCAAGACCTTCGACGTGAAATCCTGACCCAGGTCGCCACGGGCAAGATCTCGGCCGAAGAGGGCGCCGCCCGCCTCGAAGCCCTCGAGGCGAACACACCCGCCGGCGCGCCGGCCACCTCGGCGACGACCGCCCCGGCGCCGCCGCCCACAGCCCTCACAGCTGTTCCGAATCGCAAGGTGCGTGTCGTCACCAACTTCGGAGGTGCGGAGATCATCGGGGACCCCAGCGTGGCCTACGCGGTTCCCGACGGAGCTCACAGCGTGCGGCAGGAGGGGGACACGATGGTCATCGAGCAGTCCTCCCCCGACCACGACTCGTTCTCAGTCGAGCGCGGCGGAGCTCGCGGCGCCGGCGCAGGCATGCGCGGCCTGGACTGGATCGGGTGGCGGCAGCTGACCGTGCGCATGAACCCGGACATCCCTCTCGAGGTGCAGATTCAGGCCGGCAGCGTGCGGGTCGACGGCGTGCACGGTCCGATCAGCGGTGACATCCAGGCCGGCAACTGCAGGGTCACCGGCTTCCGCGGGCCGCTGAATCTTTCTTTGCAGGCGGGCAACGTGAACGCAAGCGGCAGGCTCGACGGCGGGTCGAGCAAGGTCCAGTGTGAGATGGGGTCGATCAGGATCGGCCTGGACAGCCGCTCCAGCGTGAAGATCACCGCCCGCACCTCGCTGGGCAAGATCGCCGTCGAAGGCGAAGGCGGCGTCCTCGGCACCGGGGGAAAGGACGTGACGATCGGCTCGGGCGCGGGCACGCTCGACCTGGAGTGCTCGATGGGCAGCGTGAGGGTCGCCGTTGAGTAACGTTGCCCGTTACCCCGCGCGGCGGCCGCCGACGCACTGTCCGGTGTGCAGCTCCAAGCTCGCCCTGACTCGCCTGAGCTGCCCGTCATGCGAGACCGAGCTGTCGGGGGCCTTCGCGACGTGTGAGTTCTGCGCGCTGTCCGACGACGACCGCGACGTGCTGCGAGTGTTCCTCGCCTCGCGAGGAAACATGAAGGACCTGGAGCGTCATCTCGGCGTCAGCTATCCCACCGCACGCGCGCGCTTCGACGGGCTGCTGGCCAAGATCGGGATCGAAAGGCCGGCCGCCCCCTCCCCCACACGGGTGGAGCTGATGGAGCAGGTCGCGCGCGGCGAGATCGACATCGACGAGGCCTTGAAGCGCCTCGAATCCGCAACCTGAACCGAGGAGGCTTCGCGATGAATCCCATGAACCAGTCCGACTTCTCTCCAGAGGCGTTCGCCCGCGACCTGGCCGAGCGGCAGCGGATGATGCGCGAGTCGCGGCTCATGGTCTACCAGGCCCACTCGAGGGCGGGGATCCTCGCCAGGTTCCTGCAGCGGATGGCGGACGCGGTCGACCCGACCGGTCAGGCGCGCCAGGGGATGCGCTGAGGGTCTAGCGGATCCCCGCCGCGGCGAGGCCCGCGGCGTGTGCGCTCCCGGCGTCGGCGCCCGCGTCGAGGGCGTGCACAGCGGCGTTGGCGAATGCGTGGGCCCGGTGCTGGTCGAGGTTGAGGTCGATGTTGGCGAGCGAAAACCAGGCGCAGTACGTCTGCCGCCCGGTTGACACGCTGACAGGCGGGCGGCTCATCGCCGCGGTCGCCCACTGCACCGCGGTGGCGACGTCCTTCCCGGCGGCGAGCGCCTGGAACGCGCCCTGGGCGGCGGCGTGGCACGCGCTGGCCGGAGCGCCGCCGCGCTTCGCCCACGCGAACCACTCGGCGTAGGAGCGATCCTCAGGGGTCGGTCCGGCGGCGGCCGCCTCCACCTTCCGCTTCTGCTCGACGACCTCCCAGGTCGACTTGCCGGCTTGCGACGGTGTCGGAGGAGGCGGGGGCGGTGGCGGCTGCGGTGCGGCCGGCGGCGTGGAAGCGACCGGCGCGGGCGGCGTTGGAGCCGGTGCGGGTGCCGGGACGGGCTTCGGGGCGACAGGCGGAAGTGGCTTTGGATCCCAGGGCTCTTCGGCCGGCGGCTTCGAGGTGCTGCCCGTGCTGTCGGCTCCGATGCGGATGCGCGGCGCCCATTTAGGGATCTCGACGGGCGCCGGCCAGTCGATGTCCGACGCAGCCGGCTTGGGTTGCTCCATGGACGCCGGCGCCCACGACGGGGAGCCGGCGGGTGGCTCGGCCGGCGCAGCTGTAGCGGCCGCGGGGGGCGTTTTCGGCGCGGCG
>DATEHQ010000168.1:0-48773 GCA_035279525.1 Candidatus Dormiibacterota bacterium
GGGCCGCCGTGATCAGCTCGAAGCCGCTGGACGCGGCCAGCTCGAGCACCGCAGTCTTGCCATCGTCGATGAGCCCGAAGGACGCAAGGACGACGTCCCCGAGCGGCCCTTCGACGTTGACCCATTGGAACGTGCCCCGATGCGCCGTGACCAGCGCCTCGACGGTGCCATCGCCGCCGTCTGCGACCGGGACTTCGACCACTTCCGCGTCCGGTACTACCTGGTGCACGCCGGTCGCGATCGCCCGAGCCGCCTGCGTCGCGGACAGGCTGCCTTTGAAGGAGTTGGGCGCTATGACAATTTTTAGCACGGGTGAGGCAGGCCTCCCCCGTGACACCCCCTCCGAGACCGACCACGCTGGGTTGTGCCTGGCAGGTGGACGCCTGGTGACGGCCGGAATGAATCCGGCCTGCTTGCGCCCCCCGTCTTCACTTGATCACAATTTGGCGCCAGATCAGAAGACGGGAATCGTCCAATCCTTGTGCTTGGCCGACTCTCCGCGAACAGCGCCGAAGTACATCGATTGGAGCTCCTGCGTGAACTCGCCCACGCGGCCGTCGCCGATGACGCGGCGGTCCACCTCGACCACCGGCGAGATCTGCGCCCCCGTGCCGCACAGCAGCAGCTCGTCGCAGGTGTAGAGCTCGGTCCGATCGATGCTGCGCTCGACCACGGGCAGTCCGAGCTCGTCCTTGATCACCTTCATCAGCAGCAGCCGCGTGACGCCTTCGAGGATGTCATCGGTGACAGGCGGCGTGACGAAGACGCCGTCCTTGAGCATGAACAGGTTTTCCGCCGAGCCCTCGGACACGTGCCCCTCCACGTCGAGCACGATCGCCTCGTCGTAACCAGCCTCCACCGCCTCCGACTTGGCGAGCGCCGACTGCGCGTAGGAGCCGGTGATCTTGGCCCGCGCGGGCAGCGACTGGTCGGGCACCCGGCGCCACGTGCTGACCATGCACTTGATGCCGGACTCGATGTCGACGTACTGGCCGAACGGGATGGCGTAGATGAAGAAGTCGTGCTGCAGGTTGTGAAGGCGAACGCCGATCTCTTCGCTCGACGTGTACAGGAGGGGTCGCACGTAAACGTCTGATTTGAAGCCGTTGCGGCGGAGCAGCTCAACGGTGAAGTTGACCAGCTCCTCCGTCGTGTGCGGGAGGCGCATTCGCATCACGTTTGCGGAGTGCTTCATGCGCTCGTAGTGCGCCACCGGCTGGAGCAGAAACAGCTGCTCGGCCTTCGCGTTCCAGTAAGCGCGAATGCCTTCGAACACGCCCGTGCCGTAGTGAAGGGCGTGAGTCATGAGGCCGAGCCTCACGTCGTTGTAGCGGGCGAAGTCGCCATCGTGGAAAACCCATGTGTTGGGGTGCGCCGCGGCGGTCTTCTTCGCGGCGGCCTTCGATCTCGTGTCCACGCCCATCTGAGCTAAGTGTATTCGGACAACGGCCGGCCAACCTGCATGACCCACCCTGGTTCTGTTATGAATCCGGCATGAGCCTGTACGGCATCATCGCCGACCTCCGACGCGAGCATTCGACGCCGGCTGCGCTCGAGACGCTCGACGTGGTCGTCGCCGAGCTCGGTAAGACGCGCGACAACCTGAAGGAGGCGCTGGTCAACCTCGAAGGCAGGCCGCTCCCACCCGGCGGCAAGGAGATCGTCGACCAGCTGACGGCCCGGGCGAAAGAACAGGATGTCTACGACCTGGACTACGGCCCGGATCCCTACGACCGGCCTCCTGTCGAAGCGCTCGACGAGGGCACGGCCGGGATCGGCGCCCTCCTCGCCGTCTCCTCGATCGTCGGCATCATCCTGGCCATCGTGGCGGCCGCCGCCGGCATCAACGCGATCTTCAACACCAGCGGTGGCTGAGTACTCGTTCGACGTCGTCTCGGAGTTCGATCCGGCCGAGCTCACGAACGCGCTCGACCAGGCGCGGCGTGAGGTCGCGACCCGCTTCGACTTCAAGGACACGGCCACGATCTACGACCGGCGCGACGGCACGATCCTGGTGGAGTCGGCGAGCGAGGAGCGGGCACGCGCCGCGCTGCAGGTGCTGCGCGAGAAAGCGGCACGACGCCAGATCTCTCCGAAGCTTTTCAAGGCCGGCGACGCGAAGACAGTCGGCAAGGGCCGCGGCCAGATCGAGATCGCGCTCAACGCCGGTATCTCCGACGACCTGGCGCGAGACCTACGGAAGCGGATCCAGAACGTGAGCCCCAAGGTCCAGGTCCGCATCCAGGGCGATCAGCTGCGCGTCGCGGGCAAGGACAAGGACACCCTGCAGCTCGTGATCAAGGCGCTGCGTGAGGCCGAGGACATCCCCGTCCCCCTGCAGTTCACCAACTACAGGTAAGCGCCTGCTCGTAATCCCGGCCATCGACCTCCTGGGAGGACGCTGCGTGCGCCTCGTGAAAGGCGACTACGAGCACCCGACCATCTACGCGGACGATCCACTCGAGGTGGCGCAGGAGTTCGCGGCGGCGGGCGCGCGACGGCTGCACGTGGTGGACCTTGACGCCGCGAGGGGGAGCGGGCAGAACAGGGACCTGATCCAGGACATCGTGCGGAACGCCGCGCTCGAGGTGCAGGTCGCCGGGGGCGTCCGCTCGAAAGAGGAGGTCGCGATTCTGCTCGACGCCGGCGCCAGCGCCGTGGTGATGGGCACGGCAGCCGTGCGCAACCCTCGGCTGCTGGAGCGATGCGCGCACAGCCATCCGCGCCAGGTGCTCGCGGCGCTCGACGTCCGCGACGACAGGGCGGCGGTGAGCGGCTGGACGGAAACAGAGCCCGTCTTGATCGGTGCTCTCGTCGGCCGGTGGGACGGTCTGCCGCTCGGTGGGGTCATCCTCACGTCCATCGACCGCGACGGCACCATGACCGGGCCCGACCTCGGCACCCTCGGCCGGGTCCGTCGCATGACCGGGCTGGACCTCCAGTACTCGGGCGGCGTCTCTTCGATGGACGACCTTGCGAAGGTCGCCGCCGCGGGCGCGCAGGGCGTCGTCCTCGGGAAGGCGATTTACGAGGGGCGGATCAAGCTGGAAGATGCTTTTGCGAAATGAAGTGGATCTGCGTCCTCGTGGTGGCCATCGTGCTCGTCGCCTGCGGCGGCCGCGACCAGCCTGACGACCAGGCCCTGCACCAGGACCTGGTCGACGACACGAGCGGCGCCGAGGTGACGTTCGACGCCACGGTGATCAGCAGCCCGGTCGAATCAGGCGGGCACGAGCGTTTCGAGGTGAAGGCGACGACCGGCGAGCTGCTCGAGATCGACCACAACACCGACCTCGCCCAGGCCGTGCCGATTCACACCGGGGACCACCTCGTGATCCATGGTCAGCTCTACATCGACCCAGGTCCGCGTTTCGGAGTGCACTGCACCCACGCGGCCACCTCGAGCGGATGTCCAGTGCCGGGCTGGATCGAATTCGACAACAATTACTACGAGTGAGCAGGTCAAGCCGCCCCAGGCCGTCCAGCTTTTTCGCCAACCTCGGCGCCGGGCCGTACAACCCCATCCAACGGGTGCGCCTCATCGTCACCAACATCGGGAGAAAGACGGGCGGCGAGGGATGCTGCGGCCACTACGGCGAGCCCGGGTGTTGAATGACTCGCGACGAGGCCCGTGCGGCCGGGTTACTTCACCAGGACTGAGTAGGACTCCTCAGCCGGACTTTCTGGTCTTGCGCGCCACCTTCCACGCCGCGGCCTGCGCCACCGGCCGGACCACGATCTCGTCGATGTCGACATGGGGCGGCCGCGTGACGGCGAACACGATGCAGTCGGCAATGTCCTCCGCGGTGAGCGGCTTCAGGCCCTCGTAGACCGCCTTCGCAGCCTTGCGGTCCCCGTGAAAACGGACGAGGCTGAACTCCGTCTCCACCAGCCCGGGATCGATCTCCGTGACGCGGATGGGCTCGCCGTTCAGCTCGAGCCTGAGCGTCCGATTGATCGCCCGCACGGCGTGCTTGACCGCCGTGTACCCCGCGCCACCGGCGTAGGTCTCGAACGATGCGATCGAGGCCAGGTTCACGATGTGGCCGTGCTTGGCCTTGCGCAGCATCGGCAGGCATGCGCGTGTCATGAACATGAGCCCGAGGACGTTCGTCTTCCACATTCCGATCCATTCCTCGTCGACGGCCTGCGCGACCGGGTTCAACCCGAGCGCGCCTCCCGCATTGTTCACCAGCACGTCGATGTGCCCGAATTGCTTCGACACCTCGCGCACGAACGCGTTGACGCTCTTCGTGTCGGTGACGTCGAGCTCCAGCGCCACGCCTTCCTCGCCGGCGACGCGGCGCAATCGCTCCAGCCGGCGCGCGCCGACGACGATCTGGTAGCCATGGCGGCCGAGCGCGATCGCAGTCGCGGCACCGATGCCTGAGGAAGCGCCCGTGATGACCGCGACAGGCTGCGCCATGGTCGGCCCCTGGTCCACTCCTATATGAATGACGTCCGACGACCCGTCAAAGCGTACCCTAGGAAAAAATGCTCGAGGCGCTGGTGGGAACGGTGGTCGGCCTGTTGATCATCGCCGGCGTGCTCATCCTGATCGGCCCGTCCAACCTGCGTGACCTCCTGCGACGCGCGCGCTCGATCCAGCGACCCACCAGAGTCCCCGCGGTCTTCCAGGCCGCGGGCCCTCGCGAGCTCGCCGCCCCTGGCCTGAACCCCAAAACCCAGCGTGTGCTGGTTGGCGCCGCACGGCTCGCGACCTGGCTCCGCTCGCACAGCCACGACGACCTCGCGCGCGAGCTCCGAGGCGCGGCGGCGAGGATGACCGCAAACGAGCCGGCCGGCCTCTACGCGATGCAGACCCTGCTGCGCAAGGTGAAGTCGGTCGGGGCAGGCGACACAGCCTCACAGGAGCGACTCGCCACGCTCGCCAACGAGCTGCGCGTCGCCGTGCAGGACCGCTTCGAGCAGCTCGAGCTGCTCCCATTCAAGAAGCCCTGACGAGCCTCGACCGAAAGCGCGTCAGCTCCGGGTCGCCCTTCGAGAAACCTTTCGGCTACTGCCGCGCCATGCGTGTCGGCGACCGGATCCTGGTCGCGGGCACGGCGCCGGTCTGGCCCGATGGATCCGTGAAATCGAGCGCCTACGACCAGGCCAAGCGGTGCTTCGAGATCATCGACGCGGCCCTGAAGGAGCTCGGCGGGTCGCTCGACGACGTGGTCCGCACGCGCATGTTCGTGACCGGCCTCAGCTACGTCGACGACGTGGGCAGGGCCCACGGCGAGGCCATGGCCAACGCCCGGCCCGTGGCGACCATGGTCGTGGTCAAAGAGCTCATCGATCTCCGCTGGTGCGTCGAGATCGAGGTCGAAGCGATCGCTACTCCCTCGACCTAGCCGGCGCTTTCGGCCGTGGCCCCTTTCCAGACTCTATGTATCGCTTCAGGGATTCCATGTTCTTGTGGATGCCCGCGGCGTACTGCGGTCCCAGCAGGCCGCCGGCGAACCGGAGCAGCCCTGTCAGCCCGTAATCCATCTCGTACACCAGCCTGGTGGCGCCGTCCTTCTTCTGCGTGTAGGTGTAGCTCCACGTCCCCTTCAACGGTCCCTTGACGAACCGGCCCGCGCACTTTTTCGGCTTGGCCCACACATCCTGCTCGACCTCGAGCTCGACCTTGTGGCCACCAGGCAGGGCGAGCCGGTACCTGTACCTGGTGCCCTTGCCCGGAGGGCCGTCATCCAGCTTCTCCACCCTCTCGAGGAATGTCGACCATTTCGGCGCGTTCTTCACGTCCTCGGCGACCACCGACCATACCCGCTCGGCCGGCGCGTTGATCTCCACCACCTCGCGAAGCCTGGCCACACTGCGATGATCGCATCACTCACCACATGGTCGACGTAGCACCCGCGCGCATGTTGGGCGCGCTCCGCCACCGCAACTACCGCCTCTTCCTGACCGGCCAGATCATCTCGACGGTCGGCACGTGGATGCAGAGCGTCGCGATGCCCTGGCTGGCGCTGGAGCTGACCCACAGCGGCCTGCTGGTCGGCCTCGTGCTGGCGACCCAGTTCCTTCCGGTCCTGATCGGCAGCCCCTTCGGCGGCATCGTCGCCGACCGCTTCCGCAAGCGAAACGTGCTGATGGTCACGCAGTGCCTCTTCACGCTGCCTTCGTTCGCGCTCTTCGCGCTCACGGCGACAGGGCACGTCCAGTACTGGATGGTCCTCGCCGCCGCCTTCACGGCCGGCACGATCAACCTGTTCGACGTCCCATGCCGCCAGGCGTTCGTGGTCGAGATGGTCGGCAAGCAGGACCTGATGAACGCGATCGCTCTCAACTCGTCGGTGTTCAACGCCGCCGCGGTCGTCGGGCCGGCAGTGGCCGGTGTGCTGATCGCCGTCGCGGGCGTGCCCATCTGCTTCCTTGCCAACTCGGTCAGCTACCTCGCGGCGGTCGTCGCGCTGCTGCTCATGCGTGACCTGCCGATGATCGTCCAGGAAAGGCGCGAAGTGCACTGGACCGCGCGCATCGTCGAGGGCGCAGCCTATGCCAGGCGCGAGCCGGTGGTCGGTCTGCTCCTCGTCGCGGTCGCCGTCTTCTCGCTTTTCGCGATGAACCGGCTGACGCTCATCCCGCTCTTCGCCGAGCAGGTGCTCCACGTGGGCGCCCAGGGCTTCGGGTTCCTCATCGGGTCGATGGGCCTCGGCGCAATGACGGGAGCGCTGACGCTGGCCTTCTTTCCGCAGCTGGGCGCGGATCCGCGAAGGCAGCTCTGGATGGCGCTCATCTGGGTCGCGGCCTTGATCGAGTTCTCGATCTCACGGGTTTTCCTGCTCTCGATGGCTGCGCTCTTCGTGGCCGGCTACTGCCAGATCTCGTTCGTGGCCGCGGCGAACAACCGCATCCAGACCTTCACGCCAGACCATCTCAGGGGTCGGGTGATGGCCCTTTACGCGCAGGCCCTGATCGGCGTGGGGCCGGTCGGCAGCACCCAGGCCGGCGCGCTGGCCACGCTTTTCGGGGCGCCCTGGGCGATGGCCATCGGGGCCGTGCTGGCGGGCTCGGTCGTGGTCGGGATCAGGCTTTTGTGGCCGGTCGTATTCGGGGCTCAGCCGACGAACACTTCGAGCGCCGCAGAGACGGCCAGCGCCGGCACCAGCCAGCGCAACGCGCGAACGTAATCGGCGCTCGCCGCAAGCACGCGCGTGGTCCACCCGCCACGCGCCTCCATGTGGATCGCCGCCGCGCCGATCTGGACGATCAGGCCGCCCGCGACGACAGCCGCCGGAAGCTCGACCAGGCCGTTGGGCAGAACGCCCGTAAGCGCAACGCCCCAGGACGACAGGGCGGCCGCGAATCCAAGCAGGAAGCCGGGTGAGAACGTGAGCAGGAAACCGCTGAGGCCCGCGGTCACTATGCCGAACGCAGCCGCGACCACGAAGGCGAGCACGTTGTGCCCGAAGATGCCGAGCAGTTCCTGCACAGGGCCGCCGCCGCTCGCCGACCTGAGCAGGCTCGACAGCACCGGCCGCACCACCGTCGGCGGCACAGCGCTGGTCGAGCCGGCGGCGAAACCCACGGCCGCGCCGATCGGGAAACCCGCTGCCGCGACGAGCACCGGAATCCGCCGCTCCCAGACCAGGCGCGCCATCCCGGGCCGGGCGCGGAAGCTCGCCCGCACGGACCGCCAGGCGCGCTGAAGCGGGTCCTTGAGGCCCGCTTCGCGCGCGAGCATCGCTTCGCGTGAGAAGCCGCTGAAGCCCATGCGGACCAGCACGACCGCGACCAGGATCATCATCAGTGCGAAGCCCCACAGGTACTCGGGGCGGCCGAGGATGATGAGGCCGGCCTCGGCTTCGAGCACCACCGACATCGGCAGGATGATGAAGGACGCCATCACGTTGGCCGCCCGCATCGAGCGGGCGTTGAGGCTGATGATCACCGCGCCCGCGACCATCGCCGCCACCTGGCAGATGGTCGAGAGAGCCAGCGCGACGAGAACGCCGAGCGGGAAGTAGCCGAGGCCGGGAAAGGCGACGAGGCAGTACACGGCAAGCCCGCCATAGCAGAGGGCGAGGGATACGCCGAGCACCGCCGCGACCTTGCCGGCGTAGATCTCCGCCTCCTTCAGCGGCGTCGACAGCAGGACCTCCAGCGTCGTGCGCTCGCGCTCGCCGACGAACGATTCGAGCGCGAGGACGAGCGAGAAGCTGGCCGGGATGAAGACGACGAAGAATGCGCCGACGAGCGATAGCCGGTTGACGACCGCCGTCCCGCCCCCGAACGCGGCGAGCGCTCTCACACCAGCGCCCGAGCCGATGGGGATGGCCAGCGTGAGCGCCACCATGGCGGCGATCAGGCGCAGCTCGCTGACTGCGTCTCGCAGGTCACGCCGGGCGACCAGCGCGGCTTTACGCCGATCGAGTCTCGACGAGCTCATGGTGGTTCCCCACGATCGCGAGATAGATGTCCTGAAGCGTCGGAAGCTCACGGACCTCCTGGCGCGCCTTCAGGCCTGAGCGGCGCCGCAGCTCCGCGACGTTGCCGACGGCGAGGGCGCGGCCGGCCGACATGATCCCGATCTCGCCGCCAAGACGGGTTCCCGCGAAATCCTCGGCATCGGTGGAGTCTACGAGGTGCTCGGCCTCCTCCATGCTGTGGGTGCAGATCACGAGCGCGCAGCCTTTCTTCTGCAGGTCCTTGAGATAGGCCCAGGCCCGCCGGGCGCTGTCCGGATCGAGCGCCGAGGTGGGCTCGTCCGCCAGGACGAGCCGTGGCCGGTGCAGGGTGGCGCGGATGAGCGCGACCTTCTGGCGCATGCCCTTCGAGTAGGTGCCGAGCCATCGGTCGGCCGCATCGCTCAGGTCGAAGAGCTCGAGCAGCTCCTCGATGCGGCGCCGGCGCAGGCCGGCTTCCAGGTCGTAGACCGCTCCGAAGTAGTCGAGGTAGGTGCGCGCCGACATCCGCTCGTAGAGGCCCGGCTGCTCTGGCATCAGCCCCACGCGGGCGCGAACCGCGGCCGGGTCTTCCGCCGCGTCGATGCCGTCCACCGTCACGCGGCCCGCGCTGGGCATCAACACGCCGGCCATGCAGCGCAGCGCCGTCGTCTTGCCCGCTCCGTTGCGGCCGAGCAGGACCAGGCAGCTCGCCTCCTCGACGCGAACCGTCAGGTCGCGCAGCGCGACCACGTCGCCGTAGTGCTTGGCGAGCCCCTCGACCTCGAGCACGGTCAGAGGATTCTGACGGCCTAGGTCTTGGAAGTTGGCGGATTAGGCGGAGTTGGAAACCTGGACCCGAATTCCGAGCCGCTGCGAACGTCGCGCCTTTGCCATGGGACCAGCAGCGCGAAGGCCAGCAGGAAGCCGGCGATGCCTACCAGGACGGTGGCGGGCGCTGGGGCCCCGAACCCGACGGTGACCAGGCCGCAGATCGCGCCCACGACGGCGGCCACGAGCACGGAGACCATGCCCGGCAGCGTTGCGAGCCCGTACACAAACGCGCTGACCTGGGACCGGGATTCTTTGGGTTCGATCCCCATGGAACGCATGACACCGAGCAGGTCGTCGTGGGGGCTCGAGAAGAAGTTCGGCTCCAGCTCCGGGTGCAGCCGCAGATACGCGTTGCGAATCCGGTTCATCGCCATCACCCAATGGAAGTCGTCCCGATTCAGCGAGACCAGGCGAGCCACGGTGAAAAAGCCCACGACGGCGACAACCGCGAGCATGAAGATCGCGATCGAGATGAACGCGGCTCCGAAGTGGTCCGCCTGCGCCACCAGCGCGAGCGCGATCACCGCAGCGGAGAGGATCGCGAGGAACATGTTCACGCGACCAAGCGCCTCCTGGTAGGTCAGGGCGCGCGTCGCAAGCAGGCTCCAATGCTCGGTGGCGAGGATCTGGAGCACCTCGGAATCCTTGTGCTGTGGAGGCAGCTCGGTCGACATCGCTCAGTCGCGGGGAAGATACCGCGGAACGTCGGCCAGCGACTTGAAGCCGCGGGCGTCGAGGAAGGCCGCGATGCCATCGTGAACCTCGGCGATGGCGCGCGCGTTCACGAAGGTGGCGGTGCCGACCTGCACCGCCGAGCATCCTGCGACCAGGAATTCAAGCGCATCCTCCGCCTGGGTGATCCCGCCGATGCCGATCACGGGGATGCGCACCGCGCGGGCCGCCTGGTGCGCGAGGTGCACGGCCAGCGGACGGATCGCGGGACCCGACAGGCCGCCGGTCCGGAAGCTGAGACGAGGGCTGTAGCCGTTCAGGTCGATTGACATCCCGACGAACGTGTTGATCGCGCAAAGGGCGTCGGCGCCGGCGGACTCGACAGCTCGCGCGATCACCCCGATGTCGCTGACCATCGGGGTCAGCTTCACCCAGACCGGCAGCTTCGTGCGCCTGCGCACCGCCTCGGTCACCGCGGCCGCCGCGCGAGGATCGTTGCCGAAGTAGAGGCCGCCCTGCTCCACGTTCGGGCACGAGATGTTGATCTCGAAGCCGGCGACCCCAGGCACACCGTCGAGCCGCGCCGCCAGCTCACCGTACTCCGCGGCGCTCTCTCCGTTGATGTTGACGAACACGGGGAAGTCCCACTGCGCCCATTTCGGCGCGTAGTCGCGGATCAGCGCCTCGACACCAGGACCCTGCAGGCCGATCGCGTTGAGCATTCCGCCCGGCGTCTCGACGATCCGCGGCGGCGGCGTGCCCGCGCGCGGGCGCAGGAAGATGCCCTTCGAGACCATGCCGCCGAGCGCCCGGCGCTCGAGCAGAGGGACCTCTGTGCCGTAGCCGAAGGTTCCGGAGGCGGCCATCACCGGCCCGCGGAGCTGGAAGGTGCCCACCTTCGCCGTCATGTCGGGCATCACGCCATCACCGCGTACGGAAGGTGGGACGGCAGCGCCGGCCAGTCGATGTCGGCCGCGCGATACACCGGACCCTCGGTGCACGCGCGGTCGTAACCGCCTCGCTTCAACGGCACCGCGCAGCCGAGGCACACGCCCGTCCCGCATCCCATGTACGTCTCGACCGCGACCTGCGCGTCCGGCCATCGCTCCGCCACCGCCGCGAGCATGCGGTTGGGTCCGCACGCCAGCACCACGTCGGCGTCAGGCGCGGCGGCCACGGCAGTGCCGCGGACGCCCTTCGATCCGTCGTCGGTGGCCCACACCACCTCGTCGCCCTGCCACTCCTCGCAAAGGTCGGCCACGTTCCGCGCACCGTGCACCCAGGTGACCTGGAGGCCGGCGTTTCGCGCGTCGCGTGCCGCCAGGGGCATCGGCGCGACACCGAGCCCGCCGCTGACGAGCACCACACGCTCTGCATGCGTCGGCACCACGAAGCCGTGACCGAGTGGACCGAGACAGCTCAGCCGGTCGCCGGTCTCCATCGCGAGCAGCTGCGCGGTTCCCCTGCCCACGGCCTTCAGCACCACCTCGATCGAACGGCCGTCCACGCGATAGACAGAGAACGGACGGCGCAGCAGCGGGCCGGCCGGCCAGCCGAGGTTGACGAACTGGCCGGCCCGCACCGAAGCGGCGACCGCGGGCGCCTGCATCGTGAGCACGTACATGTCGCGGGCGACCTGCCTCCGCGCGGTCAGGGCGGACTCAAGCAGGAACGTTTGCGGCCCTCCATTCGTCGATCGTTCTCACTTCCAGCTCACCGTGGGAGACGGCCGCCGATTCGAGCAGCGCGGCGGCCGTGTCGAGCGAGGTGAGGCAGGGGATGCGGCGCTCGACCGCGGCGCGGCGGATCTCAAAACCATCCTTGATGACCGGCGCGCCGCTCTCGCCCGGGTCGGCGTAGATGTTCGACATGGTGTTGATGACCAGGTCGACCTCACCTCGCGTGATGGCGTCGAGCACGGTCGGCCCTTCCTCTCCGATCTTCGCCACCACCCGCGGCGAGAAACCCGCCTGCCGCAGCGCCACCGCCGTCCCGTGCGTGGCCACGAGCGTGTACCCGAGCTCCACCAGGCGCGAGACGATGGGAAAGATCTCGGGCTTGTCCACGTCCGCGATCGTCAGGAGAACAGCGCCTCCGCGCACGACCTTCATCCCGGAGGCCGCGAACGCCTTGCTCAGCGCCTCGTTGAGCGTGCGCGCGATGCCGATGGCCTCGCCGGTGGACTTCATCTCTGGCCCCAGGTACGAATCGACCGCCGGCAGCTTGTTCATCGAGAAGACAGGCGCCTTGACCGCGACCAGGTCTCGGGGCGGGATCAAGCCGGTGGCCCAGCCGAGGCCGGCGAGCTTCTCACCGAGCATCACGCGCGTCGCGAGCTTGACCATCGGAGTGCCGGTGACCTTGGACAGGAACGGCACCGTGCGCGACGCGCGAGGGTTGACCTCGAGCACGTACACCCGGCCGCGGTGCACGACGTACTGCACGTTGACCAGGCCGCGCAATCGCAGGTGACGCGCGATCCGCACCGTGTAGTCGATCACGTGGTCGAGCTCATCCTGCTCGAGCCCCTGCGCCGGATAGACCGCATAAGAATCGCCGGAGTGGACCCCCGCCCTCTCGACGTGCTGCATCACGCCCGGGATGACCACGGTGTCGCCGTCGGAGATGGCGTCGACCTCGACCTCGGTGCCCTGCAGGTACTTGTCGACCAGGACCGTGCCGCGCGGCATCGCGCCTATCGCCCAGACCATGTAGCGGCGCAGCTCGTCGGGGTTGCGCACGATCTCCATCGCTCGGCCACCGAGCACGTACGACGGCCTGACCAGGACCGGGTAGCCGGTGCGCTCGGCGATGGCCACCGCCTCTTCGACGGTGGTCGTCGTGCCCCCCATCGGCTGCGGGATGCCGATCGCGTCGAGCGCCTCCGCGAATGCGCGCCTGTCCTCGGCCAGGTCGATGGCTTCGACGCTGGATCCCATCACCGCCACACCGTGACTGTCGAGCGATTCGGCCAGGTTGATCGCCGTCTGGCCGCCGAACTGCACGAGCGCGCCTTCGACCGATTCGGCCCGCGCCACGTGCAGCGCCCCGTCGATGTCGAGCGGGTCGAAGTACAGGCGGTCGGAGGTGTCGAAATCGGTCGAGACGGTTTCCGGATTGGAGTTGACCAGCACCGCACGCACGCGCGCCTCGCGCAGCGCCCACGCGGCGTGCACCGAGCAGTAGTCGAACTCGATCCCCTGGCCGATCCGGATCGGCCCCGAGCCGATGACCAGGGCGGTCCGCCCGGGCTCCGCCTCGCTTTCGGACTCCTCTTCCCAGCAGGAGTAGTAGTAAGGCGTCGCGGCCTCGAACTCCGCGGCGCATGTGTCGACCAGCTTGTAGGTGGGTGTCGCGGCTTCGACCGTTTCACCACGCAGGGAGGCGATCATCGCGTCCGAGAAACCGGCGCGCCGCAGCTCGCTGACGTCGCCCTCGGTCTCGAGCCGGATGATGGTCGCCAGCCGGTCGATGAACCACCTGTCGATCCGGCTGCGGCCGGCCAGCTCCCCGGGGTCCGCGCCCTTGCGCAGGGCCTGGAGCAGACCGAACAGCCGGCGGTCGTTCGGCTGGTCGATGGTTTCGTCACCCAGCTCCCAGGCCGCCGGCGGCTTCTGCTCGAGTGAGCGCATCGCCTTCGACAGGGCGGCCTCGAAGGTTCGCTCGATGGCCATCACCTCGCCGGTGGAGGCCATCTGCGTGCCGAGCCGGCGGTCGCCCGCCGGGAACTTGTCGAACGGCCAGCGCGGGATCTTGACCACGCAGTAGTCCAGGGCCGGCTCGAATGCGGCGAAGGTGCGGCCCGTGATCTCGTTGCGGATCTCCTCGAGGCGCCTGCCCACCGCCACCTTGGCGGCCACGCGGGCGATCGGGTAGCCGGTGGCCTTGGACGCGAGGGCCGACGAGCGGCTGACGCGAGGATTGACCTCGATCACGTAGTAGGTCGAGCTGTGCGGGTCCAGCGCGAACTGCACGTTGCACCCGCCTTCGATGCCGAGCGCTCGGATGATCCGGATCGCGGAAGACCGCAACATCTGGTGGTCGCGGTCCGAGAGCGTCTGGGCGGGCGCGACGACGATCGAGTCACCGGTGTGGACGCCCATCGGATCGAGGTTCTCCATGTTGCAGACGGTGATGCACGTGTCTGCCGAGTCGCGCATGACCTCGTACTCGATCTCCTTCCAGCCCCACAGCGACCGCTCGACGAGGACCTGGTGGATCGGCGACGCGTCGAGGCCCCTTTGCGCGATCCTCTCCAGCTCGGCGGCCGTCGTGACGAATCCCCCGCCGGTGCCGCCCAGCGTGTAGGCGGGCCGGATCACGAGCGGCAGCCCCACCTCCGCCACGAAGTCGCGCACCTGCTCGATCGATTCGCAGACGCGCGAGCTCGGCACCGGCTCGCCGATCGATTCGAGCATCGTCTTGAAGGCCTGACGGTCCTCCGCCTTGCGGATCGTTTCGATGCCGGCGCCGAGCAGGCGCACATGGTGGCGCTCGAGGACACCCGCCGTGGCCAGCTCCGTGGCCAGGTTCAGGCCGGTCTGGCCGCCGAGCGTCGGCAGCAGCGCGTCGGGCCGCTCGCGCTCGATCACGCGCTCCACCGACTCGACGGTGAGCGGCTCGAGGTAAACGCGGTCGGCGACGTCCTCGTCGGTCATGATCGTCGCGGGGTTCGAGTTCACGAGCACGGTTTCGATGCCTTCCTCGCGCAGCGCCTTGCACGCCTGGGTGCCGGCGTAATCGAACTCCGCCGCCTGGCCGATCACGATCGGGCCCGAACCGAGGATGAGGACTTTGCGCGGTGGCGCTTCGACGCGCGGCGGACCCGGCGCGCGGTCGAGCGGCACGCCGGAGCGCACCATCTCGATGAAGCGATCGTAGAGGTGCTGGTTGTCCTGGGGGCCGGGGCAGCCCTCGGGGTGGTACTGCACGCTGAACACGGGCAGGCGCGCATGCGCGAGCCCCTCGACCGAGCCGTCGTTGAGGTTGAGCTGCGAGACGAAGAAGTCTCCCCGCGGTAGGGATTCCGCGTCGACCTGAAACTCATGGTTCTGGCTCGTGATGTGGACGCGCCCCGTCTCGAGGTCCTTCACCGGGTGGTTCGCCCCGTGATGGCCGAAAGGCAGCCGGGAGGTGCTCGCGCCCGCCGCGCGCCCGATGATCTGGTGCCCGAGGCAGATGCCGAAGAGCGGGATGCGGCCGATCGCCTCGCGCGCCAGCCCCACCGGGCCCTCCAGGACGGCGGGGTCGCCAGGACCGTTGGAGAGGACAAGGCCCTGTGCTCCCGTGGCCATGACGTCGCGCCAGCTTGCGTCGTGCGGCAGCACCACGACCCTGCAGCCGCGCTCGCGCAGGGACCGGAGGATGTTCGTCTTCACCCCGTAGTCGACGACCGCGACCACGAGGCCCTCACCGTCCGCGTGGACGCGGGGCCGCAGCTCGGGTGCGAGCGCCTCGTGCCACTCATCCTGCTTCGTGCGCGAGGCCTGGGCCACGAGGTCCTGGTCCGATAGGGGCGAGACGCGTTGAGCCATGCCGGCCAGCTCGGCCAGGCGCGCCGGCGAGGGGAGCCTTGATTCGTGGACCAGGACCGCCCTCAGCGCGCCGTGCTTGCGCAGGTGGCGCGTCAGCGCACGCGTGTCGATCTCGCTGATCGCGGGCACGCCCCAGCGGCGCAGGTACTCATCGAGCGAAGCCTCGCTCGAGTGGTGGCTCGGCGCCGGGCACGCCCAGCGCACGATGAGGGCGCGGGCCCACGGTCTCGAGGATTCGGCGTCGGCCTCGCGCACGCCGTAATTGCCCTGCAGCGGATAGGTCATGCAGACCATCTGTCCGGCGTAGGAAGGATCGGTCAGCACCTCCTGGTAGCCGGTCATCGCGGTGTTGAACACGACCTCGCCCTCTCCCATGACGGGCGCCCCGAGCGCCGCGCCAACGAAGGCGCGACCGTCCTCGAGCACCAGGGCGGCGTGCCGCAGGTCAGCCGGCAACTATCACCGCCTGGTCGACGCCGTCCTCCTCGCTGACGAGGACCTCGATGCGCTCCGCGTCGGATGTCGGAACGTTCTTGCCGACATAGTCCGGCCGGATCGGCAGCTCGCGATGTCCACGGTCGACGAGCACCGCCAGCTGGATCGCCCGGGGCCGGCCGAAATCCATCACCGCGTCCATCGCGGCCCGCGCCGTGCGGCCGTGGTGGATCACGTCGTCGACCAGGACGACGACCTTGCCGTCGACAGGAGGCATCTCGGAATCAGCCCGGTGCGCCGGCTCGCGCAGGTGCCTGTCGTCGCGGTGAGCGGCCACGTCGAGGCGGCCGACCGGGACCACGCACCGCTCCAGCCTGGTCAGGATCACGGCGAGCCGCCGCGCGAGCACGTCACCCTTGCTGACGACGCCGACGACCACCAGGTCCTCCACGCCACGGTTCCTCTCGACGATCTCGTGCGCGATGCGGTGGAGGGACCGCCGGATCTGGTCGGAGTCCATCACCGTCGCCTTGAGGCGACCCTCGGTGACGCTCAAGAGAGGATCCGGTCGAGGAGCGCCATGCGGACCTGAAGGCCGTTGCGAGCCTGGCGGAAATACGCCGCGCGCGGGTCGCTGTCGACCTCGGGGTCGATCTCGTCGACGCGCGGCAGGGGATGCATGACGATGGCGTACTTGCGCATCAGGCCCAGGGCCCGCCGGTCGATCCGGTAGACACCCCTGACGGCGTTGTACGTCTCCGGGTCGGCGAAGCGTTCCTTCTGGATTCGCGTCTGGTAGACGACGTCCACCTCGGGCAGCACCGAGTCGAGGTCTTCGGTCTCGACCCACGGCACGTGGTGCTCGTCGAGGTGCGTCTTGAGGTCGGGTCGCATCGCCACCGCCGGCGGGGCCACGAACCAGACCTTGATGTCGCGGAACTTGCTCAGCAGGTACGTGAGGGAACGCACAGTTCGCCCGTTGGCGAGGTCTCCCACCATCGCGATGCGGATCCCATCGATCCGGTTGAGCTCGTCGCGAATCGTGTAGAGGTCGAGCAGGGCCTGCGTGGGGTGCTGGCCGGGCCCGTCGCCGGCGTTGATGATCGGCACGGTGCTCACCGCGGCGGCCCGCCGCGCCGCGCCTTCCTCGTTGTGCCGCAGGACGATCACGTCGGCGTAGCCGCTGACGATGCGGATGGTGTCCTCGAGCGTCTCGCCCTTCGCGGCGGAAGAGAACTCGCGCGCGTTGTCGGTGCCCATCGCCTGACCGCCGAGCCGCAGCATGGCCGCCTCGAACGAGAGACGGGTCCTGGTCGACGGCTCGTAGAACAGGGCCGCCATGACCTGGCCCGCGAGGCGGCCAATGAAACGGTGGGGCTCGCGCTTGATCTCCTCAGATCGCGCGAAGAGCTCCTCGAGCAGGGCGCGAGAGAATTGCTGGCTCTCGATCACATGCCGCAGCCGCTGTCCGACGGCCATCAAAAAACCTCCTTCCCACGTCTCTCTGGACGGGACTTAAAGGATCGCGGGCCAAAGAGTATCAGGAATCCGAAACCGGTAACGTGTCCCCGACATGGCGAAGCGTCCAGGAAGCGTGACGGTCACGACCGAGGTGGCTTACTGTCCTTTCTGCAACCACAGTCGTACGCTGCGGCGCGAGGAGCACCGACTCGGCGGCCTCGTCCGCGCGATCGTCACCTGCGAGACGTGCCACCGCACCCTCTCCAGCACGATGGGTGCGGCTCCCGCACAGGAGGAGGCCGCCGAAGCGGTCGCCGCCGTCGAGTCGCCCGCCGCGACTCCTTCGTCTCCCGCGTCGGGGATCAGCTCAGTCAAGCCGGAAGAGCCGGCAGGCAAGCCGGCCGCCCGCGGCGCGGCGAAAGCGGTGAAGGCCTCGAAGCCCGCGAAAGCGGCGGCTGCGAAGGCTTCCGCCGCCAGGCCGAAGGCCAGGACGGGAACCGTCAAGCCAAAGCCCAAGAGCACGGCCGCGGCGGCCAGGCCATCCACCGCCCGGCGAGCCGGCAAGGCGGCGGCAACACCGCGTACTGATCGCGGCAAGTAGCCCTCCGCGGTGGCAAACTGATAGTCGGAAGGCCCATGGCACGACGACTCGAGGAGCGGGACCTCAGGAGCCTGGAACGCCCCAGCATGTACACGATCTTCAAGCCGCTCGATCCCGACGAGCGCCTGCCGCGCGAGCTGCTGATGGAAGCCCGGCGCTACCGTCCGGTCGGACGTCGTGAGCTCGCAGGCGCGTTGTGGCTCCCCGCCCTGTGGCTCGTGCTCGCCTTCAGCGGCTGGGTGACGAAGGACGGGCTTGCGGTGTTGGGAATCATCGCCCTCATGTATGCAGGGTTCTGGGGGTTCGTGCTCTTCGGCCGGCCCCGCGCCTGAGGCGGTTCACGGTTCGGCGTATAACCGACGCATGACCGAAGCCGTCATAGTCGCCCTGGGGCGCTCACCGATCGGGCGCGCGCGCAAAGGCTCGCTCGTGGACGTTCGCCCGGACGACCTCGCGGCGTACGTCGTGACGAAAGTCCTGGAACGGGTGCCGGAGCTCGACTCAAACCAGATCGAAGACCTGATCTGCGGGTGCGGACTGCCCGGCGGCGAGCAGGGCCACAACATCGGGCGGGTCGTTTCCGTCCTGTCGAGGCTCGACGTGCCCGGCGTGACCGTGAACCGGTACTGCTCGTCCTCCCTCATGACCACGCGGATCGCCAAGCACGCGATCGAGGCCGGCGAGGGCGACGTCTTCCTTTCGGTGGGCGTCGAATGCGTGTCGCGGTACGGGAGCGGATACCCCGACGCGCCCGACACCTACAACCCGAGGCTCGTTCCGGGCAACGCCGAGGAATACCCGGACATCTACATGGCGATGGGGCAGACCGCGGAGAACGTCGCGCGTCGCGAGAAGATCAGCCGCGAGGAGCAGGACCGATACGCGGTCAAGAGCCAGGCGGCTGCGGTGAAGGCACGCGACAACGGATTCTTCGAGCGGGAGATCATCCCCGTGCCGCTGCCGAACGGACAGACCTTCACCAAGGACGACGGCCCGCGGCCGGGCACGACGGTGGAGGTGCTGGCGATGCTGCAGCCCGCCTTCCGCGAGGACGGCACGGTGACCGCGGGCAACTCATGCCCGCTGAACGACGGCGCCGCGGCCGTGGTGGTGATGTCGGACAGCAAGGCGAAGGAGCTTGGGCTGAAGCCGCTGGCTCGCATCGTGTCGACGGGTCTGTCCGCGCTCGAGCCGGAGTTCATGGGTCTTGGTCCGATCGACGCGTCGAAGCAGGCGCTCAAGCGGGCCAGGATGTCGATCGACGACATCGACATCGTCGAGATCAACGAAGCCTTCGCGGCCCAGGTGATCCCGTCCGCCCGCGGCATCGGAGTCGACCCGTTCAGCGACAAGCTCAACCCGCACGGCGGCGCGATCGCGCTCGGTCATCCGTTTGGAATGACGGGCGCCCGCATCCTCTGCACGCTGCTCAACGGCCTCCGGGAGAAGGACAAGACCTTCGGCCTGGAGACGATGTGTGTCGGCGGCGGCCAGGGGATGGCCATGATCGTCGAACGCCTGAACTAGACGGGGAGCGCAGGCTTGAACAGCCTGAACAGCAGCGGCGATGGTGGCGGCCGGACCCTCGGTCAGGCCCGAGCTTCGGAGTAAAGCCCTTCGAGCACGCGCTCGAGCAAGGAACGCAGCGTCTTCCGCTCGTCGACCGACAGGCCGTTGAGCACCTCGTCCTCGAGGCTGTCCCGAGCCTTGTCGGCACGGTCCAGCGCGCGGCGCCCCGAAGGCGTGATCTCGACGATGTGGCGCCGGCGGTCGGCCGCGTCGCGGCGCCGGATCGAAAGTTGGGCCAGCTCCAGCTCGTTGAGGATCAGGACGACGCTGTTGGCGTCCATGAAGAGGGCGCTCTCCAGCTCCTGCTGGCTGGTGCCCGGGTGGTCGCGGACGTAGCCCAGCACCATGTAGGGCTTGAACCGCATGCCCAGCAGCTCCTCGCTGGTGCGGCGGTTCAGCGCCTTGTGAACCTGGGTCAGGAGCGAGACGAACCCTGGTTCCGCGCCCTGCCCTTCTTTCTTCACAACCATTCCGATCCTACCACCAACCTTTAACTTCTCACTGCTCCTGAATAATCCCGAAATAAGGATGATCCCAATCCTGTTATAGTGATCGTCATCGCAACCGGATTCTAAGGGAGAAGTGAGATTGGATCGCAATATTCGACGCTGGCTGGCCCTGGTCGTGGTCTGCTTCGGGCAGCTGATGATCGTCCTCGATTCGACGATCGTCAACGTCGCCCTCCCCACCATCCAGCACGACCTCAAGTTCACCCAGGCCGACCTGACCTGGGTCATGAACTCATACCTGATCGCCTACGGCAGCTTCCTCCTGGTCGCGGGCCGGGTCGGCGATCTCATCGGCCGGCGGAAGGTGTTCCTGGCCGGCGTGGTCGTCTTCACGGCGGCCTCGGTTGCCAGCGGCATGTCGCACGGCGTGGCCGAGCTGGTGGCCGCCCGGTTCGCACAGGGACTCGGCGGAGCGCTGTCCGCGGGCGTGATCCTCGCCATCCTCGTCACCGGCTTTCAGAAGCCCACCGAGCGCGCCCAGGCGATGAGCGTCTTCACCTTCGTCGTGGCCGGCGGTGGCTCGATCGGCCTCCTGGCCGGCGGCGTTCTCACCCAGCTGGTCAACTGGCACTGGATCTTCTTCATCAACCTGCCCATCGGCATCGCGACGCTCGCTTTCGGCTGGTGGCTGATCGACGAGAACCCGGGCCCCGGCCTGCGCCACGGCGTAGACGTCGCGGGAGCCGTGCTGATCACGGCCGCGGTGATGGTGGGTGTTTACGCGATCGTGACCGCCGCGGACTACGGCTGGACCTCGGCCCACACCCTGGGCTTCGGCGGGGGTGCGGCCAGCCTTCTGGCGGCGTTCGCCGTCCTCGAGTCGAGGATCGCCAACCCGCTCGTGCCGCTCCGCATCCTGCGGCTGCGTTCGCTTACCGGCGCGAGCGTCGTGCGGGCATTCCTCTTCTCCGGCATGTTCACGAACTTCTTCGTGGGCGCGCTGTACCTGCAGCACATCAAGAGCTTCAGCGCCTTCGGCACGGGGCTGGCGTTCCTCCCGGCCACGGTCACGCTCGCTCTTCTCTCGACAGGCATCTCGGCCAGGATGATGCAGAGGTTCGGCCCGCGGACCATGGCGATCGCCGGCCTGGTGACGATCACCTCCGCGTTGCTCCTCCTGGCGGGCGCCGACGAGCAGTCCGGCTACTTCCCGCGCATCTTCGCCGCATACCTCTTGTTCGGGCTCGGAGGCGGGATGTCCTTCATGCCGCTGCTCACCATCTCGATGTCCGAGGTACCGGCGGCCGACGCCGGACTCGCATCTGGCTTCGGCAACGTGACGATGCAGATCGGCGCCGCGGTGGGCCTCGCGTCGGTCGGCACGATCTCGAGCGAGCACGCAAAAGCTCTCCTCGCGCAGGGCGAATCGCTGTCCAGCGCTCTGACCGGCGGCTATCAGCTCGCCTTCTTCATCGCCGCGATGTGCGTCGCCGCCGGACTGAGCCTGGTCCTGACGGTGCTTCGCTCGGGTGACGGGCGGGGTCAGCGCGGACGCGAGCGGCCTGCATACGAGGAGCGTCGCACCGAGAGCGAAGCCGCATAAGGAGAACTCGACCAATCGAGCACGGGTCGCGCAAGCGGTCCGTGCTCGCTTCTTAAACCAGGGGCCGCTGCAAGTTCAACCCGGGAGGGAGTCGAACCCCCAAAGCTTTCGCGGCGGTTTTACAAACCGCCGAAAAGCAGTCCGAATCGGGCGCTGACGCCAGCTGATCCAGGCAGCACCTCTTTCAGCGAAATCCTGACGGCGGTGAACTGGAACAACGTCGTTGAAACGTTTGTCGACCCTCCCCGCCGTGGATCCGCGTCATGACTGCTGAAGCCATCGGCACGCCCTTATCGACGTGGCCCCTTGATTGCGACTTATTTCTGCCGAGCTGTGGAAATTGAATGAAGGGCCTCTCGTGCGCGCCTCGCGACAGCGTCCACCAGGCGTCCGGGCAGCGAGCTACCGGAATCAGCGACAGTCGCTCTTGCAGCCACATCTGCCATCGCCTCGGGTGCCCCCTGCGCAAGCTCTCTCGCCCTCTGCAAGAACCACTCCGGATCAACACTGAGTTCGGTGGCGGCTTTGGCAAACGGATTCGAGTATGGCTGCATCTCATAGGAGCCACCAAATTTCATTGCTAGTTTCATTTTGTGAATGTCGAACTCTGCGTACGGCAACGTCGATGCAACGTCATAGAGCGGTGCGAGCACGGTGTCATTTCCAGACAGCAATAACGAATAGTTCTTTGCATGAGCATCGGTTCCGCCGATTAGCCAGTTCCAAATGAGGGCTTCGATGAAAGATCGTATTTGGGCGAGGGCGGCCTGCGGAGTGGGCGCCAACTTTCGCAGCAACTGAACGATGTCGGCAGGAGCCGGTCCGCCTTCGTTCTGATACTTGTATCGAGGCGCGACAGATAGGGCCTGGCACATGTCTTCCTGATGCACCCGAATCACTTCGGATCCGCGTCTAAGCCGGTCATAACGCTCAACGACGAGCGCCGGCGCGCCCGCGAACTTGGTAACAGTGGAATGCGCTGTGGCCAAGCCAAGGGTCCGAGCCGCCTCCAGACAGAGATGCTCATTCAGCTCATGATCCTCGAGCCCTTCGATCGGCGGTTTGAGAATGTGAGAAGTCGCACGCGCACCGGATGGCACGCCCCATTTGCCATCAAGGAATAGGAGCGCTGTTTTTGACTGTGACCCCGCCAGGCTAAATTGGCCCGTGAAATCCCGGCCTAACCAAGAAGTCGGTTGGGCACGAAGACCCCGAAGTCTCTCGCCGACTTCCTCCTCGCTGAGCCACTCCACCGAACCACCGCCGTTGAGCAGCGCGTCTACGTCCGCCTGACGACAAAAACGCACTGCTCCCGGACAGTCGTGGCCGACTGGCGTACTGAGCAGTTGGAACGGCGAACTGGCGGAGACTTGGAATCGTCTGCCCCAAGCTCTCAGGACCGCGTCGTCTTCAGGCAGCAGACCCGCTATCCAGGGGGTGATTACCTCCGGACCATGCCGATCTTTGGTGATCGGCATCGAAACTGATAGCGGCGTTCCCCCTGCCTCCTGATATTCAGGCGCGTATGCAAAGGATGTCGTGCCATCGGCGTCGTCTAACCGACCCGCGACGTGGCCTTCCATGAGCACCACGAGCGTTCTTCTCATGGCCGCCGATGGGCATCCACGATCGCTCCGACGTCGACGTTTTGTCTATCCGATCGGGGCCGCAGGTCGAGTTCTCCACCGAGGATCGCCACGACGCGCAATAGCAAGTCGAGCGAAACGGTCGCCTTGCCGCGCTCTAGGTCAGAGAGCCATTTCCGTGAAACCCCTGCCTGAGTGGCAACTTGGCTTTGGGACAAACCCTTACGGGCCCGCAATGCCCGCACGCGGCTACCTACGTCGGTTCCTGTCCGTACTCTCATGTTGTCACCGTTCGGTTACTAGTATATCCGTGTCACCGTTCGGTTACACATCGCTCGGTGAGAACGTTCGGTTACACAAGCGCTCCCGAACATGAGTTTGCCGCGAGCACGTATTAGCGTAACGCCCGTCCGTCAGCTGCCAGTCAAATTGCCAGTCAAACCGACCCATGGTGTCACGTTTGTCAAGAAGTCATTGACGGTTCCGAGTTCAAGTGGGCCGGGAGGGAGTCGAACCCCTAAAGCTTTCGCGGCGGTTTTACAGTGAACCGGTGATCGACGAGCCGACCCGGCGGCAGTGGGCCGAGTGGGTCGACCGGCAGATCGGCGGCGACCAGTGGCGGCGCAAGGCAGCCCTCGATGCCGCCCTCCTGTCACTCCAGGCGGGGCACGGCGCCTCGGACGCGGCCGCCGCGGCATACGCCGCGGTGGGGGGGCAACCTCCCCAGGCCCCCGCGCCCTTCCACTCAGGAGCCGTGCGCTGCCGCTTCTGCGGCTCCACTCCGGCCGTACCGATGACCATCTACGAACACAACGGCTTTGTGATCTGATGCAGTTCAAGCACCTGAACGGGCCGTTCTGCCGCACCTGCGGGCTGTCTGTCTGGCGCCGGATGACCGACACGACGCTGTGGCGCGGCTGGTGGGGCTTCATCTCGTTCTTCGTCGCACCGATCACAGCGCTGATCAACGTCGTCAACCTGCGCAAGCTGACGCGCCTGCCGCCACCTGACCCGGCCACGGCGGTGCGGCCACCGGCCAACCCCGGCGCCGGGATGTTCAGGCGCCCCGGCGTGTACGTCTACGCGGGGATGTGGCTCGTCCTGCTGATCCTGTTCGTGCTACCCGGATTCCTTCACTAGAGGTCCCGCGGCGCGGTAGAAGCGGCAGGGCGGCGACTCGGCGGTGGTGTGGAAGTTCCAGTGCCGGCACCATGCGGTGCCGTCGAACATCCGGCACGTTCCGCAAGACACGCGCGGGTGCTCCACGCGCGTCTTCTTCATGTGGTGCTCCGGTCGCTCGCCCTCGAAGCCCCGGCTCACAGGTTCGACCGTACGTCCCACAGCTCAGGGTAGAAGCGCTTGTCCAGCGTGGTCTGCAGGTAGCCCGCCCCGCTGCTGCCGCCCGTGCCGGTCTTGCCGCCGATCTGCCGCTCCACCATCAGCACGTGCCGCGCACGCCAGTGGGCGAACGCTTCGTCGTGGTCGACCAGCGCTTCGCAGAGATCGAAGAGGTCACCGTGGCGCTCGCGGTCCCGGAATATCTCGACCAGAGACGGCGAGCCGCGCCGCGCGACCAGCGCTCGGAACGCGTCATCGACCGACGGCTCCTCGAGGCGCCTGCGCAGCCGGTCGATCTCTTCCGAAGACGCTTCGAGACGCACGATGTACTTCGGCTCCTTCAATCCGGAGAGGAACTCGATCTCGCGGAACTGGACCGACTGAAAGCCGCTTGCCGGGGCGAGCTGCGAGCGGAAGGCGAGGAAGTCCTGCGGCGACATCGTCTCCAGGACTTCGATCTGCTCCACGAGCAGCTTCTCGATCACGTGCACGCGATGGAGATAGTGCCGCGCGAAGAAGATGTCGTCCGCCGCGATGCGGTCGCGCGCGGCCTCGAGCTCGTAGAGCACGACCCTGAACCACAGCTCGTAAACCTGGTGCGCCACTATGAAGAGCAGCTCGTCGTGCTCCTCGGTCAGCCGCTGCTGCAGCCGCAGGAGCTCGGGCACCTTGAGATAGGTGCCGTAGGAGAGCTTGCGTCCCTCCTCACCGAAACGGCGGCTCAATGCCGGAAGTGCCGGCGCCCGCTCATCACCATCGCGACGCCCGCGGCGTCGGCGGCCGCGACGACGTCCTCGTCCTTCACCGAGCCCCCGGGCTGGATGACTGCCGTCACGCCTGCCTGGGCTCCGAACTGCAGCCCGTCGGGAAATGGAAAGAACGCATCCGACGCCATCACGGCGCTGCGCGAACGGTCGCCGGCGCGCAGCACGGCGAGCTGGACGGCCTCCACGCGCGACATCTGACCTGCGCCGACGCCGACCGCCGCGCCGTCCTTGAAGAGAACGATGGCATTCGACTTGACGTGCTTGACCGCCGTCCATGCCAGCCACAATTGCTCCCACTCCGCCTCGGTTGGAGCGCGATGGGTGACGACTCGGGCGTCCGATCGCTCATACCTCATGCGGTCCTGTTCCTGGGCGAGGAATCCGCCCGGCACTGTGCGGACGTCATAGTCGAAGTAGGCGTTGGTCACCGGCGGCGCGGCGAGCACGATCATTCCCTTGCGCCGCGCGAGCGTATCCCTGGCCTCGTCGAGCACCTCGGGTGCGATCACGACATGGGTGACGATCTGCACGATGTGCTCGGCCGTGGCCCGGTCGAGCGGGCGGTTCACCGCCACGATGCCGCCGAAGGCGGAGACCTTGTCGCATTCGTACGCACGCACGTAGGCGCGGGTGATGTCTTCGGCCACCGCCAGCCCGCACGGGTTGGTGTGCTTCACGATCGCGGCGGCCGGTCGCTCGTAGTCGCTCACGAGCAGCAGCGCCGCCGCCGCGTCCTGGATGTTGTTGTAGCCGAGCTCCTTGCCCTGCAGCTGTGTGGCGCCGCCCAGCCCGCCAGGGTCGGGGCCGAAGCGATAGAACGCCGCCCTCTGGTGCTCGTTCTCTCCGTACTTCAGCGCTTGCGCGAGCACCCCGGCGAAAGGAAGCTCGGCGGGAAAGCCGGTGGGCTGCCCTGAACGCAGGTAGGCGGCGATCCACGAGTCGTACGACGCGGTGTGCGCGAAAGCCTCGGCCGCCAGGCGGCGCCGCATCGCACCGTCCACCGCGCCGTCGTGGAGCGCGCCGAGCACCTCGGAGTACCGCTCCGGCCGCACCACCACGACGACCGACTCGTGGTTCTTGGCCGCGGCGCGGATCATCGCCGGGCCGCCGATGTCGATCTGCTCCACGGCCTCCTCGAGCTTCGCGCCGGGCCGCGTGACGGTGGCGACAAAGGGGTAGAGATTGCAGCAAACGAGGTCGATCTCACGAAGACCGTGCTCCTCGAGCGACCTCATGTGCTCGGGCCGGTCGCGCCTGGCGAGGATGCCGCCGTGCACGGCCGGGTGCAGGGTCTTGACCCGGCCGTCCATCATCTCGGGAAAGTTCGTGAGGTCGCTCACCGGGCGCGCTTCCACGGCGGCGTCATGGATCGCCTCGAGGGTGCTGCCTGTCGCATAGAGCTCATAGCCCAGCCGCTGCAGCCCACGCGCGAACGCGGCTAGACCGGCCTTGTCGCTAACCGACAGCAGAGCCGTTGGCAATTCGCGCCTCCATGAGCCGGATCGCCTGCGGAAGGATGCGGTGCTCAGCCTCGTGCACCCTCAGCCTCAACTTCTCAACGGTATCGCCTTCGAGAATCGGAACCGTTTCCTGGAGCAGGATCGGACCGGCGTCGAGGTCGCGAGTGACGACGTGCACCGTGGCACCCGTCACCCTTTCGCCGCTCGCCAGCGCCCTTTCCACTGCGTCCATCCCGCCTGCGAACCGCGGGAGCAAAGAAGGGTGGACGTTGAGGATGCGCCCGGCGTAGGCATCGAGGAAAGGCTGCGTGTGCACGCGGTCGTAGCCGGCGTCGACGACCAGCGCGACGCCGTGGCCGCGGAAGAAGTCGCGCATCGCTTCATCTCGCGCCTCGGCCGAGGCGAAGCCCTTCTGCGACAGCTCGCCGAGTGGGATTCGTCTCTGCCGGGCGAACCCGGCCGCGCCGCATGAGGGCCGGTTGGTGGCGACCGCCACGACCTCGAGGCCGCGCTCGACCAGGTTGCGCAGGTTCGTGCCCTGGCCGGACACGCAAACACCGAGCCTCAGCGGATCTCCACCCTGTCGGGGCCGGGCCGGCGCACGACCTCGCCCACGACCGTCTCGCCCTCCGGGACATCCGACGGATCGACCACCAGGATCATGCCCAACCCCATGTTGAACGTCCCCCACATCTCGTCGTCCGAGACGCGCCCTCGCTTTTTGATCTCCCGAAAGATCGGGTTGGGCTCCCACGCCGCTCTTTCGATTCGAGCGCCGAGACCCTCCGGCAGGCAGCGCGGCAGGTTGCCCGGTATGCCGCCGCCGGTGATGTGCGCGGCGCCCTTCCAGCGGATGCGTCCCAGGTCCTGGAGGTAGGACCGGTGTGGCTCGAGCAGCACCTGCCACAACTGCTGTCCTGGGTCTCCGAAGGGCACTTGTAGGGAACTTCCCTCGAAGACCTTCCGGGCCAGGGAATAGCCGTTGGTGTGCAGGCCGCTCGACCTCAGTCCCACCAGCACGTCACCGGCCGCGACAGGCGGGCGACGCGCGCCGGCATCGACCAGGCCCACGACGAAACCGGCGAGGTCATAGTCACCGATCGCGTACACCCCGGGCATCTCGGCCGTCTCTCCGCCCAAAAGCGCGCACCCCGCGGCCCGACACGCCTCGGTCATGCCTTCGACCACCTGCACGAGGACCTGCGGGTCGAGCTTTCCCGTCGCGAAGTAGTCAAGGAAGAAGAGCGGCCGGGCGCCTGCGGTGGCGATGTCGTTGGCGCAGTGGTTGACGATGTCGATCCCTATCCCCCGGTGCTGCCCGGCCGCGATCGCAACCTTGATCTTGGTGCCGACGCCGTCGGCGCTGGCGGCAAGGTGGCCGCCGCCAGGCAGCGCGTACAGGCCCGCGAAAGGGCCGACGCCGGCCGCGACCTCCTCGCCGTAGGTGGTCGCGATCATCGGCTTGATCCGCTCCAGCGCGCGTTCGTACGCCTCGATGTCGACGCCGGCCGCGGCGTACGACATGCCCTCGCTCGCCATGGCTAGATCTTCGCGAGCTGGGGCGCGGGCGGCTCCGGGACTCGATCCGGCCTGGTGGGAAGCTCGAATTGCATCTTGTCCATCTCGAGCTGCTGCGGCACAGGCACCGGGTAGGAGCCGTCGAAGCAGGCGCGGCAGAACTGCTCAGAGGTGCCGCGGCCGATCGCGCGCATGAGTCCGGGGATGGAGAGATAGGCCAGGCTGTCCGCGCCGATGCGCTCGCGGACCTCTTCGACGCTGCGTCCGCTGGCGATGAGCTCCTTGGTCGATCCGATGTCGACGCCCATGAAGCAGGGGAATCGCATCGGCGGGCTCGATATGCGCATGTGTATCTCCCGAGCGCCGGCCGCGCGAAGCCGCTCGATGATCCGCCGCGAGGTCGTGCCGCGAACGATCGAATCGTCCACCGCGATCACTCGCTTGCCGTTGATCGAACGCGGGAGAGGGTTCAGCTTCAGCATCACGCCCGCCTCGCGCAGCGACTGGTCGGGCTGGATGAAGGTGCGGTTGATGTACCTGCTCTTCATCAACGCCTCACGAAACGGGATGCCCGCCGCCTCCGCATATCCGATCGCGGCGGGCGTGCCGGAGTCCGGGAATGCGATCACCATGTCCGCCTCGACCGGCGCCTCCTGCGCCAGCTCGTGGCCCATGCGGATGCGAGCGTCCTCCAGCTCGCAGTTCTTCAGGATGGAGTCGGGCCGCGCGAAGTAGATGAACTCGAACACGCACATCGCGTGCTTGCTCGAGCTCTGGAAGGCGAGGCTGTGCACGCCGTGCTCGTCCATCACGACCATCTCACCCGGCTGCACCTCGCGCACGAACGTCGCATTCACCGTGTCGAGCGCGCATGTCTCAGACGCCACCACGTGCGCGGGCTGGCCCGCCAGGGGGATGTAGCCGATGCAGAGAGGCCGGAAACCGTATGGGTCGCGCAGCGCGATCAGCTGCGTCGGCGTGATGATGCCGCACGAGTAGGCCCCCACCACCCGCGCGAAGGTGCGCCGCACGACCTCCTCCCACGTGCGTCCGTGCGTGTGCTCGATCAGCCGCGCCATGACCTCGGTGTCGAGGCCGCTGTCAAAGGTTGCGCCTGCTTCCTCGAGCTGCGTGCGCAGCGCCTCGGCGTTGAGCAGGTTCCCGTTGTGAGCGATCGCGCCCGGACCGAGGGTCGGATGATGGAACGGCAGCGGGTGCGCATTTTCGGCTCGGCTGGCTCCCGTGGTCGAGTAGCGAGTGTGGCCCAGGCCGAGGATGGCGCCTTCGCCCATCTCCTTGATCTGCTCGGCTGAGAACACCTGCGCCACCAGACCCATGCCGCGGTGGACGCGCACATTCGATCCGTCGGACGTGGCGATGCCGGCCGACTCCTGGCCGCGGTGCTGAAGCGAGAAGAGTCCGAAGTAGGTGAGGTTGGCGACATCGGCCCCCCGCTTCGAGCAGATTCCGAAAACCCCACACACGGCTAGTGTCCGGAGTGTCCGGACTCCGAGGGCCGCCGCGAAATTCGCGGCATCGGCGGCCGGAGCCAAGGAAGGGGTGGCGCAAGGAGGAGCGCACCCAAAGGTGCGTGACGACAAAGCGCCGGGCCCCCTGACGCAGGCTTCAGCGCTGAAAGCGCCCGGTCGCCCAGGCCGCGAAGGCGCAAGGAACTTCGGAGTCCGGACACTTAGGTGATTCCGCCTTCCCAGGCCTGCCTCAAATCGGCCAGGGAGACCTTGAGCTGACCCTCGAACTCGATCGCCTCTCCGCCCGCCAGGCCCAGCAGCGAGATCTCGACGTGGTGCCGGCGCGCGAGGGACTGCAGCTCGGGCATCGCGCGCGACGCGACGCTCACGATGAAGCGGCTCGGCGACTCGCCGAAAAACGCGGCGTCCAGGCGCAGCGGAGGCTCGGGCCGGATCGCCGGGCAGCGGACGCCGACGCCGCCGAGCAGGCAGCACTCCGCGAGGGCGACGAGCATGCCTCCTTCGGCGCAGTCATGGGCGGAATGGAGGAAGCCGTTTTCCGCGGCGGCGAGGACCAGGCGGTGGACCGCGCGCTCGCGGGCCAGGTCCAGCGCCGGCGGATTGCCCGCCACCGTGTCGTGCTCGACCTTCAAGTACTCGCTGCCGCCGAGGTCGTTGTGGGTGGATCCGACGAGCAGGACGAAGTCGCCTTCGGTCCGCAGGCCCGCACCGAGGCGCCGGCTGTAGTCGGCGATCAATCCCACCATCCCCACCACAGGCGTCGGATGAATGCCACCATCGGGCCGGTCGGCGCGCCCCATCCCGGAGGCGTCGTTGTACAGGCTCACGTTCCCGCTGACGACCGGCAGCTCCAGTGCGCGGCAAGCCTGCGCCAGGCCTCCCACCGTCTCCTCGAGCTCCCAGTAGACCTCGGGCCGGTCGGGATTGGCCAGGTTGAGGCAGTCGGTCACGGCCAGCGGCCGCGCGCCGGTGGCGATGATGTTTCGCGCCGCTTCCGCGACCGCCAGCTGAGCACCGAGATGCGGATCGAGGTGGCAGTACCGCGCGTTGCAGTCGGTCGTCATCGCCACGCCGAGGCGAGTCCCCTTCACACGAAGCATGGCGGCGTCGCCTCCCGGTGGAATCACCGTCGCGTCGCCGACCATGTGGTCGTAGCGCCGGAACACACCGCGCCGGCTGCTCAGGTTCGGGCTCGCCATCATCCGCAGCAGCGCCGCCCCGGGATCGACGAGCGGCGTCAATGTGTCCAGGTCGAGATCCCGCGGTGGCTCGGGTGGGATCCCCGCCAGGCGTCGCGGCGGGACGCCGTCGGTCAGCAGCTGCACCGGGAGCCGGGCGACCTCGTCCCGGCCGTCGAACACAGTGAGGTGGCCGTCGTCGGTCACCTCGCCGATGACCGCGCTCGTGAGATCCCACGCATCGAAGACCGCCTCGACCTCGGCCTCGCGGCCGCGCTCGACGACGATCAGCATCCGCTCCTGCGACTCGGAGAGCATGACGTCGTAGGGCGTCATACGACGCTCACGCCGCGGCACCCGCGACACGTCGATGCGCGCTCCCGCGCCGGGAACGCGTGCGGCGCACTCCGCGACCGACGAGGTCAGCCCGGCCGCACCGAGGTCCTGGAGGCCGACCACAGCATCTATGTGGACGAGGTCCTGGCACGCCTCGAGCAGGCACTTTTCGAGGAACGGGTTGCCGACCTGCACCGCCGGTCTGCGCGTGGAGCTCGCGTCGTCGAGCTCGAGCGACGCAAACGAAGCTCCATGGATCCCGTCCCGTCCGGTGTCCGCCCCGACCAGCATGAGGCTGTTGCCTGTGCCCTCCGCCCGCGCCCGCATGAGACGGTCGACGCGCACCAGGCCGACGCACATCGCGTTGACGAGCGGGTTGTTGGCGTAGCAGTCATCGAAGTAGACCTCGCCGCCGACGGTCGGTATCCCGATGCAGTTGCCGTACCCGCCGATGCCGGCGACGACCCCATCGAAATGACGCCTCGACTCGGGCAGGGGCCCGAAGCGTAAGGAGTCGAGCAGCGCGACGGGCCGTGCCCCCATCGCGATGACGTCGCGGATGATGCCACCCACACCCGTGGCCGCGCCTTCGTACGGCTCGATCGCAGAGGGATGGTTGTGCGATTCGATCTTGAACACGACCGCCCATCCCTCGCCGATCGAGACCGCCCCGGCGTTCTCGCCCGGCCCCTGCAGGACCGCGGGCCCGGTCGAAGGCAGCCGGCGCAACAGCGCCTTGGACGACTTGTACGAGCAGTGCTCGGACCAGAGCACCCCCAGCATGCCGAGCTCGACCTCGTTCGGTGCTCGCTTCAGCTGCTCGACGATGGTCCGGTATTCGTCCGGGGTGAGCGCTACCTCACGCAGCCTGCGCTCATGCAGGCTCTTGATGCTCAAGACACCAGGACCCTGGCCGCGGACTCCGCCACCGAGCTGAACAGTTTGAGCCCATCCGTGCCGCCGAGCTCGGCCTCGGCGCATCGCTCGGGGTGGGGCATCATCCCGAGCACGTTCCCTCGCGCGTTGACGATCCCCGCGATGTTGTGCAGCGAACCGTTCGGGTTGGCGGAAGGTATGACGCGGCCGGCGGGATCGGCGTAGCGGAACACGACCTGACCGCGCTGCTCGAGGCGCGACAGCGTCGCGGGATCGGCGAAGTAACTGCCCTCACCGTGAGAGATCGGAACGCGGATCACCTCCCGCTCCTGGCAAAGCGAGGTGAAAGGAAGGTCGGTCCGTTCGACCACGAGGTTGGTCCACTCGCAGCGGAACTCGAGCGATGAGTTTCGGATCAGCGCGCCTGGCAGAAGGCCCGCCTCGCACAGGATCTGAAACCCGTTGCAGATGCCCCAGACGAGGCCGCCCCGGTCGGCGAACTCACCGACCTCTTCCATCACCGGCGCGAACCGTGCGATCGCGCCCGTGCGCAGGTGGTCGCCGTAGGCGAAGCCGCCGGGCAGGATCACGCAGTCGCAGCCTTTGAGGTCGGCGTCCTTATGCCACAGGTACTGCAGGTCGGCGCCGAGGACCTGGTCGACGACCCAGCCGCAGTCCCGGTCGGACCAGGTCCCGGGGAACACCACGACGCCGAACTTGATGCGTCTCATCTGCGCCCGTCGCGCTCGATGTCAAAACGGAAATCTTCGATGACATGGTTCGCGAGGAGCTGGCTGCACATCGCCTCGACCCGCTGGCGCGCCTCGTGCTCGTTCGCCGCGTCGAGGGTGACCTCGATGTACTTGCCCACTCGCACGTCCTTCACCTCACGGAAGCCGAGCGTGGCCAGCCCCTGCCGCACCGTGATGCCTTGCGGGTCGTTGACCACCGGCTTCGGCGTGACGATGACGTGGGCCGTGACCTTCGGCACTACGGCTCGTTCCTCGGTTTGGGTGGGAAGAGCGGCTTCCCGACCAGCTTCTGGTACGCCGTGAGGTAGCGCTCACGCGTCTGCGCCACGACGTCGGGTGGAAGCTGTGGCGGATCCGACTCCTTGTCCCAACCGGAGCGTTCGAGCCAGTCGCGCACGAACTGCTTGTCGTACGACTCGGGCGACGTCCCGACCGCGTAGCTCACCGCGTCCCAGTAGCGCGAGCTGTCCGGGGTGAGAGCCTCGTCGATCAGGATGAGGTCGTCGTCGATCAGCCCGAACTCGAACTTGGTGTCGGCGAGGATCAGGCCGCGCCTCAGCGCAAGCTCCGAGGCGAACTTGTAGAGCTCGAGGCTTGCGTCGCGGAGCCTGGTCGCCAGCTCCTCACCGAGCGCTTTCTTGACCGTCGTGAACGTCACGTTCTCGTCGTGCCCCGTTTCGGCCTTGGTCGCGGGCGAGAAGATCGGGTAGGGCAGCTTCTCCGACTGGCGGAGGCCTGGTGGCATCTCCTCGCCGGCCAGTGTGTGCGATGCCTCGTATTCCTTCCATGCGCTGCCGGCGAGGTACCCCCGGACGACGCACTCGTAATCGATCCGCTTTGCCTTGCGCACGATCATGAAGCGGCCCGCGAGCTCTTCGCGATGCTCGCGCAGAGCTGCCGGCAGGTCGGGCACCATGCCTGAGATCAGGTGGTTCTGCTGGAACGTGTCGGTCTGCGAGAACCAGAAGACCGACAGCTGCGTGAGCACCTTGCCGCGGTCGGGGATTCCGTTGGGCAGGACGTGGTCGAAGGCCGAGATGCGATCGGTCGCGACCATCAGCAGCTGGTCTGGCCCGAGCTCATACGTATCACGCACCTTGCCTCGCGCGAAGAGCTTGAGCGGCAGCTCGGTGCCGGTGACCGCGGGTCCCGCGATCATGCCTTCACCCCGAGACCGATCCGCTCGTAGGCGAGGTCGGTGTGCTCGAGGCCCGTCCAGGGATCGAAGACCTCGTCCAGCCTCGCGCCGATTCGCCTCGTCACCTCAGCATCCTTCTCCAGCAGCTTCCTGAACCCGGCGCCGCCGGGCTGCATCGCTTCCATGGCGGCTCCCTGCACGATCACGTAGGCCTCCTCACGCGACATGCCGCTGTCGACCAGCGCAAGCAGAACACGTTGGGAGAAGACGACGCCTCCCGCAAATTGCAGGTTGGCGAGCATGCGGTCGGGCCGCACCTCCAGGCCTTTCAGCACCTTGCCCATCTCCCGAGCCATGTAGTCCACGAGCGAGCACGCGTCTGGAAAGATGACGCGCTCGGCTGAAGAATGGCTGATGTCGCGCTCGTGCCAGAGCGGCGTGTTCTCGAGCGCGGTCACCAGGTGCCCCCGCACCACGCGGGCGAGCCCGCAGATGCGCTCGGTCAGGACCGGGTTGCGTTTGTGCGGCATCGCCGAGCTGCCCTTCTGCTCCCTGCCGAATGGCTCGAAGGCCTCGCCCACCTCGGTCTGCTGCAAAAGGCGGATCTCGGTGGCGATCCGCTCGAGCGTGCCGGCGACGATCGCAAGAGCCGACATGTACGCCGAATGTCGGTCGCGCGCGACGACCTGCGTCGACACCGCGTCGACCTGCAGGCCGAGCTCGCGGCAGACGTGTTCTTCGACCCGAGGGTCCACCGTCGCGTGCGTGCCCACCGCGCCGCTGACCCGGCCGACCGCCGCTTCGTGGGACGAGCCCCGCAGTCGCTCGATCGAGCGGTCCAGCTCGGCCACCCACCCCGCGACCTTGAAACCGAAGGTCATCGGCTCGGCGACGATGCCATGCGTCCGGCCGGCCATGAGGGTCTTGCGGTGGCTCACGGCGAGGTCCGCCGCGGCCTCGCGAACCGATGTGAGGTCCCGGTCGATGATCCGGGCGGACTCGACGAGCTGGATCGCCATCGTGGTGTCGTTGAGGTCCTGGCTCGTCATCCCGATGTGCACGTAGCGGGCCTCCGGCTGGCCGATCGAGTCGTTGAAGACGGTGAGGAAGGCGATCACGTCGTGTCCGACGCGTGACTCGACCTCGGCGATCTGCGTTGCATGAAAGGTGCCTTGGCGGATCTTGGGGAGCGCCGATTCGGGGATGCGGCCGAGGGCCGCCCATGCCTCGCAGGCGAGGACCTCGATCCGCCGCCAGAGCTCCAGTCGGTGTTGGTCAGACCAGACCACCCGGATCTCGGGCGGCGAGTATCGCTCGATCAAGAAGGGCGACTGCTCCCAATGAACACCGGGGTCGCCCGAATTATATCGGCCCACCGGCCGGGCCAGATGTTGTTGCCCGGCCCGGGGCGGGCCCAACATGCTGTGTCGATCACGCCGCCCCGGGCGCTTTTAAGCGCGTCGCTTGATAATCGACCTCTTCAACCGATGCGAGCACGTAACCAGCTTCGAGGAGCTTGCGTTTGATCCGGCACAGGCTGAACGGCCAGTGAGCGACCCGTCGCGCGAGGACGAGCAGCAGCTCGTCGAGAACGCCAAACGGGACCCCCGGCAGTTCGGGGCGCTCTACGACAGGCACTTTCAGCAGATTTACAGGTTCGTGTATTCACGAGTGAGGGAGCAAACAGCGGCGGAGGACGTCACTTCGGAAGTCTTCATGAAGGCTCTGAAGGCCATGCCCCGGTATCAGGACACGGGGAGGCCCTTTGCTGCCTGGCTGTATCAGATCGCCGTCAACGCCGTCGCCGACCGTTACCGCACCCTTCGACCTTCGCAACCTCTGGAGGACTTCCACGATCTTTCCGTCGCTGGACCGGCGCTCGAGGAGGTGGCCGCGCATCGCGACGAGCTCCGGCGCATCTGGGCGTTGGTGGAGGCGCTGCCGTTCCAGCAGCGCACCGCGCTGGTGCTCAAGTTCCAGGAGGACATGAAGATCGAGGACATCGCGGTCGCGATGGGCAAGTCGCCTGGAGCGGTCAAGCTCCTGATCCATCGCGGAGTCACCCGACTTCGCGACGAGTCCGACGCCCTGAGGCCGGTGGAATGAGCAACGGCTACCGCGACCCCGACCTCGACGACGTCCTGCAGGACGACGAGCTGCGGCGAATAGCCTCGCTGCTCAGCACGGTCCGGCAACCCGAACCGCCGCTGGACGATGCGTTCCGTTCTGGCCTTCGCCGGCAGCTGATGAACGAAGCGTGGGGCGTCAGCGAGCGCGGCGAGTCATGGTGGCGCCGCCTCTTCCGGCCGCCGGGGCTGGCCTGGGCGGGCGCGGCGGCGGGGCTTGTGCTCATCGCCGGTGCGGTCACCTACTACGTGATGCAGCCCGCAGGCGGCCTGCAGCAGGTCTTCGTCTACAGCCCGCTCGACGGCAGCAACCAGGTCGCTCTGCAGCAGCCGATCCTGGTCAATTTCAACCAGGCGATGGATCACCAGTCGACGCAGGACGCGGTCACCATCACGCCTGCCACGAACGTGACCTACTCCTGGCAGTCGAACACGCTGGCGGTGACGCCGAGCAGCGGCACGCTCGCGCCCAACACGCAGTACCAGGTCACCGTGGGGCCGGGCGCGCGGACGGCGGCGGGCCAGCCGCTCAGCACCGCCCAGACGATCACGTTCGTCACCCAGCCCCCTGTCCCCACACCCACACCCACACCGCGGCCGACGCCCGCGCAGGGACTGGGTGAGAAGCAGCTCGCGCCGCTGGGCGGCCTCACCACCGCGCCGCTCCAGTGGTCGGCCGACTCCTCGACGATCTACTTCGTCGACGCATCGGGCGCGCTCAGGGTCGTGCCGGCCAAGGGCGGCGACGTGACGGTCGTGGCGCCCGGCGGCGTCACGTCTCCTTCGATCTCGCCGGCCGGCGACCGCCTCGCCTACATCCGCGGCGGCAAGATCGAGGTCCTCACCTTCGCCACCGGCCACACCGACGAGCTGACTCCGCCGTCGCCGCCGACCCTTGTCGGTTGGGCCAAGGACCAGCTCGTTTGGGCCACGGCCTCCGCTGTCTTCACGCAGGGCACGGGCACGGGCGCACCGGCGCAGCTCGCGCCTCTGCCCAGCACAGGCACCGTGTCGGTGACCTCGATCGCACCCGCCGGCGCGCACGCGGTCTATCAGCAGGACCAGAGCCTGATCCTGCTCGACCTCTCGACCGGAAAGAGCGTGGCCCTGGGGCAGGCCGGCGCCACCTTCCTCAGCTGGTCGCCTGACGGAACCCAGGTCCTCTACTCGAGCGGCGGCGCAGACCTCGTCTCGGACCTGCAGGGCAACACGACCGCGACGCTTGCGCAGGGCGATGCCAGCTGGTCCACGCAGGACGCGATCCTGCTCGGCGGCGAGACCTCGCTCTACCAGGTGCGGCCCGACGGCTCCAACCACACCAGGCTGGCGAACGGGACCTACCGCGCTCCTGTGTGGGCGCCGAACGGAACCACCTTCGCCTTCTTCCGGGGCGGAGCGCTGTGGACGGCCACCGCACCTCCGCTGCCGCCGGAGCCCACGGCGCTCGACCAGGCGACCGCGGCGGCCAGGTCGTTCATGGACGCGCGGCTCAACAAGCAGCCCGACCAGGCCGCTCAGTACCTCGACGCAAACGGCAAGCAGGCTTACGCGTCAGGTGGTCTCGCCCTGATCGTCGACGGCGACCCGAGCTTCAGCCGCTACTACATCCTCTCGCAGGAGATCACCGGCTCGAACCCGGACACCGCGAGGCTCGTCGTCCGCCTGGTCCTCACGCACGGCAAGCTCGACGTGAGCGACCTGGAGGAAACGCTGACGCTGGTGCGGGACGCCGGCACCAAGCAGTTCCTGGTCGATCAGGCCACCGGCGGGTCGCGGCGCGACCTTGGCAAGGGTCCCGAGGTCGTCGGCGTCGACGTCTCCAACGACATGATGAGGATCACCTTCGACAGCGATCTCGACGCCGGCACCATTCCAGGCGGGGTGGTGCTGCTCGACCCGAACGGTCAGCCGGTCACCATCACCCCGACCTACTCCGGCAAGACGGTGACCTTCTCGGGCCTCGACCTGAAGCCCGGGGCGAAGTTCCGGCTCCAGGTCACGACCTCGCTGCGTGACGTGCTCGGTCGCAACGTAGCGAGCGAGTACGACCTGGACGTGCCGGGTCCGGTGCCCGTGAATCACACGAGCCACAAGACGGCCGGTGATCTGCCCTCGCCGTCGCCCGAGTCGAGCCCCACACCGGCCGGGTAGGACGCGCCGGCGCGACCGGTGGCGATGGTCCGTGACTCGGGCCTAGAGGAGCTCCAGCTTGCGCGCGGCGCGGCACAGGGCCGTGATGGAGCCCGAGTGGACGATCTGGCCCTTCAGGGCGGACTCCAGGGCCTCGACGAACGGAAGGCGGAGCACCTCCATGTCCTGCTCGTACGTTTCGGGGTTGCGGTCCGACTCCGTGATCCCTTCGGCGAGGAACAGGTGCGCGCTTCCCGTGAGGAACGCCGCGCCGTGCACGACGCCGAGCGACGTGTACCGGGCCGCCACCAGCCCGGTCTCCTCACCCAGCTCGCGCCGCGCGCAGGCGAGGGGCTCCTCGTTCCCGTTGAACGTGCCCGCGGGGACCTCCCACGACGACTCGTCCCAGGCGTGCCGCCACTGGCGGACCAGAACTGTGTCGCCGTTCTCGAAGCGCGGTACGACGAAAGCGGAGTCCGGGTTGGTCAGCACCGTGTAAACGGCCTCGGTGCCGTCCGGCAGGCGGATCACGTCGTCGCGCAGCGCGAAAGGACCGGAACGTCCACGCACGGTGGACTCGCCGACCACGAACGGCCTGCCTGTCGCCGGGTGACGGAGCGGCGCTATTGCCGCACCACCGCCGCCACCGCGGCTGCGGCCGCGGCGACGTGGCGCGGGTCCGCTCCGTAGTCGAACGGCGAAACGTCGCCGGCCAGCTTCTGTGCCAGTTCGAGCAGCTCAGGGTGGTCCTCGATGAATCGTGTGCTGAGGTTGCCCGAGCGGAAGTCCGGGTTCTCGAGGATGGCCCTGTGATAGCTGATCGTCGTCGCCGGGCCGACCACGACGAATTCCTTCAGGGCGCGGCTGGCGCGCGCGATCGCCTCGGCGCGGTCCCCTCCGTGGACGATCAGCTTGGCCACCAGCGAGTCGTAGTTCGGCGGCACGTCCGACCCCGGGCCGAAGCCTGAGTCCACGCGTACCCCAGGACCGGAAGGCGCGACCCAGCGAGAGATGCGCTTGGGGTTGGGGATGAAATTGCGCACCGGGTCTTCGGCATTGATCCGCATCTCGATCGCGTGGCCGGTCCACGTCACGCCTGACTGCTCGAAGCTCAGCTCCATGCCCGCGGCCACACGAATCTGCTCCTTGACGATGTCGATGCCCGTCACGGCTTCGGTGATCGGATGCTCCACCTGCAGGCGCGCGTTCACCTCGAGGAAATAGAACTCGCCATCGCTGAAGATGAACTCCACCGTCCCCGCGTTGACATAGCCGGCCGCCGTCGCGGCGCGAATGGCCGCCTCACCCATGGCCGCGCGCAAGTCGGCGGTGAGTGCAGGAGACGGAGTCTCCTCCATGATCTTTTGATGCCGCCGCTGGATCGAGCACTCACGCTCTCCGAGGTGCACCGCGTGGCCGTGGCTGTCGCAGATGACCTGGATCTCGATGTGCCGCGGCTTGCGCACGAAGCGCTCGATGTAGACGGTCGGGTCGCCAAACGCTGATCTGGCGGCGCGCGAGCTGGTCTCGATCGCGTTGGCCAGCTCGTCCTCCGACTCCACGACCTTCATGCCTATGCCGCCGCCCCCGCCCGATGGCTTGACCATGACGGGAAAGCCGATCTGCCGAGCCGCCGCAAGCGCGGCCGCCGGATCCACCGCATCGCTCCCAGGAGTCACGGGCACGCCATGTTCGACCGCCAGCTTGCGCGCCGCGATCTTGGAGCTGAGCGCGCGCATCGCCGAAGCCGGTGGACCGATGAATTTGATGCCCGCCGCCTCGCAAGCGTCCGGAAACGCGGCCTTCTCGGACAGGAATCCATAACCCGGATGGATCGCCTCGGCCCCACAGTCGTGCGCGACCTTGACGATTCTCTCGAGCTGCAGGTACGACTCGGTTGGAGCGGCGCCTCCGATGTGGTGCGCCTCATCCGCATAGCGGACGTGGATCGCCCCGCGGTCGGCGTCGGAGTAGACGGCCGCGGTGGCGATGCCGAGCTCCCGACAGGCACGCATCACCCGGATCGCGATCTCGCCGCGGTTCGCGACGAGGATCTTGTTGAAGAGCTTTCTCTTCATCCTCGAGCCGAAAGGCGGCCTCTCATCCCACCGCGAGGAGCGGCTGGTTGGGCGACACCACCTGTCCTTCCTTCACGTAGACCTGGCTGACCTTGCCGGCGACCGTCGTCACGATGTCGTTCTGCATCTTCATCGCCTCGAGCACGGCAACGACATCGCCCAGCTTGACTTCGTCGCCCGCCTTGACCGGCACCTTGACGATGAGGCCCTGCATCGGGGCGATCACGGTGCCTTCTCCGATCGTCGGTGGCGGCGCCGCCGAGGCGTCCCCCTGCGCCCTCGGCGCCGCGGCGCCCATCCCCGCCACGTTCATGCCGGCGCCGCTGACGCGGACCTTGAACACCTCGCCCTCGACCTCGACCTCGAACTCCGCCGCCGCGGCGCCGGATGGGCCCGGAGCCGGCGGAGGGTCATTCGCGGACCCGGCGGCCGGCGCGGGATCGGCCGGGGCGGACCGCTCGGAGCTGGTCGTGACCGCGACAGGCTTCTCGACGGGTTGGTCGACCGGCGCGGGCTGCGGACCGCGGAGGTAATCGCGGGCCAGGGCGGGGAACATGAGCTGGATCAGCACGTTGTCGTCGGTCGGCTCGTAACCGAGCTTGCCGACCTGCCTGCGAGCCTCCTCGACCTGCGGCTCGAGCAGGTCGGCCGGGCGGATGGTGATCGGCTCCTCGCGGCCGAGGACCAGGCGGCGCAGTTCATGGTCGGCGGGGACCGGCGGGCGCCCGTAGAGGCCCTGCAGGTAGTCCTTCAGCTCCTGCGTGACCGTCGCGTAGCGGTCGCCGCCGATGACGTTGAACACCGCCTGGGTCGCGATCATCTGCCTGATGGGCGCCACCAGCGGCGGGTAGCCGAGCTCACGGCGCACCTTGTTCGCCTCCTCCATGACCTCGGCGATCCGTCCGCCGGCGTCGTGCGCGGCGAGCTGGTGGTGCAGGTCCTCCATCATCGCGCCGGGCATGTGATAGCGAAGGATGCTGGCGTCGACGCGGTCGGCGACGGGGCTCAGGTGTTCGATGTGGCGGCGCTTCAGCTCCTCGACGTCGTGCTGGACGTCCCACATCCTGTCGAGGTCGAGACCGGTGTCGTACTCACCGCCGTGAAGAGCGGCGATGACGCTTTCCGCCGCCGGCTGTGAAGTGCCCCAGGCCAGCGGCGACATGGCGACGTCGAGGATCTCCGCGCCCGCCTCGACCCCGGCCATGTACGCCATCGGCGCCATGCCGCTCGAGCAATGTGAGTGGACGTCGATGGGCACCTTGACCACGTGCTTGAGGGCGGTGACGAGCTCCCAGGTCGCCTGCGGGCTCAGCAACCCTGATGTGTCCTTGATGACGATCTCTTCGCAGCCGAGCTTCACCAGGCCTTTGGCCAGCGAGCCCCAGAGCTCGATGTTGTGCGCGGGCGAGATCGCGTAGCACAGCGCGCCCTGCGCCTTCTTCTTCGCCTTGAGCACGGCCGCGATGGGCGCTTCCATGTTGCGCAGGTCGTTGAGTGGATCGAAGACGCGGAAGACGTCGACGCCGTTCTTCGCCGCGTGCCGGACGAACAGCTCGACCACGTCGTCCGCGAAGTTGCGCTTCGAGACCAGGTTCTGACCGCGGATCAGAGCCTGGATCGGTGTGTTGGGAAGCGCCGTGTGGAGCTTGCGCAAGAACTCCCAGGGGTCCTCGTGCAGCTTGAGCTGCGTTTCGAACGTCGCGCCGCCGAAAGCCTCCATGGCGGCGAAACCGAGACCATCCATCTTGGCCGCGATGGGCAGGATCTCGTCCGTGTGCACCTCGCCGCCGAGGAGAGATTGCTGAGCGTCGCGAAACGTGGTGTCGACGAGCCGGACGCGTGCTTTCTTCTTCGCCACCGCTTATCCGGCGAGCGCGGCGCGCTTCTCGGCATGGCGGCGCTCGACCTCTTCATCGCTCAGGCCGATGATCCGCGCCGCGAGCCAGGCGGCGTTCTTCGCGCCGGCTTCACCGATGGCGACGGTGGCCACGGGGATGCCGGCCGGCATCTGCACGATCGAGTAGAGCGAGTCGACGCCGCCGAGGTGCTGCGTCGGCACGGGCACGCCGATCACGGGGAGGTCGGTCCACGCTGCGACGACTCCCGGCAGATGCGCGGCGCCACCCGCGGCCGCGATCACGACCTTGAGCCCGCGACTCCGGGCCGAGCTCGCCCACTCCATCACGCCCTTTGGGTTGCGATGGGCGGAGCAGATCGTCACCTCGTGATCCACGCCGAGGTCCTGCAGCACCTTGACGCACGACTCCATCAAAGGCAGGTCGGACTTCGAGCCGAGGATGACGCCGATGACTGGATGCATTAGCTCGCCTCCAGGGGACGCCGCCGAGGGATCGCCGTCGGATCTTTGGCCCCCAATTCTCTCGACGTCACCCCTCATCGGCCTCCCTGGCGATATCCGATCTGAAGAAAGCCCCTTCGAATCGTACCTGCCGCGCCCCGGACAGGGCGGTTTCGCGGGCCTGGGCGACAGTGTCGCCGAGCGCCGCCGACGTAACCACCCGACCGCCGTCGGTGACGAGACCGCGCCCGGGTACGAAACTCGTGCCGGCGTGGAAGATCAGAACGCCTTTGGGCATCTCGGCCAGTCCGCGGATCGGACGGCCCAGCGTCATCGCGGCCTCCTCCGGATAGCCGCCTGACGCGATCACCACGCCGACGCACGCCTCCGGCGCCCAGCGCAGGTCCGGGTGCGCCGACAGGTCGCCTTTGGCGGCCGCCAGCGCAAGCGCGACGAAGTCGCTCTTCAGCCGCGGCAGCACGACCTGGGCCTCGGGATCGCCAAACCGGGCGTTGAATTCGAGCGTCTTCACGCCATCGTTCGTGAGCATCACGCCCGCGTAGAGCACGCCGCGGAACTCGGCGGCTGACGCGGCGAGCTCTGCGACGGCCGGCCGCATGACGCGCTCGACGACTTCGCTGACGACCGCGTCGTCGACGCCCCTGGGCGGCGAGTACGCGCCCATGCCACCCGTGTTCGGTCCCAGGTCGCCGTCGTGCGCGCGCTTGTAATCGCGGGCAGGCGCAAGCGGGATGACGTGCTTGCCGTCAGTGACCCCGAGGACGGACAGTTCCGGCCCCTCGAGGCGTTCCTCGACCACGATGGTGGCGCCGCTCTTGCCGAACCGCTGCTCGACGAGCATCTCTTCGATTGCCTGGTCCGACTCTTCGACCGACGAGCAGACGATCACGCCCTTGCCGCGCGCGAGGCCGTCCGCCTTGACCGCAACTCTCCCATCGCGCTGCTTCGCCCACGCTTTCGCCGGCGAGGGTTGGTTGAAGACCTCGAATTCCGCGGTTGGGATTCCCGCGCGCTTCATCAGCGCCTTGGCGAAGGACTTGCTCGATTCGATCCGTCCCGGGCCGCGGTCTGGTCCGAACACGTTGAAGCCCGCATGGCGGAGCGCGTCGCCTATACCGGCGTCGACGGCCGCCTCCGGCCCGATGACCACGAGGCCCAGACGTTCACGCTTGGCGAAATCGACGATGCGCACGACGTCGTTGGCGGCGATGGGCACGTTGCGCGCCATTCCCCCCGTGCCGCCGTTGCCTGGCGCGCAGTAGACACGCTCGACCAGGTCGGACTGCACGCACTTCCACACCAGCGCGTGCTCGCGCGCGCCGGACCCGATGACGAGGACCTTCACAAGCGCAAATGGCGCGTTTTGCGCAAAACGGGCATAAACGAGGTACTCAATGCACGCGTTTGGTGCAAAGGTGCCGAACGGAGGAGCGCGGATCGACGATCACGACCTTCAGGAAAGGAGCGCGAGCGCTGCCGGCGTCACGAGCCAGTCGAGCACGTGGTTCGCGGCGGCGTGCGCGGCTCTGCTGGTCTTCGCGACTCGCTGTTCGACGAGCGACACGAGCCTCCAGTGGGCGCCCCGCCATTTCGCGTAAGGATCGACTCCGAACCCGCCGCCCGCTTGCCGACCGCAGAGCAGCCTGCTGATCGTCGCCTTGCGCCATGCGGCCTCCGGGCCACGCCGCGGCAAGTCCCCCAGCATCAACGTGACGAGCCAGCCGCCACGAACAGAGTGATTACGACAAGAAGAGTCGCGCCGAATCCGGCCGCTCCCCACCGGGTAGGCAGCCACATAGGAACCGCCCGCATGAAGATCGGCATCTGGGCGACCTGCTCCGTCCGAGTACGGGCATGATTGTTGGCTCGCCTGCTAAGTGACCAAACGCCTTCGGCCACTACCCATGACAGAAAGAAGGCGAACCATATCGCGGTCGCAGCCCACGCAATGTAGAACAGCCCCCGCTACTCCCACTCGATCGTGCCAGGCGGCTTCGACGTGATGTCGAACACGACCCGGTTGACGCCCTTCACCTCGTTGACGATCCGGTTGCTGATCCTGGCGAGAACCTCGTAGGGCACTCGCGCCCAGTCGGCCGTCATCGCGTCCTCGCTTGTCACCACACGCACCGCGACCACGTTCGCGTAGGTCCGGTAGTCGCCCATCACACCCACCGTCTCGAGCGGCGTCAGCACCGCGAACGACTGCCACACCTGGCGGTAGAGGCCGTTGTTCTTGATCTCGTCGATGACCACCCAGTCGGCGTTGCGAAGGATCTCCAGCCGTTCCGCGGTGACCTCGCCCAGGCAGCGGATCGCAAGGCCAGGTCCCGGAAACGGCTGCCGGTACACCATCTCCTCCGGCATGCCGAGCTCGAGGCCTACCGCGCGCACCTCGTCCTTGAAGAGGTAGCGCAGCGGCTCGATGAGCTGGAAGCGGAGGCCAGGCGGCAGGCCGCCGACGTTGTGGTGCGTCTTGATCTTCGACGCCGTCGCGGCCACGTCGGGCGCGGTCGATTCGATGACGTCGGGATAAAGCGTGCCCTGGGCCAGAAAGTCGATGTGCCCGAGGCTTTTCGCCTCAGCCTCGAAGACGGATATGAACTCGCGACCCACAATGCGCCGCTTCTGCTCCGGGTCGATCACGCCTCGAAGCGCTCCGAGAAAGCGATCGGTGGCGTCGACGTACCGGATGTTCATGTCGAGGTGGCCGTGCATGACGTCGAGGACCCTCTGGGGCTCTTCCTTGCGGAGCAGGCCGTTGTTGACGAAAACACATGTCAGCTGGTCGCCGACCGCTCGGTGCACGAGCGTCGCAGCGACCGCGGAATCGACGCCGCCGGAAAGGGCGCAGATCACACGTCCGGCGCCAACCTGGGTGCGGATGCTCTCAGTCGCCTCGGCGATGAAGGAGCCGGCCGTCCATGACGGCGTGCAGTGACAGACGCCGAACAGGAAGTTGCGCAGCACCTCGCGTCCGCTCGGCGTATGCACGACCTCGGGATGGAACTGGATGCCGAAGATGCCCCCGCCGTCCGTGAACGCCGCGACAGGCGAGTTGCCGCTGGTGGCCAGCTTGTGGAAGCCCGGCGGCATCTCGCTCACGTGGTCGGCGTGGCTCATCCAGACCGGCAGCTCGCCGTGCAGGCCGCGAAACAGGCCGTTCGGCTCGCTGACCGAGAGGAGGGCCGGGCCATATTCGCGCGCGTGTCCCGGGTCGACCCGGCCGCCGAGGTGGTGCGCGATGAGCTGCATGCCGTAGCAGATGCCGAGGACCGGGATTCCCGCTCGAAGGGCGTCGGGGTCGATCTGCGGCGCTCCTGCGTCATACACGGATGACGGCCCTCCGCTGAGGATCAGGCCGGCCGGGTGGCGCTCCTTCAGCTCAGACCACGGGGTCGTGCCCGGCACCAGCTCGCAGTAGACGCTTGCCTCGCGCACGCGCCTCGCGATGAGCTGGCTGAACTGGGAGCCGAAATCGAGGACGAGGATGGTCTGACTGCGCGCGGAGGTTTCGGCTCTCTCCCGCCTGACCGAGGCGGTCTGGCTCAGGACTTTCCCATCCCCACGTGCTGGGCCTGCTGGAACACCTTGCCTTCGGACGTGATCGAGGGCGCGATCACCATCTCGACATGCTGGAACTCCGCGATGTCATGCGCGCCGCACACGCCGAGGGCGGAACGCAAAGCGCCGGCGAAGTTTTGCGATCCGTCGTCCACCCGCGCGGGGCCCATCAGGATCTCTCTGAGCTTCGCCTTCGTCCCGACGTGGATTCGCGTGCCGCGCGGAAGGTTCGGGTCTGGAGTCGCCATGCCCCAGTTGAACCCTCTGGACGCGGATTCCTCCGCTCCAGCGAGCGGGGTGCCGATCATCACGGCGTCCGCACCAGAGGCGAACGCCTTGCAGACGTCGGCGGCGATGCGCATTCCGCCGTCGGTGATCACCGCGACTCGCATACCGCCGCGCCGCATGTGCTCGTCTCGCGCCGCGGCCACGTCCGCCGTCGCGGTCACCTGCGGCACGCCGACGCCGAGCACGCCACGCGTGGTGCAGGCGGCTCCGGGTCCGACGCCGACCAGGATGCCGGCGATGCCGGTCTCCATCAGCTCGAGGGCCGTCTCGTAGTGGACGCAGTTGCCGACGACGACCGGGATGTCGCACGCGCGGACCAGGTCTTCGAAGGAGAGCTGATGGTAGGAGCGGGACGAGTGCCGCGCGGTCAGCACAGTGCCCTGCACGACGTACACGTCGGCGCCGGCCCGCTGCACGACCTCGGCCCTCTCCTCGGCGCGGGCAGGGACCGTCGAAACCGCGCACGGGACACCCGCGGCCTTGATGGCCTCGATCCTCTCGGCGATCAGCTTCGGCTTGACCGGCTCTCGATAAGCCTCCTTCAGCACCGCGTTCACGGTGGACCTGTCGGCCTCGGCGATCTTCGCGATCACCGGCGCCGAATCCTCATAGCGCGTGTGCACGCCATCCAGGTTGAGCACCGCCACGCCGCCGAGCTTGCCCATCGCGATCGCAAAGTCCACGTCGACCACTCCATCCATGGCCGAGCCCCAGATGGGAAGCGGCAGCGAGAAGCGCTCGCCCATCGAAAACGAGATGTCGACCTCTTCCGGATTCAGCGTCACGCCGCCTGGAACGAGTGCGACCTCGTCGAAACCGTAGGCGCGGCGCGCGCGCCGCCCGATCCCGATTTCGAAATCCGCTCTCAGGCCAGAGTGCTCCCCGGAGATCTCTTCGCGGGTCTCGAGCCGGCTCTGATGCAGGGTGTGCTTACTCCAGTGGCTGGCGGGTTCGCACGATTATACGGAGTTCCAGGTTCCGCAAGCCCCCGCCGCGAATGGTCATTCCGACCAGGGCCACAGGATCGTGTCGAATGTCGCGTGCGCATATCCTCTTCTGCAGCAGCCTGTGTATCGAACGCTCGAGTACCTGCCCGGCATTTCCGATGACGACGTGAGACGCTTGCGCTCACGCGGCATCCGCCACACGAATCAGCTCCTGCATCGAACGTCGCTCGACATCGACCGCCGCTGGCTTTCGAAGAAAACTGGAATCAGCCCCGACCGACTGCTCGAGTTCGCCCACCAGTGCACCCTGCTCGAGGTCTCGGGCATGGACAGGTACCTGCCGCTCATCCGGCGCCTGGGGATCAATTCGATGAAGGACCTCCGCGCCCAGGACGCGGCTCGCCTCCACGGCACGCTGACCGAGGCCCTCGGCCTCGCGGGTGCTCCGCGCCCGACGGATGTCCAGTACTGGATCAGCCAGGCGACCGCGCTCGACATCATCGAAGAGCCGGAGCCCGTCAAGCCGGTCTCCGTGATCGACTAGCGGCGCGGAGCTCAGGCCTGCGCCGAGTCCCCGCCGGGCAGTAAGGCCCGCCTGAGCGGTGGCGGGGGCGCCTCCCCCGCCACGCCCATGGCTACATCAGCCCGACGACGTGACCCTCCGGGTCGGCGAAGAGCGCGATCGTCGTCTCGGGGGCGACCTCGGTGAGCGGCATCAAGACCCTCCCGCCGTGCTTTTCGACACTCGCCAGCGCGGCCTTCGGGTCGTCGGTGGCGATGTAGAAGGTGACGCCGCCGGGCCTGCCCTCCGGCGCGGCGCCGATGCCTCCGGTCAGCGACTCTCCTTCCTCGCGCACGAACCCGTAACCGCCAGGGTTGTTCGTGTCGAGCTTCCACCCGAAAACGTCGCTGTAGAAGCGCTGCAGCTTCGGGCCATCCTTGCCCGTGACTTCGAAGTGAACGACCTTGCTTCCCATGAGCACCTCCTCCGGAATCAGTTGCGATCGACGTCTCGTCCGCCTGCTGAGTACGACGAACGCAGGCAGGCGAAATCGACGATCAGCGCCAGCCGGTACGGTCGCTCAGCCACGCGATGGCGACCTCACCCTGCGCAGCCTGGAAGGCGCGCAGGGTGGGAAGCCCAGGCGGCGGAGGCTCCAGGGATCGAGACACAAAGAAGCCGGCGAGGGCGCCCAGGACGGCGTTGACCTCATTGGGCGAGGCGCGCACATCGAATCTGCGCAGGAAGTCCTCGGGCCGGGGTCCGCCCTGCATGGCCACGCTCGGCGCCATCGCGACCCAGTCGACCCATGCCGCGCCGATGCGT
>DATEHQ010000169.1:0-6024 GCA_035279525.1 Candidatus Dormiibacterota bacterium
GGATGGCGCCCGCGACGAGCGGAGTGCCGCACTGCTGGCAGAACGCGTTGCCGTCCGGGTTTTGCGCGCCACAGCGCGCGCAGGTCATCGGCATGTCAGCCCTTCTCCGCGGCTTCCGGCACGTTGCGAGGGCGGCGCCCACGCTTGACCGCGTTGGGCGCGGCGGTGAGCGCCATGCCGCAGCTCGGACAGAAGCCCGAAGCCACGATGTGCATGTGGCAGTTGGGACACACGGTTTCCGCGTAACCCATGTGCGCGGCCTCCTGCATCAGTGCGTGATGGAGCAGGAACCGTACATAGATCAGCAGCGAGCCGACGACCGCGGCCTGCCACACGAGGACGAGGAGCTGGCTGACCGCCACGTCCTTCAAGACCTGGGTGCCGGCCGAGAAGGCCACGTGCGCGATCAGGGCCATCGCGACCCCGCCGATCTCCCGAGCAGACAGCGGCCCTCGGCGGTACCGCCAGACGGTGGCGACGACCATGCCCGTGGCGCTTCCCTGCATGAGGGGTTGGAGGACCGCGATCGTGGCGAGGTCGTAGATCCAGTTGCCTGGGGTCGTGTGCACCGGCAGGCTGGTCAGCGTGGTCGAAAATCCGATGAGGGTCTCCGCGAGGCTGAATCCAAGGCCGGCCGCGATGCCGAAAACGAGGCCGTCCACGGTCTCAGGAAAATCCCTGCGGTTGGGCAGGAAGATTGCCGGCAGCGGCTTCAGGACCTCCTGGACGACCGGGAACAGAAGGCCCACGAGCAGCAGTCCTCCGATGCTGATGCCGGCGTTGTGCAGGGGGTTGCCGACGTCCAGGAGCGGGTGATAGATCAGCCGCTCGAGCACGGTCACCACGATCCCGACCGCGATGCCGCCGCCAAGCGTGAAACCGAGCACGGTCGCGGGCTCGTCGCGGTACACCTGTGCCTCGTACAGGTAGATCAGGTAGAGGACGGGGATAAGGAATGCGGCGACGAGGATCGCCGCCGTGATCAGGCCCGCGACATAAAGGACGAGGATCGCCGCGAGACCGACGAGGAACGCCCAGCGAAATTCGTGGATCTTGTGGTGCCCCAGGTGGGGAAACAGCGTGGTGAGGATCGACGGCTGGGCGACATGCTCACCGGGATGCGCCGCGTATCGATGCTCGCGACGCTTGGCGTCGCCAGACTCGGCGGTCGTGCCTTGATGGGCCCCGCACCGCGTGCAAAACGTGCCGTCGGGAACGTCGTGAGCGCAGTGGTCGCATCGCACGAGCCGTAAAGCTTAAACCGGAGGCCCTCCGGTTTCGGACGGCTTACGACCGGGTGGTCTTCTCCGCCGCCTCCGTCTCGGCAGGCACCCATCCCCGGATGAAGTGGCACGAGTAATGACCGGGATGCTTCTCGAAATAGCGCTGGTGATAGTCCTCGGCCCGCCAGAACGTCGGCGCGGGCACGATCTCGGTGACGATCGGCCGGTCGAACGACCTCTGGGCCTGTTGCTTCGACTCGATCGCGGCCTTCTCTTGCTCCGGCGAATTGAAGAAGATCACTGAGCGGTACTGGTGGCCGAGGTCCGGGCCCTGCCGGTTGAGGGTCGTGGGGTCGTGCATGTTCCAGAAGGTGTTGAGCAGCTCCTTGTAAGAAACCTTCGATGGGTCAAAGGTCACCTCGACGGCCTCGGCGTGGCCGGTGCGACCGCCACAGACCTGTTCGTAGCTCGGGTGGTCGGTCCGGCCGCCCGCGTAGCCGGAAACAGCTTCGACGACGCCCGGAACCTGGTTGAAGAGGTGCTCGACGCCCCAGAAACATCCGCCCGCGAAGGTTGCTTTCTCCATCTCGTCTCCACAATACCCTGACCGGTGATACCTCCAAACGGAGCCCCGCGCGGCGCCCGGCGTAGATGGGTGCACCTGGCGGTGGTGGACGTCACGCCGCTGCGGCGCCACCGTGACTTCCGGCTCCTCTTCATCGGCCGCATGGTGTCTTTTTTCGGCTCGATGATCACCTCGGTCGCGGTGCCCTACCAGGTGTACCAGCTGTCCCACAGCGTGTTCTTGACCGGGATGTTGAGCCTCGTCGAGCTGGTGGCCATCCTCGGGTTCGCGCTGCTCGGAGGCGCCCTGGCGGACGCGGCCGACCGGCGGTCGATGGTGCTCCTGAGCGAGCTTGCGCTGATGGTCGGCAGCCTGGCCCTGGCCGGGAACTCGTTCCTGCCTCACCCCATCCTCTGGCTCGTCTTCGTCGTCCTCTCTCTGCAGGCCGCCTTCGACGCCCTCCAGCGCCCATCGCTCGACGCGCTGTTGCCCCGGCTCGTCGACCGGGACGAGCTCGCCGCCGCGGGCGCGCTCAACCAGGTGCGGGGCACGCTCGGTATGGTCGCCGGGCCGGCGGTCGCGGGGGTGCTGGTCGCGGTGGCCGGCCTGCCGGTGACCTACCTGGTCGACGTGGCCACCTTCCTGGCCGGCCTGTCCTGCCTCGGCCTGATGCGTGCCGTGCCCCCGCCCGCGGACGCGGCTCGGCCCAGCCTGCGGCGGGTGATGGAGGGACTGCGCTACGCGCGCAGCCGTCCCGAGTTGATCGGCACCTACGTGGTCGACATCGTGGCGATGCTCTTCGGCATGCCGATGGCGCTCTTTCCGGCCATCGCGCAGAGCCTTGGCGGGCCGACCGTCCTCGGCTTCCTCTACGCCGCCCCCGCCGTGGGGTCGTTCATCTTCGCGCTCACGAGCGGCTGGACCAGGCGAGTTCGACGACACGGCCTGGGGGTCATCGTGGCCGCGACCCTGTGGGGCGTGGCCATCATCGGGTTCGGGTTGGTGCCCGGCGTGGCCGGCGCGCTGGTCTGCCTGGCGGTCGCCGGCGCGGCCGACTCCACGAGCGGCGTCTTCCGAAGCCTGATCTGGAACCAGACCATCCCCGACTCCCTGCGCGGCAGGCTCGCCTCCATCGAGCTGCTGAGCTACTCGAGCGGCCCCACCCTGGGCAACTTCGAGGCCGGCGTCGTCGCCTCCCTCTTCGGCATCCGGGCTTCCATCCTGTCGGGCGGCATCCTGTGCGTGGTGGGCTGCGCCCTGTGCGGCCTGATGCTCCCGGCTTTCCGCAAGTACGACGCGCGGAGCTACCATCTCGCGCCAGATCGACAGCCCGGTGACGTCAAGCAGGAGAAGGAATGAATTCAGCCGAGGTCGCCTTGCTGGTGGTCACCGCCCTGCTCGCCTTCTGGGCGGCCGCCTTCGCCACCCGTGCCGACCGTTCCGCGCGAAGCGCTGTGAGGCGCTTTGACCTGGCCACGAAACCGGTGCCCAACATCGTCTTCACGGGCCAGGTCGCTCCCGGGCAGGCGATCGAGCTCGAGGTCGAGAACCTCGGCGGCACGGTCGCCGCCGGAGGAATCATCGTGCACGCGAGCGACGAGCTCTACGCCGGCGAGCTGACGCTGCCGGACAAAGCGGCGCCCCGCCGGATCTCACTGCGTTTCGTGGTCAAAGCATGGAAACGCCAGCTGGAGCCGCAGTGCCTGGTGCTCGTGGTGCGCGACGTGACGGGCAGGTGCTGGGACTACGCCGACGGCGGCAAGCAGGTCAAGAATCCACGCCGCTGGCTCTCGAACCAGCTGCGTGAGCTGCGCATGCAGGGCATGGTGGACTTTCCGGCCGTCACCGGGAAATAAGTCTCGCGCCTAGTGCGTGTGATCGACCTCGGCTTTTAGCTTCAGGTCGACATTTCCCTTCAGGGCCTGCGACACGGGACAGCCGTCCTTGGCCTCCTCGGCGAACTTCTGGAACTGCGCCGCGTCGATGCCGTGGATGTGTCCCCGAACAGTCAGCGTGATGGTGGTGATGCCCTTGCCGGGAACGAACTCGACCTCCGCGGTGGTGTTGAGCCGCTCCGGATGGTGGCCGGCCTTGCTCAGGCCGTTGGAGAGCGCCATCGAATAGCACGCGGCGTGCGCCGCGGCGATGAGCTCTTCAGGGCTGGTTCCACCGTGCGTGCGCTCGGCACGGGTCGCCCAGGTGACTGGGAATTCGTTGAAGGTCGCGCTCGCCACCTTGACGCGCCCGCGTCCACTGGTCAGGTCGCCCTCCCACACCGCATCGGCTCGACTGATCGCCGCCATGTCCACCTCCAACAGAAGACTTCACTGCAGGATAGTTGTTGACGTGGAACCGAACCTGACGGGGATTGCTTCCAGGCTGGAGGCGAAGGCCGCCTCCTTCGTCAAAGAGAACCGGCTGCCGGGCGCAGCCGTCGGGGTGGTGCACGGCGACCACCTCATCTGGTTCGCGGGCGTGGGCTTTGCCGACGTCGCGACCAGGCGAGTCCCCGACGCGTCGACGCTCTACAGGATCGCCTCGATCACCAAGACCTTCACGGGCACGGCGATCATGCAGCTGCGCGATGAGGGCCGGCTGAACCTCGACGATGCGGCGGTCAAGCATCTGCCTGAGCTGCGAGAAGCCCGCAGCCCCTTCGGCGAGATAGAGCACCTGACCATCAGGCGGATGCTTTCGCACGAATCGGGACTCCAGAGCGAGCCCCCCGACACCGACTGGCGCCTCGGTCGCTACGACGGAGCGGTGGAGCGAAACCTGGCCCGGATGAAGGACGTCGGCGTCGCCGTGCCGCCCAACACGCAGCAGAAATACTCGAACCTCGCCTACCAGCTGCTGGGCGAGATCGTGTCCCGGCTCAGCGGGACGCGCTACGTCGACTACGTCCGCTCGTCGATCCTCGACCCGCTCGGTCTTTCAACCACGTCGTACGAGCCGCTGCCTGACACGCTCGCAAATCGGTGCGCAACGGGGTACGCGGCGCGTTCCTTTTCCGACGAGCTCAATGTCTCCATCACGGCGCCGACCACCTTCGCCGAGGGAGGGCTCTGGTCGTGCGTCAAAGACCTCGCGCGATGGGTGTCCTTCCAGTTTCGCGAGGACGGCGGAGCGCGCGGCGGCACGCAGGTGCTCTCCGGCGCCTCACTGCGCGAGATGCACGTCCCGCGTTACATCGGCGACGAGGCCTGGACCGAGGCCTGGTGCATCGCGTGGTATGCGACTCGCAAGGGTGACGTGGTCTGGATCCAGCACTCGGGTGGGCTTCACGGTTTCCGCACCGACGTTTGCTTCGACCCCGAGCACAGGGTCGGCGCGATCGCGCTCATCAACGGTGTCGGCGACGCGGCCGCGCTGGCCATCGACCTCGCAACCATCGCGCGCTCGGCCGTCGCGGCGGAGGCGCCACGAATCGAGCCGCCAGAGACCATGCCCGAGGCATACCGTCCGCTGCTCGGCTTCTACTTCGCGGACGACATCGGACTGCTGATTCGCCTGGAGTGGCGCGACGGAAAGCTCATCGTCATAGCCACCGACGACCCTGCCTGGCGTCCAACCCTGAAGCCGACGGACAACCCCGATGTGTTCGTGATCGAGCCCGGCACGCGCCAGTCAGGAGAGCGAGCAGTATTTCGCCGGCTGGCCGACGGTCGCGTGGCGGCCGTGTTCCTAGCCGCGGGCACCTATTCGCGCCTGGAGCCGGTCGGCGCGCCCGAGGGGGTCGTCGCCAGCTGATGGAACTCCATGAGGTGCCTGACATCGACCCCCAGCCACGCGACTCCGAGGGCCACGGCTACGTCGATTTCATGAGGTCGGACAAGCTGAGCGTCGGGCTCTCGGTGTGGCCGCGCGGTTCGATCGACCGCCAGCGACCGCACGCCGAGGACGAGGTCTACTACGTGATGAGCGGCCGCGGCACGATCCGCGTCGCCGGTGAGGACCACCCGGTCAAAGCCGGCACCATCGTCTTCGTGGCCACCGGTGTCGAGCACAGGTTCCACGACATTGAAGAAGACCTGCGCGTGCTCGTCTTCTGGGCCCCTCCCCACACGCATTAGATCGAGGCCCCTGACGCGCCGTGCTGATCCCGTGGCCGGGGGCTCTTCTCATCCGGCCCAAGTAGCTAGATTTCAGGCTGAAGATGGCCATCTCGGAGCCCGTGGCGCGACCTGAGGCGGCGGGCCGGCCGGCGGTGAAAAACCCGTACAGCCGGCTCCCCGA
>DATEHQ010000170.1:0-63116 GCA_035279525.1 Candidatus Dormiibacterota bacterium
CCGGTTGCGTTCCATGAACTCTAGCCCGCGCAACCACTTGGCCGACTTCCAGAAGTACTTCGAAGGCACGAAGAGGCGGAGCGGCCAACCGTGGTCCGGACTCAGGTCTTCGCCGTTCCAGGCGTAGCAGAGGAGGTTCTCGTCGCCCTCGAGCACGCTCAGCGGCACCGAGGTCGTGTAGCCGTACTCGCAGTGCGCGTTGACGTATTTCGCCTCGGGCTTGGGCTTCACGCGGTCGAGGATCTCCTTGATCGGGACGCCGGTCCAGCGGTCGCCGAGCCGGCTCCATCCGGTGACGCAGTGGATGTCCGCGACCACGTCCTTACAGGGCAGCGCGCGCAGCTCGCCATAGTCGAGGCTCAGCTCGTGCTCGACCGCGCCGAAGACTTTGAAGTCCCATTTCGCGATGTCGGTCTTCGGCACGGGGCCGAAGTGCAGGAGCGGCCATCGGTCGGGTGCGGTGAGGGTCTGGCCGGGCGGGATGCGCGCGGGGTCGACCCCTTCCGGCAGCTTCTTGCTCTTGAAGAGAAAGGACATCGTGGCGAGTATAGGAATCGTCCAGGCCGGTGCCGTTGTTCCGACCGGGGCGCGCCGAGGGCCGGGCTATACTGGCGATTCCGTCTCCCACGTGCGAAGTGGGCCCGTAGCTCAGCTGGGAGAGCGCGTGAATCGCACTCACGAGGCCAGGGGTTCGAATCCCCTCGGGTCCACCAAGTTTTCAGACTTTGCCTATGCTGCGAAATTGGCCCGCATTGTGGTCTCGTTGATGCGTGTTAGGCCTCGTTACTGCCTAGACACGGAGCGCCTGAGCCGCATCGGTCTGCAACCTTAGAGATGATGCTTTTGGGCTACTCGATCAGCTATCCGGACAACGAGTCATACATGCTGCGCGGTCCCTCGCCCCATCCCAAATGCGAAGAGTGTGGATTTGTGCTCGATCACGAGTGGATAGACCCACAGTTTCGGCTCATCCAGCCCTATGCGGACCTTTCGGCCACTTATGACGGATACACGATTGCAACAGAGCGGTTTTGCGATTTCGCCTCGAAGCACGGCGGACGTTGCATCGAGCTCCCTTCTGCGCCCGGGTTCTCGTCGTTCAGAGTGGATGAACGGATAGCCTTTGATTCGGTGCGCCGCAAGACTCGGTTCGCTAAGAGGTGCTCAATCTGCGGGCAATTTGGCGACGTAACCGGCTCGACGCCGATCTTTATTCAGGGTGATCAATCGATTCCTGACCGGTTTGTGGGAACCGACGTTGAGTTCGGCTCAGGTGACGAGAAGCACCCGATAATACTCGTTGGCGTTGGCCTTGCCGAAGAACTCCGCAAGACACATAAGTCCATCGATTTGCGGCCCGTGCCGAACCCACTGGCTCCGCTGTAGAGGGCCCTCGTCAGGGCTAACGGTTCGGCTGGCGGCGCGAATCTGACAACAAGCGTTAGGCCGCAGATTCATCGCACTCACGAGGCCAGGGGTTCGAATCCCCCTCGGGTCCTCGAACCGAACTCAGCCTAACTCGCGTCGCGCCAAGGTAGAGGGCCTGCGTCTGGAACACAGCCGGGAACCCCATCGATGGCCCCTTGGCCTCGTGAATTCACGCCTCATGATTTCCAGTCGGTGCGCGATCCGCGTGTGCATCGCGCCGCCGGGGATCTAGCGTGACGGCATATACCTGGAATATGGCCGGCGGGATACCCGCTTTCTATGCGGCCGGAATGGAGTCTGATTGCCGCCGTTCCCTGGGGTCGACCACAAGGCCACGAACTCTTCATGGTTGACTTCTACGAGCCAGGCGTCTCCAACGACTCCAATCCAGAGGTCATCTCGGGCCGGGGACCACAGATCGCCGATATGTCGAGCGATGAGGGCTGGATCGGTTGCGATTCCGTCACGATCAAAGGGCCAGACAGCGAAGCATTCTTGGGCGCCAGCTGGGAGTAGGGAGAGTATGGCTCCGGGTAGGTCGCTGTCGAAGTCATCGCTGATGTCCCGCGCCCATAGCACCACGCCGCTCTCGATCGTGTCGTCGAACCGCCCGACCAGCGCCTCTACTTCCGACCTTGGAAGCGGACGCGAACTCGCCGCCAGCTCCGGCAACTTACCGAGTCGATGCTCCAGCATCTGGTCATTCTGGCCTCGTGGATGCCATGAAATCGCACGGACCGTTGAATTCGGTAGCACTGTGATCGTTACCTTGCTCGTACTAAGCTATTCTCTGACTGAGGTCAGAGAATCTTGGAGCCGCAGATACAGAGCGTGCGGGCCTTCAGCCGGGTGGTGGCCGAGCGCGTAGGCACCTTCACCGATCACTTCCTTGGCAGCGGACGTCCGTACGGTGAGTCACGAGTGCTGTGGGAGATCGGCGCCGGAGCCGACATTCGAGAGCTGCGGGGCCGGCTGGGCCTTGATTCCGGCTACGTGACACGGGTGATGCAGTCGCTGCAGGCTCAAGGTCTGGTCCTGATTGAACCGAGCCGGCGCGATGGTCGAGTACGACATGTGCGGCTGACTCGCCCCGGCCGGCGCGAACGCGCAGAGCTGGAGCGGCGGTCAGACGAAAAGGCGAAGAGCTTGCTCGATCCGCTGAGCGAGCCGCAGCGTGCAGAGCTCGTGGCCGCCATGAGCACAGTCGAGCGGCTCCTGATGGCGTCGCTGGTCACCTTTGCGGTCGAGGACCCTCGCACCCGCGAGGCGCGGTGGTGCATCGGTCAGTATTTCGCGGAGCTGAACGTCCGGTTCGAATCGGGTTTCGACCCCGGCCGCAGTATCCCGGCCGAGGCGCAGGAGCTCACCCCGCCCGCCGGCGCGTTGATGATTGCTCGCCTCCGGGGCCGGCCCGTCGGGTGCGGCGCCCTCAAGTTCCACCGTGGAAAGCCGGCGGAACTGAAGAGGATGTGGATCGCGCCTGAGACGCGAGGCGTCGGGATCGGCCGGCGTCTGCTGGTCGAGCTCGAGCGATATGCGAAGGAGGCCGGAGCGCGCGTGATTCGCCTCGAAACCAACGGTTCGCTTACCGAGGCGATCGCTCTGTACAGGACCAGCGGCTATCGCGAGGTGCCGGCCTTCAATCACGAGTTGTACGCGCATCACTGGTTTGAAAAGGTGCTCGGACGTGGCGGATCGAGACCTCGTTGAAGGACCCCGAGTGCGCGTGATCGAGGGCGTTTGTCTTTCCGCGGGCCGCGAGAGAACGAAACGATCCGCTCCACCTTGATCTTTCCGTCGTCGTCGAGCAGCCACGTCTGAGCGGACGGGAACACCTTCGACCCGGCCGGCCCGCCCTCCGTTCTGAGGCCACGCGGCGCGTCCATGTACTCCGAGATTCCGGCGAGGGTCGCGGCGGGACTGAAGAACTGCACGTCCTCGGCCAGGTTGCGCATCGTCCACTCGAAGTCGTGGTTGGTCCAGGCTCCGCTCGACTCGATCCCACCACCGGCGATCTCCCCCGAACTCTCTTCGGGGCCTGGCTCTTTGCTGCGCGTTTTACCCGAGTTGGAGGTGTAGAGAATGGATCCGATCACCATGTTGGTCGATCTCGTGATCGTCCTCTGGTTTCTCGCCGTGATCGTGGCGATCGTGCGTGTGGTGCAGGCAAGAGAGCCCCGACTCGCGCCGATCTCTGCTGAAACCCACAACCAGTTCGTCACAGCGTGGCGCCGAGCCACCGGTAGGTTCGTCCAATCACCCCGCGGCGCGGCCGAGGAGGCCGACGCCATTGTTCTCTCGCTGCTGCGCGAGCGCGGACGTCCGGTCCGCCAGGACCGCCTGCCCAGGCCGGTCGCGGAGGCGCGAGGGTGGCTGGCACGCGAAGGGACGTCAGGCACCGAAGCGCTGCGCCAGGCGATGCTCCACTACCGAGTGATATTCGAGGGGACCATCGGACGACACCCGCAGGAGGAGGCTTCGGCTCGCCGGCGCGAGATGGCCTAGCCCCTCAGCGGAAACACCGTCGCCCAATCCGGCGGAAGGGTGGCCCGACGCTGGCGTGCGTCGGGTCGCCATTGCGGCCAGTCGGTGTCGAAGGGCCACGCCTTGCGTTCGATCGCCTCGATCGCCCGCTCTGCTTCGGCTCGTACATCACGTTCCAGCTCGCGGCTGTAGAGGCCTGATTCCACCGCGGCGTCGAAATCCGCATCGTCCTTCCACGACCACGCCGACAGGTCGGGTTCGACCTCGATGTCCAGCATCAGGTCCATGGTCGCGATGCCGATCGGCGTGCGCCGCACAGGCTCGACGAAGTCCACGTACCAACCCAGAAAACGATCATCGGCGGATCGCCAGAACAACGACACGATGTGTCTCGCGCCCGTTTTCGCGATCATGAGCCTGCGGTTGCGGGTCCATTTGCGCTCGACCAGCTCGGTCGAGGGCTCGTTCAGCATCGCGAAGATCCGATCTCTCTGACGCTCGCCCGTGTCGTCCTCCGCGCCATCCGAGCTCATCCCGGGCCTGGGCGGCTGAGCTCTCACTCTGGTGCCCGGAACGAGGTGGCTGACGAGCACGTCGCCATCGTCGTCGATCACCGTGGACGGGATCGCCTGCAATACAGCGCCGCGCCACACGTCCTGATACACGCTGATTTCGCCCGGCCTGAACCTTCGAGTCACAGCCGTCGCGCCAACACGCGTCCCATTCTGGCCCCGGCCCATTTTCAAGACCCATCACAGGTGTCCCGCGTGTGGCGCGGACGCTCCGTCCTACCATCGCGCTGTGACAACGCCGAATGGTGGAGGGAAGCCGTCTCCACTGGCGGCTCCAGTGTTTGCCCTTGGCACGGATGTCGAAGAGCGCGAGCGGTTGAGGCGGCAGTCGGTCGAGCTGTGGGCCATCTGGGGTGATCGACCTGCTCACTGAGCGCGTCGGGCCGGACGGCCGCGTGATCGGGATGGATCTCAGTCCCGCCAATCTCGCCCTCGCCAGGTCGTTCGCGCGCGAGCTCGGCCTCGACAACGTGGAACTGATCGAAGGAGATGCGCGTCGCGCTCGTCTTACCGGGCGTGTACTTCATCGCGCGGGGCCGCAAGCCTTTGACCTAGGTGGCAGGCCGTTTCGGAAGAGGTGCCTCAGCTCACCCGGCGTATGACCCAGTACGTCGCGAACCCGATCAGGACCAAGGCGAGCGCGACCAGGATCGCGGACTCGATCCCCTGGAACGCCCAGAACCGATCGCCGGGCTGATAGTGCTGGATCGCGTAGGCGACTGAAGCCGGGGGCTGGTATCCGCCGCTGCTGAGCAGTCGGCCGGTCGAGTCGTAGAACGAGGCCTGATCGATCCACCACGCGGTCGGATTTCCGGCCGGAGGCGAATTGAACGCGGACATGTCGTGAGTCGTGAAGGCCAGCGGCGCTTGAAAGAACGGCCTCGCCAATTCGGCGATGCCGATGCGGATGATCACAAAAGCGACCAGGGTCACAGCCATCGCGGGCACCGATTTGCCGACCACGGCTCCGCATGCCACGCCCAGCGCCAGCGCGAGCAACGTCGCGGCGACTGTCATCGGCGCCTGCTGGTCGAAGAACGCCCAGCGGTTGGCCTGCGAGCCCTGCTGGTTGATAAGGACGACCTCCAGCATCCCGACCACGGCGGCGATGACAAGGACGGGAATGAACACCAGGGCCAGCTTGGTGACGAGCCAGCGCAGCCGCGTGATGCCTTGCGTCCAGGCGACCCGGTGGGTGCCGTTTTCGATCTCGCCCGCGACCAGCGGGCAGCCGATGAACGCGCCGGCGAGCGCCGGCAGGACGACCAGGCCGTAGGTGTACAGGTTGAAGCGCTCGAGCTGCTGGGCGAGTTGGCCCCAAACGTCGTTCTGGAAGCAGTAGCTCTGGCCGGCGCCTTCGCAGTTCGCCTGGTGCAGCTCGAAGGCGACCAGAGCGATGAAGGCCCCGAGGATCGCTCCGAGGACAAGCGCCCACAGCGCCTCGAGCCGGTGCTGCCGCCAGGTGACCCAGCTCATGCCGTCGCCTCCTGGAGCTCGGGGCGTGGAAGCGACCCTGCTCCGGGAACGGAGAGATACGTGATCACGAGCTCTTCCAGCGGTAGTGGTGCCTCACGCCAGCCCTCGGGCAGCTGCCGGACCGTGCCGTGGACCCACAGCGAGCTCTGCCGCTCCGTGTGGTTGGCCTTGACCACCTCGAGGCCGGGGAGCGCCGTCCCGTCGGCGAGGCGCGGGCCGACCAGCAGGTGATGTGAGCCGACCAGCTCGTCGATGTCGCCGGCCACCTGCACCTGGCCGCCGGAGATGATGACCAGGTAGTCGCACACCCGCTCGATGTCCGCCACCACGTGTGACGAGAGCAGGACGCTGATCCCGTCTTCGGCCACCGCTTCGGTGAGCCCCTGCATGAACTCGCGTCTCGCGAGCGGATCCAAGCGTGCGACCGGCTCATCCATCAGCAGCAGCTCGGGCCGCTTGCCCAGGGCGAGCGCCAGCGCGATCTGCGATCGCTGGCCGCCCGAGAGCTGTCCGATGCGCTTGTCGAACGGGATGCCCAGGGCACGAACCCGGTGGACGGTGGTGGCATGGTCCCATCTGCTGTTCAGCCGGCGGCCGAAGTTGAGCATGTCGCCGACGCTGAATTGCGAATAGAGCGGGGTGTCCTGGGCGACAAAGCCCACCCGGTCCAGGAGCAGCAGCAGTTGGGAGCGAGGCGACCTTCCGAACACCTGAACGTCGCCGGTGGTCGGCTCGAGCAGGCCCGCCACCAGGTGCAGGAACGTCGATTTGCCGGCCCCGTTGGGACGGACCAGGCCGGCGATCTTTCCCGCCGGCACACGGACCGTACAGTCGCGCAGGGCCCAATTGCGGCCGTAGCGCTTACCGAGTCCGGTCGCTTGAATCGGCGCGATCATGCGACGACCTCCTTGATGTTCTCGCGCAGGACGTGAGCGAAGAGTGAGGCGAGCGCCGCGTCGTCAAGCCCCTGCACGCGAGCCTTGCGGATCAGGCGCTCGAGCTCTGTCCTCAGCGAGCGGTAGCTCTGCGGCGGGATCGCGGCCGGGGCGTTCGCCGCGACGAAGGTGCCGAGTCCTGGACGGCTGACCACGAACCCGTCGTGCTCGAGGTCCCTGTAAGCGCGCAGCACGGTGTTCGGGTTCAGGGCGACCTGGCCGACCACCTCTTTGACCGTCGGCAACCGATCTCCAGGCTTCAGCAGGCCGAAGAGCAGCGCCTGCCTGACCTGCTGGATCAACTGGACGTAGTACGACACGCCCGAGTTGGGGTCGAGGTGGAACTCGATCAGCATCAAAGTGCTAGCACATTAGCACAACTTGCCTTGCCTGTCCGCGCATCGAACGCGGGTAACGCGGATTCAATCGAAGGCGCCCCCTATACCCTGTCACCGATGGCGACCAACGGAGCTTGGGGCGGCCCCTCCATCGTCGCATTCGTGGTCTTGATCGGAACCTGCCAGAGCCCGCCCGTGGCGTCGACACATTCAGCCAGTCCTCAGGCGGTTGCGCACTCGATCTGCAGCCACGGCGCCTATCGCCACATGCCTGGCGATTTTCCGGAGTACGGCCCTCCACAGACGCTTTACGTGGGCACGACGCCCGACGGAATCGGCTCGGTCTACCGCGTCCAGGCTTCCGGGTGGCAGGTCAGCGAGTTCTACATCGCCGGCGCCGGACAGCTCAACTACGTCTTCAGCCTTCAGGGCTCGTCCATCGATCCGGCGACGCTCCTGTGGCGCGAGCAGAGCGACTTCAACTGCCGGGGGACGCTCAATGTCGAAACCGACCCGTCCAACTCCTTCTTCACGGTTTACGCAGCCGAACCGTCAGACGCGGCATACGCGTGGCCGACCCAGAGCCCATGACGGAAAGAGGGCTCTGGAGGAGCTGAGTCAGGACGCCGCTCGCGGAGCGCGGGGAGGCGCGCTCAGGCGGTGCGCTTCAGCTCGAACACCGGGTGCCGCCGCGCCGCCGTCTCGGGATCGTCGAGGAACTCCGGTGAGCGGAGCATCGAGCCCGCGATCCACCTGCTGAAAGGAATCCTTCGGATGTAGGGGCCGAGCACGTCGCGAAAGAACGCCACGGATTCATCTGGCGACAGTTCCACGGCCTTCACCGCTTCGCGCTTGCGCCCCACCGTCACGGTCGCCTCTCCCGCTGCACGGAGGTTGAGCACCCAGTTGGTCTCGCCCCACGCGCCCTGCACCCAGCGCCGGCCGCCCACCTTGATGAGAGTGATCGGAGTCGTCCGTTCGGTTCCGCTCTTGCGGCCGCGGATGGTGATCAGCGCATTCGGCCCCATCGGCACACCCACACCGAGCGCTCGATGAACGATCGCGTTGATGTTGCGGACGAAACCCGGTGCTGTCGAAGTCCGCTCGATGTCCTCAGCCAACTCTCCAATCTCCCTGTACCCGATGATACAAGGTCAATCAATCACTTGCTTGACTTATTCCTCCGGAACGGAAGGCTTCGAGGATTTCCTCTTCGCCGCCGAGATCCCCAGCCACCGTTCCAGCTGCCTCATGGCCTGGTCGGTCAGGGGAGACTTCGCCATCGTCGGCAGCGTCAGCCCGCTCAGGCTGAGCACAAGCAGCGACGCGACCCCCTCGCCGTCCATCTCGGGCTTGAGCGCTCCCTCCCTGGCCGCGCGCCGCAAAAGCCCCCGCATCGTGATCAGCCATCCGTCGTTCATCTCCTCGAGCAGCGAGGACATGGCTTCGTCGCGCGACGAGCGCAGGCCGAGCTCGCCCATCACGATGCCCAGCTCCGGCTCTTCGAGCACGAGCTTGCGAACCGCGCGAAGGTGGTTTCGCAGCTGCTCGGCCGGCGACCCATGCGGCGCCAGGGTCGAGCGAAAGCGACCCATCGCGTGGTCGACCACGCCGCGGATGAGTGCCTCTTTGGTCGGAAAGTAGTAGTGAAGCGTCGCTATGTTGACCCCGACCTCGGCGGCGACGTCCCGCGTGCGCAGCCCCTCGAAGCCGTGCCGCGCGATGAGCCGGAAGGCAGCCTGGATCAGCTCCTCGCGGCGCTTCTCCTGGCCCACCCGGGCACCGCCTGGACGCGCGGCCACCTTCATCGTCGCGCTCAATTAAACGCTTGATTGACCCCCGGGTTCGCTCGCGGCGCCTGAGAGGGGTTCGGGGGCACGTGACGGGGCGCGACGCCGCGTGGCCAGGACGGATCCGACGATCACGAGGACAAACCCGGCGCCCATACCCAACGTAAAACCCTCTCGGAGCACGACGACTCCAAGCAACGCGGCAACAGCGGGGTTGATGTAAGTGATCACCGTGGCGCGCACTGGACCGACTTCGGCGATCAAGGCGAAGAAGAGGATGAACGCGAGCGCGGTGCAGACCACCGCCAGCACCACCACAGAGCCGAGCACGGCAGGCGATGGAATTGACTCGGGCCGCTGCACAAACGCGAGCGGCGCGTAGGCCAGAGCGCAGAGGGTCAGCGCGATGCCGTTCACGGTCACCGCTCGAATGCCGGCGAGAAACCGCGAGAGGATGGCCGGTCCGACCGCGTAGCCGACCACGACCCCCACCATCTCCACCAGCGCGCCGGCATCCGACGCGTGAAGGTCGAAGCCGACGATGGCCCCCACGCCGGCGAGGCCGACCAGGAGACCGACAAGCGCGGACGGCCCCATCGAATCGCGGTTGCCGAAGAGCGGCGCGATCAGCGTGCCGACGAGCGGTACGGCGGAGATCAGCAGGCCGGCCAGCGAGCTGGAGAGGCGCTGCTCCGCGCTGGAGAGTAGGAACCACGGGATCGCGACCTCGAATCCGGCGAAGGCGACGAGGGGTATCCAACGCCTGCCGATCCGGCGCCAGTCGCCACGCGCCAGCACCAGCGGCATGAGGATCAGGGCGGCGATCGTCGTCCGGCCGAAAACGAGGGTGGCGGGCGTGACGCCGGAGACCGCGATCCGAATCAAGAGGTATGGAATGCCCCAGATCAAGCTCATCGCGACGAACAGCAGCAGCCCCCGCCTGGTCATCCCGCTGTTAAACCTCCATTCGGGCTCGCCCGTTCCGCCGATAATCCGCCTAGCAATTGGGCGACTGGAACCTCTTCTTCGCCAGCTGCGCCGGCAGCGCGGCCACCCTGGCCGGCCTGCTCTTCGTCGCCACCCAGCTCCACATCGAAGTGTTCACCGACCCTACCAACCGCTGGTCCGCCCTTGCCCAGTCGACGCTGTCGATCCTGTCGTCCGTGCTCGGCATCTCCCTCACCTTCCTGATCCCGCAGCTGCCGATGCAGGTGCGCGCCGAGGTGGTGATCGCCGTCGTCGTGTTGATCCTGTGGCGCACCTTCCGACTCTGGTGGCCCGTGGTCCGCATCGGCGAGAGCGGCCGGCGCAAGCGCCTGGAGCAAAGCTTCTGGCTCCTCATTGTCCCGGTCGTGGTCTACATGTACCTCCTGTTCGGCGCGCTCCAGCTGCTGCAGGGCGACCAGACCGGCGGGCTGATCAGCGTCGCGGGCGCGTTTGTGAGCATGTTCGGCGTCGGGCTTCGCAACTCGTGGAGGCTGGTGGTCACGGTGGCGCAAAAACCAACCTAGGTACTGGGGCGCCGATCGCTCGTTCTCTTACTGGAATGATGCGATTCAGATTCACCCGCCTTCTCATGTGGATGGGCCTCGCCGCGGTCGCGACGTACCTGCTCGATCCGGAGCGGGGCGAGCAGCGCCGCAAGGGTCTGCGCAAGCAGATGGAAAAGGTCCGCAAGGCCGGGAAGAAGGCCAAGCTCGAGGCCGGCCTCTAACTCACTTCGCTCCCCGTGCGTGCGGGACGGGTGAACACGTCGTGCGGTCGCGCGCCTTGCGCACTGGCGCGCTCGAAGGTGAGGTCGGGCGCCGAAGCTTCGGATAATGGGCTGTGCCCACGTCGCCCAACCTGCTCAGCCGCCGGGCGCTGAACCGCGCCCTCCTGGCGCGCCAGCTCCTCCTCAGGCGCGGGCGGCGGACCGCCGAATCGACCCTCGAGCACCTCGTCGGCATGCAGGCGCAGGCGCCAAACCTCCCCTACGTCGGCCTGTGGGCGCGCCTTTCCGGATTCCGGCACGAAGAGCTGTCAAGGCTCGTGGAGACCAGGGCCGCGGTCCGCATCTCCCTGATGCGCAACACCATCCACCTGGTCACGACGAGGGACGCGCTCGCCATGAAACCGCTGTTCATGCCGCTGGGCGAGCGCGGCTTCATGCGAGGCAGTCCGTGGGGCCGCGGCATGCGCGCGGAGGACGTCCCCGCGTTCACGGAGGCGGGCGCGGCGATCATGGGCGAGAGGCCGCGCACAGTCGCGGAGCTCGCGACCTTGATGGGCGAGCGATTTCCCGGTCGAGACCGCACCGCGATGGCCTACGGCGTGCGCTACATGGTCCCCCTCGTGTTCACCCCGCCGCGCGGCCTGTGGGGCGGTCGCGGATTGGTCAAGCTCACGACGCTCGAAGCCTGGCTTGGAAGGCCTCTGGCTTCCGCGATGGACCGCCGCGAGCTGGTGCTCAGGTACCTCGGCGCTTTCGGACCCGCTTCACCAGCTGACTTCCACGCCTGGTCCGGGCTCGCGATGCGCGATGTGTTCGAGGAGCTGCGACCGACGTTGCGCACGTTCAGGGCGGAATCGGATCGGGAGCTGTTCGATCTGCCGCGTGCGCCTCGCCCGAGTCCCGACCTCGAAGTTCCGCCGCGTTTTCTGCCCGACTACGACAACATCCTGCTCGGCCACGCGGATCGGACCAGGATCATGGCGGCCGGGCAGCACGTCGGGCTCTTCAGCAGCAACGGGATCATGAAGGGCTCGCTCCTTCTCGATGGGTTCGTCCGCGGCGGCTGGCGACCGGTCGAGGAGAAGGGCCGAACCAGCCTCCAGATCACACCTTTCAAGCAGGCGATCCCCAAACGCGACCAGCCGCCGATCGAAGCCGAGGCCACAAGGCTGCTCGAGTTCCTCGCGCCGGGCGCGGCGGACGCGGTGCGGTTCGCGCCGGTTACGAGCTGAGGCTCAGGCCGTTACCGCAGCCGTACGGGGCGCGGCGGGTTGGGGCTCCTCACCGAACAAAGCAACCAGGGCGGCGTCGACGACCTTCGCATTCCACTGCGTGCCCGCGCCGCGGCGCAGCTCCTCCATCGCCTTCTCCCAGCTGCGCGCGCCGCGATACGCGCGAGCGGTGGTCATCGCGTCGAGGGAATCGGCGACCGGGATCACCTGCGCGATCAGCGGCAGGCGCCGGCCGATGGTTCCGTTGGGATACCCTCGGCCGTCGTAGCGCTCATGGTGGGCCAGCACCAGCTCGAGCACCTTGCCGTACTCGGAGAACTGGCTCAGGATGTCGCAGCCGAGCCTCGGGTGGGTCTCCATCACGCGGCGCTCGTCGTTCGTCAGCTTTGCCGGCTTCAGCAGGATTGCGTCCGGGATCCGGATCTTGCCGATGTCGTGCACCTTCGCCGCCAGCTCGACCAGCTCGATCTCGGCGGCGCTGAAGCGCAGCTGCCGGCCGATCGCGTGCGAGTAAATCGCAACCCGCTGGGAATGCTGGTAGGTGTACGGATCGCGGCGGTCGACCTCCTCCGCCATGCGCTCCATGGCGCGAACGCTGTCGCGGCTCAGCTCGATGCGGTGGCGCAGCGAGAAGTAGGCCAGCACCACCGGCAACACGCCGAGCACCGGCAGCCACTGCATGCGCACGACCGCGAAGGCGGCCGCAGTACCGACGACGTAAAGGCTCGCCGATTGCGCTGAGACGACCTTCTGGGCGCTGGCCAGGACCTCGAGCAGGTTGCGAGACGTCGCGAGCGCGATGGCCTCCGACACGAAAAGCAGGTTCGACCCATACATGACCACGCCCGCCGCCACCACACCCAGCGCCTGCGTGCCCCCGCCGATGCCGGTGCGAGCTGACACGCCGAAAGCCGCCAGCACGATGCCCGCGGCGAGCACCGAGAAGTAGCCCTGGCCGGAGTTGAACAGCACCGTCAGCCCGATCGCACCAAGGGGCGGCTTCTCGCGACGCGCCACGAAGCGCCGGAGGGCCGACAGCGCAGAATCGATCGCCTGCATGCAGGCGACCAGGAGCGCCGCCTGCGACGCCGGCATGAGGAGCACCGCGGCGAAGAACACCGCGCTGGCGACGCTCACCTTCTCGCTCAGGCTGAGGTGGAGCGGAAACTGGAGGGCGAGGATGCCGCCCACAGCGAGCGCGGCGACGAGCGACGACTCCGGCGGCGGGCTGCCGCCATGCCCGAGCGTGAACGCGCCCGCGACCAAGGCCGCCACGCCGACGGCCAGGCGGTAGAGATCGCATCGACGCCTGGGCGCCATGGGCCGGCCTAGGACTCTGGCAGCACGAAGTGGAGGTGCGCCGGGGTGCCGCTGTTCCCGTTGGTGACCGCGTACACCTTCCCCGACCCCAGCAGCCCGCTCGTGACCAGGTCGGTCGTCGCGTACCGGAAGAGCAAGCCGGTGGGCACATAGATCGTCATGTCGACGGCGGTCTCGGGCTTCCCGGTCGAGCTGTAGACCCGGGACACCCTGTGGCTCTCCAGCGGAACGGCCAGGGCGAGGGGACTCGACGTCCAGACGCTGTCGAATACGGGGACGAGGTGGCCGGAGGGCGTGATCACGAGCACGAGCGGGTCCCAATCGCAAAAGACCACCCACGCGCCCACGGAAACGGGCGAGGCGACCAAAAGGCCCACGGATATGGCGGCCGCGGCCAGCAATCTCTTCAACTTGTGCTCCCTCCCAAAAGGTTGTCCACGAGTGACAACCTCACCCCAACGGACTGACAACGCTACTGCCTGCCCGATCGGTCCCCTCTTAAGGAACGGTTAAGTTCTGTGTGCCTCGCCCAGACCCCGCCGGAAGGCTCCTACGCGGTCATGTCCTTGCGGGCAAACCGCGCCGTGGCCAGGAAAAGCGCGATCGCCCCGGCCGCCACCAGGACGGCCACGTCGGCGAGCTGCGTGCCGTGGAGGAGCGGCGTCCCGTAGTAGTAGAAGGGGGAGAGCTTGAGGGTCGCGTCAGGCCACTTCAGGTCCGGCCCGATGAAGCTCAAGAAGAACCACGCGGCCAGCAGGAAGCTGACCAGGCCAGTGTCGGCGGCGGTGCGCAACCAACCGGCGCCGAGGTATCCGATGGCGGCGATGAGAAGGCCGAGCGGGATCATGCCCAGGGTGGCCTCGACGAGGTGGACGGAGTCCAGGCTGACTCCGGCCAGGCTGGAGGCAACCGCCACGGCGGCGAGGGTGAGCACGCCGATGGTCACCGTCGCCGTCGCCAGGGCCGCGAACCGGCCCACGATCAAAGCCGTGCGGGATTGAGGCGTGGAGAGGACGATCTCGAGCCGGCCCTGGTCCCCGTCGGCGCTCCAGCCGCTGACCTGCGTGACGGCGAACGCCATGAGGAGCACAGGCAGGAGCTCGAACATCGCCGCGAGAAGGATCGCGCCCAGGCCCGTCCCCCCGCCGCCGATGTTCTTGAGCACGTTGAGGGCGGCGGACGAGTTAGGCGAGCTGCTCAGCAGGGTGTTGAGCTTGCCGACCATCTGCTGAACCGCGACCGCCATCCAGGCCGCGTAGCCCGCGATGCCCAGGGTCCACCAGAACGTGGGCAGCGCGATCATGGCAAGGCTGCGCGCGTAGACCGAGCGCAGGGACCAGTCTCGCTGTGGCAGGGCCCGACTGGGAACGGCGTCGCGGATGAAGCGCCCGGTGCCGGGCACCCTGGTGACGTCTCCGACATCGCGCCGCACGAATAGCGCCACGGCCCCGGCGGTGAGGGCCACGGCCAGCGCGAGCAGGACGAGCATGCCACCCACGCTCGCGCCGACGCTTGGGATGAGGGGCTTGCTCAGGTTGTAGTAGTAGATCGGCGACAGGTGCGAGAACCAGTCGGTGTTCGGAATCACGCGGTGGACCATGTCGATGACGATGAAGACCAGCAGCAATCCAGCCGTGGCACCCGCCGCCGGACCACGTTCATGGGTGAACTGCGAGATGAGCAGGGCGATGCCTCCCATCACGGCGCAGATCAGCGCGACGTCGAGGCCGAACAGCAGGCCGTCGGCCAGGTTGAACTCACCCTTGAACGCCCGTCCGCCGACGTAGGCCATCACGCCGATGATCAAACCCATGGCCAAAAGCGCGGCCCACATGGCGGCGATTTTTTGAGTCGCGACCTGCAGTCGCGTGCGCGGAAGTGACAGCACGACGTCGAGGGAGCCACGCTCCTCCTCGCCGCGCAGCATGCGACTTGCCGCCAGCAGCGGCCAGACGCAGATCAGAAAGATGAAAACGCCGATCTTGAACGTGGCGTAGCCGCCAACCGTTCCCGCCGCCACCGGGTCGGCGTTCCAGGCGAACTGGTTGGCGATGGACACGAGCGTGGCCCTGGCCTGGGGCGTGCTGATCAGCGTCGCCACGCTGGCCATGGGCGAGATGATCACCAGCCCCATTCCGACGCCCCAGCCCAGGATGGCGACCCGATAATCCCGCAGCGTCTTGAGAAAGATGCTCTTAAACCACACCGGCGGCCTCCTTTTGGGCCTGGCCGCCGCCCTCGTAGTAGCGCAGGAAGATGTCTTCCAGGCTTGGTTCGTAGCTGGTCAGCGAGACCACCGGGTAAAGGGCGGCCGCCTTGATCACGGCGTCGGCCGAGCCCTGCATCGCGAGCCGGATGGCCGACCCGTTGCCCAGCTGCTCCACCTCGGTGACTCCCTCCAGCCTCGAGAAATCGTCCAGCGGCACGGGCTGCGCGAAATGAATGGTGATCTCGTAGCGCTTGATGTCCTTCAGCTCGGCCACTCCGCCGACGCGAACCAGGCGCCCCTCACGGATGATGCCGACCCGCGTGCACGTCTTCTCCACCTCGCTGAGGACGTGCGACGACAGGAACACGGTTCGTCCCTCCTCGCGCGCCTCCTTGACCATGCCGTCGAATTCCTGCTGGTTCAGCGGGTCGAGGCCGCTGGTTGGCTCGTCGAGGATCAGGAGTCGCGGCTTGTGCATGAAGGCCTGGATGAGCACGACCTTGCGCTTGTTCCCGGTCGAGTACTGACGGAACTTACGGCTCGTGTCCAGGTCGAAGCGGTCGATCAGGGACTTCAGGTAGGCCCGGTCAACCCCGCCGCGGAGGTTCGAGAAGTATTCGAGGATCTGACCACCTGTCAGGTTGTTGTCGAGCGACGGCTCACCCGGGACGTAGCCGATGTGACGCTTGATCTCGACAGACTTCTCCCAGGCGTCGAGACCCATGACGCGCGCGGTGCCGCCGTCTCCTCGCATGAGGCCCATGAGGATGCGGATGGTCGTCGTCTTGCCCGCGCCGTTGGGGCCGAGAAAACCGACCACCTCACCCTGCGCAACCTGGAATGTGACATCGACGATGCCACGCCTCTTGCCGTAGCTTTTCTTCAGATCCTCAACTTCGATGACGGCCGCCATTCACGCCTCCTTGTCTTCCAGCCTCAGGCGAACCACGCCTGCATGATCTCCTCGTCGATCATCTCGATTGATCCCGGCGGAGCGCCAAGGATCCGCTCGAACGCGTCGGTGTAGCCGCTGAACGTGCTGATGACCGCCTCGTAGTCGATGCTGTTCGCCTGGCGCTGAATGAACAGCTCCGTGGCGATGTCCTGGAAACCCAGCAGCAAGATGAGCAGGACGTTGGCCGTGTCCGCCGGCGATTTCGCGTTGAAGACTCGCTCCTCCACGCCCTGCTCGACGATGCCGGCCAGGACGGGAACCATGCGCGCGGTCACACGGTGCCGAAACTTCTGACGGAGAAGGGCATTGTCGTCGGACATCCACACCTTCACGAGGGACAGGACGAGAGCCCTGCGCTCTGTCTTCCATCGCCCGATCCCGCCAAAGACCCCTTTCAGCTTCTCGAGGGCCGTCAGGTTGGGGTAGTCCACCATGGGCTGGACGGCGGCCAGCGCCGCGTCGACCATGCGCTCGATCACGGCCTCGAGCAGCGCCTGCTTGGAGTCGAAGTAGTGGTAGAACGCGCCCCGCGAGGCGTCCAGCTCGTCGAGCAGGTCCTGGATGCTCATCTGCTCGTAGCCGCTGGTCTGCATCAGCCGTTGCGCCGCGTCGACGAAGGCCTCGCGCCGGATGGTGTAGACCGCCGTGTTCAGGGTGCGCGCCACCCCAGTATTATAACCGACCGACAGTCGGTCTGCTAATGCGACCGCGCCGGCGGGCGGCGAGGCCGCCGACCTGCCGAAAATCTCGGTTGTGAAGCTGCCACCTGCTCTTTCCGCCCTGGCGGAGCGGAATTTCCGCCTGCTCTGGATCGGTCAGACCGGGTCGGCCGCCGGCGACTCGCTGATCAACGTCGCCCTGGCCTTCGCCGCGCTTTCCGTCGCGCACTCGGCGACCGCCCTCGGGCTCGTCCTGGCGGCGGCCACGGTGGCGCGCGTGGTGGCGCTGCCCTTCGGCGGCGTATGGGCCGACCGGCTTCCGCGGCAGCTGCTGATGCTTGGCACGGACGGCGTACGCGCGCTTGTGCAGGCCGTGACGGGCGTGCTCCTGATCAGCGGAGGCGCGCGGCTCTGGGAGCTCGTGGCGTACGCCATCGTGTTCAACGCCGCGGGCGGTTTCTTTCAGCCGGCCTCAGGCGCGCTGGTCCCGCAGACGGTCAGCCCACAGCGCCTCCAGCAGGCCAACGCCCTGATCGGACTCTCGCGCAGCATCACGCAGGTCGCCGGCCCGGCTGTGGCCGGCATCCTCGTGGCCGCCGTGGGCCCGGGCTGGGTGTTCGTGATCGACGCCGCCACGTTCGTGATCAGCGCGATCTCGCTTGCGCTCATGCGCGTCCCGCGCATCACGGGCGAAGGCCGTACCGGATTCTGGTCGGAGCTCGTCGACGGTCTGCGGGCTGTGACGAGCCGGCGCTGGTACATGCTGAACCTGGGCGCGCACGCGATGTGGAACTTCGCCATCGCGGCATTCTTCGTCCTCGGTCCGATCGTGGCCAAGCAGAAGCTGGGCGGCGCGTCGGCGTGGGGCTTGATCGGCGCTTCGATGGGAGTTGGCGCGGTGCTGGGTGGCGTCATCGCGCTGCGGGTGATGCCGCGCCGGCCGCTGGTGGTCGCCAACCTCGCCCTCACCCCCGCCGCGCTGATGCTGCTCTCGATCGCCGTTCCGCTGCCGACGGTCGCGATCATGGCCACGTGCCTGGTGGGCTGGGCGGGTCTCACGTTTCTCAACGAGGTGTGGATGGCGACGATCCCGCAGCTCATCCCGCCACAGGTCCTCGCCCGTGCCAATTCGTTTGACTGGGTCCTTTCCCTCATGGCGATGCCGATCGGTTTTGCGGTCAGCGGCCCGGTCGCAGACCAGATCGGCATCCCCGAGACGCTCATGATCGCCGCGGCGCTCCTCGCGGTTCCCTGCTTCATGGTCATGCTCGTTCCGGGTGTGCGCCACATCAAGCGCACCCCCGGAGGCGAGATCGTGCTCGAGGGAGCGCCCCAAGCGGAGGGGTGAAAGAGCAAGGCAACAGGCCCCTCGGGCGCTATTCCGAGTGCAGCACCTCCACCACGCTGGTCCGCGCCGCCCAGCGCCCCGGGACCACCGCCGCGGCCACCGCCACACCCACCCCCAGCAGCGGTATCGCCACGAGCTCGAGCGGCCCGAACACGTTGTAGGTCGACGGCGGCGTGTCGTTGCCCGCCGAGTTGCTGATGAGGTCGAGCAGCACGTGATGCAGCCCCAAGCCCGCGGGCGTGGCGACGATCCCACCGATCAGGGCAAGCAACCCCGCCGACGCCGCCACCATGACCACCACCTGACGCGGACTCATGCCAATCGCCTTCAACGCCGCTGTGTCGCGGATCCTCTCGCGAGCGTTGAGCAGCAAGGTGTTGAAGACTCCGGCGATCCCGATCACGGCGATCACGACGGCGATTATCACCAGCACGTTGTCGATGATCTTCACCGGGCCGATGATGTCCGTGTTGTTGCGCTGGACGTCAAGCAGGTCCGGCTCGGCCGCAGCGACCCTCTTCATGTAAGCATCGACGTCGCTACCCGGCTTGAGCGTGATCAGATACTCGTCCGGCGCCAGGTCCGGCACGGCCGAGCCGGCCGACGACCAGTCCATGAACAGTGATTGGCCGAGGTTGTTGATGTCGTAGATCTCCCCGACCACGACGAGCCTCAAGGCGTGGCCCTGAATGGTCGCCGGCAACGGGTCGCCGACCTTCAGGTGCGCGTCCTGAAGCAGTGCCTTGGGGGCCAGCACCTCCCCCGGACCGCTGAACCAACGACCCGACACCAGCAGGTAACCGAGTCGTGACGAGTCGCCCCGGAACAGTCGAGAGTTGACCGGATCCGTGATGCCCGGCACGATCACGTTCTGTCCTGCCTCGGCCACCACGTTCTGAGTCTGTGGCTGCGCGCCGATCACACCCATCACGCTTGCGTCGGACAATGCCGGGCTCGGCCTCACGACCACCTGCACCTTTCCGGCGCCCGTTTCACTGTTGTTGATGGCGAGGAAGCTGCGGGGCAGACCCAGGGCGACGGTGACGGTGGCCAGGCCGAGGAACAGCGCAAGCAGCGTGAGGACCGAGCGGAGCGGCCGCGCGAACGCATCGCCAAAGCCGAGCACGACCGGCCGCGGGAGGCGCAGCCGCGCCGCCAGCCGGCGAAGGTTCCGGCCGCTCATCCCTCTCGGTGCGGTGGCGTTGGCGATCACGACCGCCGGCTTCAGCAGCCCAGCCCGCAGCGCGGGCACCAACGCCGCAAGAGCGACGATGAACAGCGCCCCCGCGAGCGCGAGCAGGTCGAGGGCGATTGAAAACGTCGGCTGATAGGCGAGGCCGAGGGCGTGCGAGCTGTTGGACAGCAGCGGCTGGCTGAGGAGCGCGCCGGCGGGGATGGCGATCACTGACGCGGCGGCGGCCGGGATCAAGACCTGCAGGACGAACACGGCGACGACCTGCATCGGGGTGAAGCCGACCGCCTTCATGATCCCGATCTCCCGATACGACGAGATCACGATCCCGGTCACGAGGTTCGCGACGATCGCCGCAGTCGCCGCCAGCGCAAAGATGCTGAACGCGAGCAGCACGCTCGTGACGATCTGATTCGTGATGTTGAAGATGTTGCGAATCAACAGATAGTTGACCGAGCCCGTGATGCTCCCTGGCGGCAGGGACGTCCGCAGCCGATCCATGTAAGCGGAAAGCTGCGAGCTGGTGGGGTCGTCCGCGAATCTGTAGGTCATCAGGTAGAAGGACCATCCCCTGGCGCTCACCGCCGGAATGGCCGAGGGCAGCATCCAGGCATGCTGGCTGCTGAGATCCGCGCTGCCTTCGTCGATGTCGACGACGAGGGCGGCCACCGTCAACACGGGCTCTTGCGGGACGCTGACCACCTTCAGCCTCTGCCCCACTGACACGTTGTTGAGCTCCGCGAACGAGCGCGTGAGCACGATCTCGTCGTTGCCCACCGGCCAACGACCGGACGTGATGCGCAGCTGTTCGATGTCTCCGCCGGCGGCGGAGCGACCGAAGGTGTCGAGGAATACCTTGCGCGTGCCGAGCTGAAGCTCGACCGTCGACGCCGGATAGGGGCCGCCGGAAGTGGCCGCACCGAGCAGCGCCGGCGTCGCCTCCAGCGCCTGCACGTCCGTCTGGGCGCTGTATGTGACCTGGAGGTGGGCGCCCTTCTGCGCCTCGAACGCGGCCTGGTATGGATCCTTCGTCTGGGACATGAGGGTGAGCGCCATGGTCCCCGTGCCGACCGCGAGCAGCCCGGTCAGGAAGATGACCGCGGCCTGCAGACGTCGCTGCCTCAGGTCCTTGAACGCCTTGACGAGGACCGCGGTCATCGCTGCGCCTCCTGGCCGTGGACTCGGATCACGTCGGAAGCCGTGCGCTGCGCCGTTTCCAGCCGCGCGTCGTCGACGATCTTGCCGTCCATCACGCTGACCACCCGGGCGGCGTGACGCGTGGCGAGCTTGGCGTCGTGCGTGACCAGCAGGATGGTCTGACCCCTCGCGTGCAGCTGTCCGAGGAGCTCCATCACCTGCTCACCGCTTTGCGTGTCAAGCGCGCCGGTCGGCTCATCCGCCAGCAGGAGGGTCGGATCGTTGATGAGCGCCCGGGCGATCGCGACTCGCTGCTGCTGGCCGCCGCTCAGCCTTGCCGGATATCGGTCGGCGACGTCTTTGATGCCGAGCTCGTCGAGCAGTGACCTGGCGCGCACCTCCGCGCTCTGGCGCCCCCTCAGCTGCGCGGGGATGAGCACGTTCTCGAGCGCGGTCAGGTTGGGCAGAAGGTGGAAGAACTGAAAGACGAAACCGACGTGGTCGCGCCGAAAGCGCGCGAGGCCGGCCTCCCCGAGGCCACCCAGGTCCGTGCCGCGCACGACCACTTTGCCGCTCGACGGCCGGTCGAGTCCCGCCAGCAGGTTCAGGAGAGTCGACTTCCCGCTTCCCGACGGCCCCATGATGGCCGTGAACTCTCCCTGCTCGACGGAGAGGGACACGCCGTTCAGGGCCCCCGTCATACCTCCCTGGTAGACCTTCGTGACGTCGGTCACGCGGACCAGCTCGCTCATCTCCCGTTCCCACCATGCGACTGCGCCGTCAACTCGTCCACCCATTTCAGATCAGCCTCCGTGTGTAGTAGTGCGCCCCGCACGAGCCGTGCCAGGTCATGCCGTCCGTCTTTTCGCGCTCGCTCCTCGAGCTGGTTCAGGTCGCGCAGCCGCTGCAGGTAAGCGCGCTTCTGCCGGGCCAGGAGCGGGCCCACGCTGCCGTTGGCCACGCGTGTCGCCAGCAGGAGCTTCACGTAGATCTCCTCGTGGAGCTGCTGCGGGCCCGACTCAGGCTCGCCCAGCCAGTCGTCGAGGGCCCGGCGGCCTGGCTCTGCGAGCTCGTACAGCTGCTTCCCTCGATCGCCCCGCCGGCCGACTGGCCGCACCAGCCCGTCGCGCTCCAGGCGCTGCAGGGTGGTGTAGACCTGCCCGATGTTGACCTCCCAGGTTCCGCCCAGCATCGCCTCAAACCTGTTCTTCACCTCATATCCGTGCAGGGGCTCCTCCGCGAGAAGTCCCAGGACCCCGTACTTAAGCGACAATCTCGGCGCTATCCATACTCAGTATGCATTGGAAGTATGCATCGGCCCAGGGCACGATGTCAAGGGGGTCAGGCGATGAGTTTCGGTCAGCCCGCGGTCAGGCCGCCCGGTATCCCTCGTGCCACATCTGGAAGGCGAACAGCGTCCACAGCTGCTTGCGGTTGTCCCTCCGCCCCGCCAGGTGATCCGCGATCAGGCGCTGGACCTCCGCCGGCTGGAAGAATCCTTCCCGACGAACCCTCTCGTCTGAGAGGACCGACAGCAACTGCTCCTTCAGCGGGCCGCGGAACCACTCGGCGACCGGGATCCCGAACCCCTTCTTAGGGCGGTTGAGGATCGCATCGGGCACGAGCCCGCGCAGCGCGCGCCGGAGCAGGTACTTCGACCGCAGCCCGCGGAGCTTCAGGTCCAGCGGGAGCCTCAGCGCGTAGGCGACCAGGTCGTTGTTCAGGAGCGGAACGCGTCCCTCCAGGGACGCCATCATCGAGGCTCGGTCGAGCTTGACCAGGATGTCGTTCTCGAGGTACAGGCGCATGTCCATCAGCAGCACCTGGTTGAGCGGGTCCGCCGAGGGCGCGGCTCCGAGCTCGACGGCATCGCCGTTGCGCGACAGCTCGGCCGCGACTTCGCGCGACAGGAGGGCCGTCCGCTCCTCGCGCGCGAACGAGCCCATCCACCGCTGGTGCCTTTCGGCCAGCGAATGCTCGGCGCCGCCCACGAATCGCTTGGCCCGGAAGTCGAAGCTCAGGTTGTCGCGCGACACGGGCAACCTCTTCACCACGGGCTCGACGAGGCCGCGCCGGATCGCGCGTGGTGCCCGCAGGTAGTAGCCCGCGAGGCGGTGAGCCTGAAGGGTCGGGTAACCGGCGAACAGCTCGTCGCCGCCGTCGCCGCCGAGCGCCACCTTGACGTGCTGCCGCGTGAACGCCGAAAGGAGGTACGTCGGGATGATCGACGCATCGCCCAGCGGCTCGTCGAGGAGCACCGGCAGCCGTGGGATCAGGCCGAGCAGCATCGACGGCTCCAGCGTCAGCTCGTGATGGTCGGTGCCGAGGTGCCGCGCCACCGCGCGCGCGTGGGATGACTCGTCGAAAGAGCGCTCGGCAAATCCGACCGAGAAGCTCTTCACCTCGCCGCCGAGCTGCGTCATCATCGCGGTCACCGCGCTCGAGTCGATGCCACCCGACAGGAAGACGCCGAGCGGCACATCGCTGATCAGCTCCTTGCGGACCGACTCGCGCAGCACGGCGCGGAGCTCCTCACATCGCTCGTCGAGGCTGAGCCCGCGAGACTGCCCTTCACTGTCGAGGCTCGGGGACCAGTACTGGCGTGTCTCTTCGGACCGCGCGTCGAGCGACCATGTCAGCGTGTGCCCCGGCCGCAGCTTGCGGATTCCACGCACGATGCTGTGCGGCGAGGGCACGAATTCGTAGGCAAGGTAGTGGTCCAGCGCGGCGGGATCGATTCCCTTGCGCAGGGCCGGGTCGCGCAGCAGCGCCTTGAGCTCGGAGGCGAAGACAAGCCTTCCGCCCTCGATCGCGTAGTGGAGCGGCTTGATCCCGACCCGGTCGCGAGCGAGAAGTACGGTTTGGCGGCGGCGATCGTGGATGGCAAAGGCGAACATCCCGTTGAGCTTCTCCACCATCGCCTCGCCCCACTGCTCGTATCCGTGCACCAGCACCTCGGTGTCGGCGTCGGTGGCAAAGCGGTGACCGGCCCCGATCAGCTCGTCCCGCAGGTCCAGGTGGTTGTAGATCTCGCCGTTCTGGACCACCCACACGGTCGAGTCTTCGTTGTGCATGGGCTGGTGGCCGCCCGCGAGGTCGATGATCGAGAGCCGGCGCATGGCGAGGGTGACGCCGTCGAGCTGGACGAAACCCTCGTCGTCAGGTCCGCGATGCACCATCGCCGCGCACATGCGCCCGGCAAGCTCGCGGCCGCCGGCCGCGTCGCCGCCGGCCACGCCGCAGATCCCGCACATCTACCTGGTCCTGAGGGACGGCCTCCCGTCCGCCACGGATTCCTTGCGTCCGCCCCGCTCGATGATCTCGCGCACGACGTAGGTCGTCTTGCCCTGCGACTCGTGGTAGGTGCGAATGACCAGCTCCGCGAGCAGGCCCATGAGGATGAACTGCACGCCCACGATCACGAACACCACCGACAGAAGCAGCAGCGGGTTGTTGTGCGCGTACACGTACGGGGGCAGAACCTTCTGGATGATCACGATCGCCGCGAAGACAAACGCGATCACCCAGAGCCCGAATGCGGCGAAGCCGAAAAAGTAGATCGGTTTGGTCGAGTAGGCGCCGAGCAGCTTGACGGTGACCAGGTCCAGCAGCACCCGCGAAGTGCGCGAAAGCGAATACTTCGATTTGCCGAACGTGCGCCGCCGGTGGTTGACCGGCAGCTCGGCGATCCGCGCTCCGACCCACGAGGCATACACCGGGATGAACCTGTGCATCTCGCCGTACAGCTTCACGTCCTGGATCACGTCGCGGTGGTACGCCTTGAGCGTGCACCCGAAGTCGTGGAGCCTGACCCCGGTGACCAGGCCGATCATCCAGTTCGCGATGCGCGAGGGAAGGACCCGCGTCGCGCTGTCATGGCGGTCCTTGCGCCAGCCGCTGACGACCTCGTTGCCCTCGTCCACCTTCTCGAGCAGGCGAGGGATGTCGTGCGGGTCGTTCTGCATGTCGCCGTCCATGAAGATCAGGATGTCGCCCCTGCTGTGGTCGATCCCGGCCTGCACCGCCGCCGTCTGCCCGAAATTGCGCCGGAAGCTGACCACGCGCACCCGTGAATCGCGGGCGGCCAGCTCACCCAGCTTCTCCGTGCTGCCGTCGCGGCTGCCGTCGTCGATGTAGAGGACCTCAAACGAATAATCGAGCGCGTCGAGCACGCCCATGAGCTCCTCGTGAAGCAGCAAGACGCTCTCAACCTCGTTGTAGACGAGGACGATCACCGACAGCCGCGGCGCGATCGCGACAGGATGCCGGACGCGCGTCGCCATTGCAGGGGATTTTAGGAGGCTTGATAAGCTCCGCACTCAATGTCTGTTGAAACCCTGCGTCTCGGCGCGCAGCGCGAGAGGGTCGGTACGACGACCGCCTGGATGTTTCCGGCGGTGCCTCTTGTCGCCGCTGCCATCGCGCTCGCTTGGACCCTTCACGGGGAGGTGCTGCGCCTCAATGGGATGACCGGGTCCGCGTGGGACTTCGCCTACGACCAGCAGGTGATCTGGAACATCGCCAACGGCCACGGCTTTTATTCGAGCTTCGCGCGCGCCGATTTCCTCGGCATCCATTTCGAGCTGATCTTCCTCCTGCTCGCAGCGGTCGAAAAGGTATGGCCCAACCCCGCGGTGCTCCTGATCTTCTCTTCTGCGGGCCTGGCAGCGACCGGGCCGGCCGCCTACCTCTTCTTCCGAGCCCTCCTGCCCGCGGACCGCCGAGAGTCGCCTTGGCTGGCGGTCGGACTGGCGGCGCCGATCCCGTTCTGGGCTTCGATCCAGGAGGCGGCGCGCGACTTCTTCCACCCAGAGAACATGGCGCTCGCATTCGCGTTGCTTGCCGCGTGGGCTGGCCTGCGCGGGCACCGCAAGACGATGTGGCTCTGCATCCTGCTGACTCTCACCTGCAAAGAGGATCAGGTCTACACGGTGGGAGTGGTTGGAATCCTGATGGGTGTGTACGGCGCGCCGGCGATCAAGAAGCACTGGCGCTTCATCGTCTACGCGGCCGGGGCATGGTTCCTGATCGGAACCGGCATCGTGCAGCAGCACTTCCGCAACGGTGGCTACACGGACTTCGTCTATTACAGGTGGCTCTTCGGCCTCGACCCGAGTCTGCCGATGTCCGCCGCCAACCTGGTGGGGGCGCTGTTCAGGCCCGGGGCGCTCGCGATCGTCGCCGTCGTCATCGCCGGAATGTTTGCCCTGCCCCTCCTTGCTCCGCGGTGGCTCCTGCTCGTCGTCCCGCCATACCTTGCCGACGTGCTGAGCGGCCACAACCCGCAGAACGTGCTCAACCTGCACTACGTCCTGCTCCTGCTCTTCCCGCTGATCGTGGCGGGCGGCGTCGGCGCGCGGAAGTTCCTGGAGCGACGGTCGATCCGACGGCCCGCGCTCGCCCTGGCCGCGATGGTCCCCGCGCTCGTCCTGGGCTGGGGCACCGGACGCTTCCCGCCGGCGCTGGGCGGAAACGATGCGCTCTATTCACGGCCCAACCAGGTCGCAGAGCTGGTTACGGCGACCTCCATGATCCCGGCCGGCGCGCACGTCAACGCCGACGACGGGTTGTCGGTTTGGCTCGCCAACCGGCTGATCATCAATGACTTCCCGGACCGTCTGGACGCCAGCTGCTACGTCGTGATCGACAGGAACGCGTACCTCAGCGGCCCGACGCATCCCGACCAGCGCAACGCGGCTTTGGCGGCGTTGCCGTCGAGCGGCCGCACGCTGCTGTACGACGATGGCCACTTCCAGGTCTGGAGCCCGGTCGGGGAGTAGCGAAGCCTCTCACGTACTCTTAGGGGTCACCATGGCGGAAGCAACCTCGGCCAGAGAGCGCCTCGAGCGCCTCTTCCAGAGCCGGATCGCGATCTTCGACGGTTCGATGGGCGTGATGCTGCAGCACCGCGGCCTTAGCGACGAGGAATTTCGCGGCGAGCGATTCCGAAACCATCCCAAACCTCTGCGCAACAACAGCGACGTGCTCTGCCTCACGCAGCCCGAGCTCGTGGAACAGGTCCATCGCGACTATCTCCAGGCGGGGGCGGACATCATCACCACGAACACATTCACCGCGACCCGCGTCTCCCAGGCCGACTACGAGCTGCAGGAGCACGTCTACGAAATGAATCTCGCTGGAGCAAAGCTCGCGCGCCGCGCGGCCGACGGGTTCGGCGACCGCTTCGTGGCCGGATCGCTTGGCCCGACCAACGTGACGCTCTCACTCTCGCCGAAGGTCGACGACCCCTCGTACCGCGACGTGACCTTCGACGAGCTGCGCGATGGTTATGCGGAGGCCGCCCGCGCGCTGGTCGAAGGCGGTGTCGACTTCCTCCTCATCGAGACGATCTTCGACACCTTGAACGGCAAGGCCGCGATCGCGGCGGTCAAGGACGTGGCCCCGGAGATCCCGCTCTTCGTGTCGGTCACTGTCGTCGACCGCAGCGGGCGCAACCTGTCAGGGCAGACCGTCGAGGCGTTCTGGACATCGGTCGAGCACGCCGAGCCGTTCGCCGCGGGCATCAACTGCTCGCTCGGCGCTTCCGAGATGCGCCCGTACATCGCGGCGCTGTCACGAGTCGCGCCCGTTTACGTGTCGTGCTATCCGAACGCGGGCCTGCCCAACGCGTTCGGCGGCTATGACGAGCAGCCGCCGACCACGAGCCGGCTGCTCAGGGAGTTCGGGGAAGCCGGCTACCTCAACGCCGCGGGAGGGTGCTGCGGCACCGGACCGGAGCACATCCGTCAGATCCGCGAGGCGCTGCGCGATGTCGCGCCCCGCCCAGTTCCGCGGCTGCCGCACCGGACCAGGTTCAGCGGCCTGGAGCCGTTCGAGATCGGCCCCGACTCCGGCTTCGTGATGATCGGCGAGCGCACCAACGTCACGGGATCGATTCGCTTCCGCCGCCTCATCGAGTCGGGCGATTTCGCCGGCGCGGTGCAGGTCGCGCTGGAACAGGTGCGCGGTGGCGCGAACCTCCTCGACGTCAACATGGACGCGGACCTGCTCGAATCCGAAACGGCGATGGTGAGGTTCCTCAACCTGATCGCCACCGAGCCCGAGATAGCGCGCCTCCCGATCATGGTCGACAGCTCCCGGTGGACGGTGCTCGAAGCGGGGCTCAAGTGCCTGCAGGGCAAGGGCGTGTGCAACTCGATCAGCCTCAAGGCGGGCGAGGAGCCCTTCCTCGAGCAGGCACGCCTCGTGCGTGAGTTCGGAGCGTCGGTGGTGGTCATGGCCTTCGACGAGGTGGGACAGGCGGACACCTTCGAGCGCAAGGTCGAGATCTGCAGCCGCGCCTACACGCTGCTCACAGAAAAGGCCGGCTTCCAGCCGGACGACATCATCTTCGACCCCAACATCCTCCCCATCGCCACGGGGATCGAGGAGCACGCGAGCTACGCGAAAGCGTTCATCGAGGCGACGCGCGAGATCAAGAGGCGATTTCCGCGCGTGCGGGTCTCGGGCGGCGTATCAAACCTTTCGTTCTCCTTCCGCGGCAACGATCGCGTGCGCGAAGCGATCCACTCCGCCTTCCTCTACCACGCGATTCGGGCGGGTCTCGACATGGGCATCGTCAACGCGGGCCAGCTCGTCGTCTACGAGGACATCCCGAAGGATCTGCTCGAGATGGTGGAGGACATCATCTTCGACCGGAGGCAGGATGCGACCGAACGGCTGGTCGAGTTCGCGAAGTCCATCTCGGGCGCCGGAGCGAAGCGCGAGGTCGACCTGGCCTGGCGCGAGGGGTCGGTCGAGGAGCGTCTGCAGCACGCGGTGCTGCACGGCGAGGTCGAATACATAGAGAAGGACGCGGAAGAGGCACGCGTGAAGTACGGCAAGCCTCTCCTCGTCATCGAAGGGCCGCTGATGGATGGGATGAAGGTCGTGGGCGACCTGTTCGGCGCGGGGAAGATGTTCCTGCCGCAGGTCGTCAAGAGCGCGCGCGCGATGAAGAAGGCCGTCGCGTACTTGCAGCCGTTCATGGAGGCGGAGAAAGAAGCCGCCGGGAGCACGCATGTGCGAGGCAAGCTGGTGCTCGCGACAGTCAAGGGCGACGTGCACGACATCGGCAAGAACATCGTGGGCGTCGTGCTCGCCTGCAACAACTACGAGGTGCACGACCTCGGCGTGATGGTGCCGGTGGAACGGATCCTCGATGTGGCGGCCGAGCTCGGGGCGGACGTGGTCGGGCTGTCTGGCCTGATCACGCCATCGCTGGACGAGATGGTCGTGGTGGCGAAGGAGATGACCCGCCGCGAGTTGAAGATCCCGCTCCTGATCGGCGGCGCGACGACCTCGAAGCAGCACACCGCCGTGCGCATCGCGCCAGCGTATGAAGGGTCCACGGTGCACGTGCTCGACGCGTCGAGGGTGATCGGGGTGGTGTCCGACCTGCTGGACGACGGCCGCCGGCCCGGTTTCGATCGCGAGAATCGCGCGCTCCAGGAGAAGCTGCGTTCGCAGCACACCGCCTCGCGTCGCGCGCTCCTGCCGCTCGACGAGGCGCGATCGAAGCGATGGAACGTCGACTTCAAGGACCTGCCGAAGCCGCCGTTCACAGGCGTGCGCGTGGTCGAGCCGAAGATCCCGGAGCTGCGCGAGTACATCGATTGGACGTTCTTCTTCCACGCCTGGGAGCTCAAGGGCAAGTTCCCGGCCATCCTGGAGAGCCCGTCGCACGGCGCCGTCGCGCGCGAGCTGTTCAGCCACGCTGAGGAGCTGCTCGACGAGATCCAGACCAAGGGCTGGTTGAAGGCGCGCGGCGTCTACGGGTTCTGGGCCGCGCACGCGGACGGAGACGACGTCGTGCTGGAGAACGGCGTCAGGTTTCCGATGCTCCGCCAGCAGGTCGACCACGGGGATGACAAGCCGTACCTGTCGCTGGCCGACTTCGTCGCGCCGCGCGAGGACCACATCGGCGCCTTCGCGGTCACCGGCGGCCTCGGCGTGGACGAGCTGGCGCAGCGCTTCACCGCCGACAACGACGACTACCGAGCGATCATGGCCAAGGCGCTGGCCGACCGGCTGGCCGAGGCATTTGCGGAGTACCTGCACGAGTTGGTTCGGCGCCAGTGGTACGAGACGGGGCCCCGGCTCTCCAACGAAGAGCTCATCGGCGAGAAGTACCGGGGCATCCGGCCGGCGTTCGGCTATCCCGCTTGCCCCGACCATTCGGAGAAGTTCAAGCTCTTCGACCTGCTCGGCGCTCGCTCGATCGGCATGGATCTCACCGAGTCAGGCGCGATGACGCCGACTGCGGCGGTGTCAGGCCTCTACTTCGCGCACCCGAGATCGCGGTATTTCATGGTCGGCAAGGTCGGCCGGGACCAGGTCGAGGACTACGCCCGGCGCAAGGAAATGCCGGTCGCGGAAGCCGAGCGGTGGCTTCGCCCAAACCTCGCATACGACGAAGCCTGACCCGGGCTCCACAGAGCTTCTTCAGATCTGATAACTTGCGCCCTTAACGTTGTCGGCCTGAGGAGGTTGGGGTCATGGGCAAACGCGCTTTTCGCTCGCTTCTCGTCGCGCTTGCCGCGGTTTCAATCGCCTTCCTGCCGTTGCTCGGGCGCCCTGTGCATGCAGCCACCTCGAGCACTGGCACTCTCTTCGGGGTCACGCAGTCTCAGCATCTGGTCAAGGTTGACCCATCAAGCGGCTCGTTGACGCTCGTAGCCGACCTGAACACACCCAACAGTCCGCAGATCGTCGAGCTGGCGAGCGACCCGACGACCCGCAAGCTCTACGCCGAACGTGTCAGCACCATCGGCTTTGATCCCAATGGCTTTCCAATCTTCGCCTTGAACCTGTTGACGATCGACAGTCAGACTGGGGCGATCCTCGCGCAACCGCAGCTCACCGCGGTTGCCCAGTCGCTGGTCTTCGATACCGCCAGCCACACGCTCTTCGGATTTGATTTCCAGACTGGCGACATCGTCAAAGTCGATCCAAACACAGCCGCAGTAACGCCATTTGCGACTGTTCCCGTGGGCAGTGGCACATTTATCGACAACCTTGCCGGCACTTCGTCGACCCATACGCTCTACCTCGCTGCCGAGAACATCTCATTTCCACCAGTCACCAACACACCAACCCAGATCTTTTCGATCGACACTCTTACCGCTCAGGTCTCGACCGGCGTGGTGTTGGATTCGCCGGTGCGGCAGATCGTCGCCGATGGCCCTTCCCTGTTCGGAATTCGTGACGACAATTTGGATATGCTCGCCATCAACCTAACTACGGGTTCGACATCGTTCGTGGCCTCCGCAAGGTACTCAGCCGAATCCTTCTTTCCGGCTGGCCCGACCGTCGATCCGACCACTCACACGGTATTTGTGGCCAGCTCTGCTTTTGACCCGGTGCTGGGCTTTCAGACGCACGTGCTCGCCATCAACGATCAGACCGGAACCACCACAGCCAGCGGCGCCTTCAACGAATTCTTGACGCAATTCATTTTCGAAGCGGCTCCCCCTATCACCCCGCAGACCATCAAAAGCGATGTTCGTTCCGCGTTGGCGACTGGCGCTATTGACAGCGCGGGGGTTGCGAACTCGCTCCTAGCCAAATTGAACGCTGCCGCCGACGCACGCTCGACGACCGTCGCATCTGTGTCCGGCGCGCGCACCGGTAGCGGCTGTAAGGTCGCCGCCAACCTCTACCAGGCCTTCATCAGGGAGGTAATGGCGCAGAGCGCGAGCAGGGCGTCTGGCGTTCGACCGCACATCGCTCCGGCGACGGCCAGCGAGCTCATCGGCGAGGCAAAGTTTCTGATCGCCAACTGCCCATAGCGCCTTCGGTGCCATGCGTGGTGAAATCGCGCAAAGCCGCATGGCCCCATCCCCGGCCTTCGGCCGGTACTTCCCCACTGCGTGGGGAAGACCAATCGGACGGCGTCCGGCCAGCGTGGCGCAATCGGTATAGCCTCGTCGGCCCCATCCCCGGCCTGCGGCCGGTACTTCCCCACTGCGTGGGGAAGGCCAATCGGACGGCGTCGTGCCATGCGTGGTGAAATCGCGAAAAGCCGCATGGCCCCATCCCCAGGCCTGCGGCCGGTACGTCCCCACTGCGTGGGGAAGACCAATCGGAGCCGCATGGCCCCATCCCCGGCCTTCGGCCGGTACTTCCCCACTGCGTGGGGAAGACCATGCCGGACTAAAACATTCCGTGCGGAATGCGCGCCACGGGCTGATGTGCCTCGATGAACGAGGTGGGGTCCACGAAGCGGTTGGGGAAGGCGGGAAACCCCGAGCACGAGCTTGGCGGAAGGGCTCCGTTCCACGCATGTGACTCGTAGTCGCCGCGAAAGACGGCAAAGTGAAAATGCGTGCGCGAGCCCATGTCAGCGATGCTGGCGAAGACCTGGCCTCGCTTCACTGATGTGCCGGCGGCGAAGCCTGGACGCAGCCAGACGTGCCAGTACTGGGTGATGACGACGCCGAAAGTCGTCTTGTGCCGGATCAGGACACCACCGCGGAAGGTGGGGTCGACCTGGAAGCCGATGATCACCCCATCGCCGGCAGCCGCCACGGGCGCGCCCGCCACGGTCCTGATGTCGGCACCCGTGTGCAGCCACACGGAGCCGTTCGCGCATGCGCGCAAGGCCGTGCCGTTGCAGTACCGCCACTGGCTCCCGAACCCGAGGCAGTGTGGGGCCCACACAGGAAGCGGGAACTGGAAGACATCTGACGAGGCCGCCACCGATCCGTGCATCGCCGGCGCCTGCGAGTCTGGGGCCGCAGGCGGGCCGCCCCTGTCAATCGGTACGGCCATCCACATGAGGCCTGTGATCACCACGAGCGCCGCTCTCATTCCCGTGAGCATGCTCGGACACGATACTTACGAGCTCCGAGTCGCTGTGTCGGCCCCATCCCCGGCCTTCGGCCGGTACTTCCCCGCCGAGCGGGGAAGACCTAGGAGATGTCCAGGATTACGTTTTTCAGCTCGGTGTAGAGGTCCAGCGCCTGGGGGCCAAGCTCGCGGCCCCACCCACTCTGCTTGAACCCGCCCCAAGGAGTGACCGGGTCGACGATGTGGTAGCAGTTGACGAATACCGTGCCGGCGCGCAAGGCGTGCGCCACCCGGTGCGCTCGCTTCACATCCTTCGTCCACACACCGGCCGCCAGGCCGTACACCGTGTCGTTCGCCTTCGCGATCAGGTCGTCCTCGTCCTTGAACGGGATCGCCGCCACGACAGGGCCGAAGATCTCCTCCTGCGCGATTCGCATCTTCCCGTCGACGTCCGCGAACACGGTGGGCTTGACGAAATAGCCCGGAGCCAGGTCCTCCGCCCTACCTCCGCCCGCGATCACGCGCGCGCCTTCGCGATTGCCCACGGTGATGTAGCCGAGCACTCGCTCCATCTGATTCTTCGAAACCAGTGGACCCATCTGCGTGGCAGGGTCGAGACCCGGCCCCAGGCGCGTCTCACCGACCGTCTTGACGAGCTCTTCGAGCGTGCGGTCGTACACCTTGCTCTCGACGAAGAGCCGCGAACCTGCCGAGCACACCTGGCCCTGGTTGAAGAACATGCCGAAGAACGCACCCGACACTGCCGACGCGGGGTCGACGTCGGCAAACACGATGTTCGGCGACTTGCCGCCCAGCTCCAGGCTCACGCGCTTGAGGTTCGAGTCGGCTGAAGCCCTGGCGATCAGCTTGCCCACCTCCGTGGAGCCGGTGAAGGCGATCTTGTCGACGTCGGGATGTACCGCCAGGCGCGCCCCGGCGGTCTCGCCGAAACCCGGCACGATGTTGACCACGCCGTCAGGCACCTCGGCCTGCTGCAGCAGCTCGCCCAGCAGCAGCGCGCTGAGGGGCGTCTCTTCGGCCGGCTTCAGAACCACGCTGTTGCCGCACGCCAGGGCGGGCGCGAGCTTCCACGCGGCCATCACGAGCGGGAAGTTCCACGGGATGATCTGGCCCACGACTCCGACCGGCTGGCGAAGCGTGTAGCTCAGGTACTGGCCGGGCAGCGAGACCTGCTGCGTCGCTCCATCGAGCTTGGTGGCCCAGCCGGCGTAGTAGCGGAACGTGGCCGCCGCGAGTGGAACGAACCACACGAGCGCGTCGGTGAGGGGCATGCCGTTGTCGAGGCTCTCCAGCTGGGCGAATTCGAGGCCGCGCTCCTCGATCAGGTCGCCGACGCGCCACAGGGCCCTCGCCCGCTCGGCGGGTGGAAGGCCTCGCCATACGCCGGACTCGAACGAACGGCGTGCCGCGGCGACGGCGCGGTCGATGTCCTCGGCCCCGCCCTCGGCGACCCGGGCGAGGACCTCACCCGTCGACGGATCCAGGGTGTCGAACGTCTTGCCCGACGCGGAGTCCACCCACCTCCCGCCAATGAGCAATTTCTTCGGCTGCTCGCGGAGAAATCGCGAAACCTCGAGATCCTCGGCGACCGCCATGCCCAGCATCGTACGCGAGCCCACGGCGATACTTCCCACGATGTCCGAACGGGCCAGGCGATGGGGAGTCCTGCCTTCGTACCACGGCTGGCAGGGCGACCTGGTCGAGACGAAGCCAGAGGTCGAGGAGGCGATCCTCGCGGCGATGGGAGCGACGCGTGACCGCCCGCCGCGACTGCGCCATCCCCACCTCGAGCTCGACCCCTGCGCACCCGCACCGAAGCGCGTATGGGGATGGGCGGCCCAGCTGTACGCGCTGCGTTCTCGCGAGAGCTGGGGGGTGGGAGATTTCGCGGACCTCCGACGTTTCGCGCGCTGGTCTCGGCGCGAGGGCGCATCCGTGCTCTTGCTCAACCCGCTCGGCGCGCAGACGCCGACGCTTCCCTACGAACCTTCCCCCTACTACGCCTCGACAAGGCGGTTTCGCAACGTGGCCTATCTGCGCGTGGACGAGGTCGCAGGCGCCGATCGAGTCGAGCGTGAGATCGCGCCTCTGCGCGACGCGGCGCGGCGGATGAACGAGCGGAGACTGATCGATTACGACGAGGTCTTCAGGCTCAAGTCGCGTGCCCTGGAGCTTGTGTTCAAAGCGATGCCAGAGCCTGAGGGGCTGGCCGGCTGGGCGCGGCGCCAGGGCGACTCCCTGCGTGGGTTCGCCATCTTCAACGCCCTTTGCGAGGAGCACGGCCGAGCCTGGCGCGATTGGCCCTCCGACGTCCGCCACCCGAGCGGTGGCGGACTCGGGGCGGCGCGCGGACGGCTCGGCCATCGCGTTGCGTTTCATCAATGGCTCCAGTTCCACGCCGACCGTCAGCTGGCGCGCGCGGGCCGCGAGATCGAGCTCATCACCGACGTCCCGGTCGGCTTCGCCTCCGACGGCTTCGACGCGTGGCGCTGGCAGGACTACCTCGCGCCGGGCATGCGGGTCGGCGCGCCGCCGGATGAGTTCTTCCGCGATGGCCAGGACTGGGGCCTGCCCGCCATCAATCCCTGGGCTCTCGGTCGCGCGCGATGGGAGCCGTTCGCCGACGCCATCCGCGGGGCAACGGGTCACGCCGCCGGCATCAGGCTCGACCACGTCATGGGCCTGTTCAGGCTGTTCTGGATCCCGGAGGGGATGACGGCCGCGCAGGGGACTTACGTGAAGTATCCGGCCGCGATCCTGCTCGGGCTGCTCGCGCGGGAGAGCCGCCGGGCGCGCTCGTTCGTGATCGGCGAAGACCTCGGCCTGGTCGAGCCTGCAGTGCGGCGTCACCTGCATCGTCGAGGAGCGCTTTCGTACCGGCTCGTGTGGTTCGAGGGCAGCGATCCCCAGGGCTGGCCGCGCGACGCTGTCGGCGCGGTGGGCACGCACGACCTTCCGACCGTGGCCGGGATCTGGACCCTCAGCGAGCCCGAGCAGCGGCTTCACCACCTTCGCCGCAAGCTCGTCGAGCTGACTCGCCTGCCGGATGATGCGCCCCCCGTCGACGTCGCCGTGGCCACCTATTCGGCACTCGCGCGCGGACGGCCGCGGATCGTGCTCGCGTCGCTCGAAGACGCCCTCGGCGTGCACGAACGTCCGAACACCCCGGGCACCGTCAACAGCACCAACTGGCGGCTGTCGCTCCCGCAATCGCTCGAGGACATCGAACAGGCCGATGGGGTGCATCGAATCATTCAATCGATGCGCGCCGCGGGCCGCTAGTAGGATCTGAAACGTGGTCGAACGCGCTCGGCTCATCGGCACGGAGCTCGATTACTACCCGCTGGCGTCGCTTGGAAAGAGCGGCGCTTCCGATGCTTCAAGCCTGCCGATGACGATCAAGGTGCTGCTCGAAGGCCTGGCTCGGCTGGCCGAAGCGGGCACCACCGACGAGGCCAACGTCGCTGCCCTGTCGAAATGGCCGGCCCCCGCGAAGGGCGCCGAGCTCCCGTTTCTCCCCGCGCGCGTGCTCATGCAGGACTTCACCGGAGTGCCCGCAGTGGTCGATCTCGCGGCGATGCGATCGGCCATGCAGCGAGCGGGCAGGGATGCGGGCAAGGTCGATCCTCTGGTACCCGTCGACCTGATCATCGACCATTCCGTGCAGGTCGACGCATTCGGTTTCCGCGACGCGTACACGCGCAACATAGAAAAGGAGATCGAGCGCAATCACGAGCGCTACGCGCTGCTTCGCTGGGCCCAGCAGGCGTTCCACAACTTCTCGCTGGTTCCACCCGGGATGGGCATCTGCCACCAGGTCAACCTCGAGTACGTCGCCAGGGTCGTGCAGGTGCGCGAGCACGGCGGCCGCAAGCTCGCCATCCCCGACACGTTGATGGGCACCGACTCGCACACCACCATGGTCAACGGCCTCGGCGTGCTGGGTTGGGGAGTCGGCGGCATCGAGGCCGAGGCGGCCATGCTCGGACAACCCGCGTACCTCGCGCCACCCGTCGTCGTCGGCGTGCGCTTCCACGGCGCCCTTCCGGCCGGGTCGACCGCGACCGACCTCGTGCTGACCCTGACCGAGATGCTGCGCAAGCACGGCGTCGTGGAGCAGTTCGTCGAGTTCTGCGGCGACGGCCTGTCGAGCCTTTCCGTGCCGGACCGGGCGACCATGAGCAACATGTGCCCCGAGTACGGGGCCACCTCCGCCCTGTTCCCCGTCGACGCACAGACCCTGCGCTACCTCGAGATCACAGGCCGCAGCCGCGAGCAGATCGAGCTCGTCGAGCGCTACACCAAAGAGCAGGGCCTGTTCCGCAGTGACGGCGACGCGATTCCGAAGTTCAGCGAGCTGCTCGAGCTGGACCTCACCAGGATCGAGCCGAGCCTCGCCGGTCCGAAGCGTCCGCAGGACCGTGCCCCGCTGCCAAAGGTCTGGGAGAGCTTCACGACGGCTTTCGCCAACGGACCGGAGCCCAGCCACGACGACGTCACACGACTGACCGAGGAAGGCGGCCCGATCGACGGCCGCGGCGCGGTCGCGGTCGCCGCCAAGCCGGCTGCGAAGCTCGAGAACGGCTGTGTGGTGATCGCGGCCATCACGAGCTGCACCAACACCTCGAACCCTTCCGTCATGGTGGCGGCGGGGCTGCTCGCGAAGAATGCCGTCGAGCGCGGACTCACCGTGCACCCGTACGTCAAGACGAGCCTCGCACCGGGTTCGCGCGTCGTGACCGACTACCTCGACACCGCGGGCCTGATGGCACCGCTCGAGAAGCTGGGCTTCTACCTGGTCGGTTACGGATGCACCACGTGCATCGGCAACTCGGGGCCCCTGGCGAGCCCAGAGGTCGAGGCCGCCGTCACGAAGGACAACCTCAGCGTCGTCGCGGTGCTGTCAGGCAACCGCAACTTCGAGTCGCGCATCCATCCCCTCGTGAAAGCGAGCTACCTGGGTTCGCCGCCGCTGGTGGTCGCCTACGCATTGGCCGGAACAGTGCACATCGACCTGACCAGGGACCCGATCGGCCACACGCCGGACGGCAAGCCCGTGATGCTCTCCGAGCTCTGGCCCTCACAAGAAGAGGTCAACACTGTCGTGCAGCAGTGCGTGAAGCAGGACATGTTCAAGCGTGAGTACTCACGCATCTTCGACGGCGACGAGCACTGGAAGCAGATGAGCTCGCCGACCGGGCCGATCTTCCAGTGGGACGAGCAATCGACCTACGTTAAGGAGCCCCCGTACTTCGAGGGCTTCGCACCCGAGCCAAAAAAGCTCGAGGACGTGCAGGACGCGCGTGTCCTCGCTGTGCTCGGCGATTCCGTGACGACCGACCACATCTCACCGGCGGGCTCGATCCCAGTCGACAGCCCCGCCGGAAAGTACCTGGTGGCGCACGGTGTCGAGAGGCCCGACTTCAACAGCTACGGCGCGCGGCGCGGCAACGACGAGGTGATGGCGCGCGGCACGTTCGGCAACATCCGGCTCCGCAACAAGCTGGTCGAGCGCGAGGGGTACTGGACGGTCCATCTGCCCGACGGCGAGGAGACCACGATCTTCGAGGCTTCCGAGCGCTACCGGACGGAGGGGGTGCCGCTGGTCGTCATGGCGGGCAAGGAGTACGGCTCGGGCTCGTCGCGCGACTGGGCGGCCAAGGGCCCGCTGCTGCTCGGGGTGCGCGCCGTGATCGCGGAGAGCTTCGAGCGGATCCATCGCTCGAACCTCGTCGGCATGGGCATCCTGCCGCTCGAGTTCGCCCGCGGCGAGAGCCCGCAGTCTCTTGGCCTGACCGGTCGTGAGGTCTACACGATCCGCGGCCTGGACTCGATCCAGCCGGGACAGTCGGTGGAGGTCGAGGCGAAAGGCGACGACGGCAAGACGCGAAAGTTCACGACCCGATCGCGCGTCGACAACGACACCGAGGTCGGCTACATGCACCACGGCGGCATCCTCCCTCTCGTGCTTCGGGAGCTGATCAAGAAGGACTGAGCGGGCGGGATGGATGGCGCCGCTCGGCGGCGCTGCTCGCGCCTCGGATGGGCCGGACTATCCGGTAGTGGAAAGGCGCTGCGCCTCGGACAGGCCGGACTATCCGGTACTGGAAAGGCGCGCGCCTCGGACAGGCCGGACTATCCGGAAAAGCAGCGGTGAGGGCCACGCTCGTGCAGGTTCGGGTCGGCCCCGAGTTCACCTAGGCCGCGGGAATCGCCGCTTCGCTGCCCTCGTAGCTGGTCTTGATCGGAAGCCGGCGCTCGTGGCCGCATTCCGGACACTCGAACAGGCCGACCACGACGTCGGGCTGAGAGACGTCGGAGTGCATCGTCAGCAGACGCATCCGAACGCCCGAGTCATGCCTGTCGCAGGCCGGGCCCTCTTCGTAGGTCATGCCACGAGATTACGCAGTGCGTCGTGAATCGCCTAGTGATCGCGCCACAAGCCCCAAGCGGCCTTGCTTGTCTTTCACGCACACCCTAAGCTACCGGCATGGCGACGAGAAAGCCCGACGCCGCGACCCAGCCGCGCCCGACCGTGCGTGACGCGATGCGCTCGGTTCTGTCGGGAGCGAAGCTCATCGCAGGCGAGGGCGGGCTCGACCGCCCCGTCGAGTGGGTGCGCCTCATGGAGACGCCCGACGTGCAGCCCCGGGCCGGCGACCTGATGTTCACCACCGGCTTTCCGATCAAGGACGACACGGCGGCGCAGATCCGGCTGGTCGGCCGGATCGCCGACTCGGGCGGCGCCGGCCTCGTGGTGCGGCCGATGCCCTACCTGCGCAAGCTTGCGCCCGAGATGGTCAGCGAGGCCGACCGGCTCAAGGTGCCCCTCTTCACGATCCCGTCCGACATCCAGTTCGTCGACCTGATGGCGCCACTCCTCGAACGGATCATCAACGCCGAGCACTGGCGGCTGAAGCGCTCGATCGAGATCCACCACCGTTTCACCGAGCTCGTGCTCGACGGCAAGGGTGTGAACGAGATCTGCCGCACGCTCGCCGACCTGCTCGAGAGCGCGGTCGTCGTCGAGGACGCGAGCTTCCACCTCCTGGCGCACGCCGGCGGCAGCGCCGACCCTCACCGCAAGGAGACCATCGCTCGCCAGGGCACGCCGCAGCGGGTCCTCTTCGACCCCCAGATCCAGCGCATGCTGCGTGAGGTCGAGGCCAAGCGCGGCCCGGTCAAGGTGCCTGCCTTTCCCCACCTCGGCATGTCGCGCGAGAGGCTGATCGCGCCGATCCTGGCCGCCAACCAGGTCCTCGGCTACATCTCGATCCTGGATCACCCGCCGCAGAACGAGGAGCTGGCGTTCATGGCCATCGAGCAGGCGGCGCTCGTGCTGGCCCTTTCGATCGCCAAGGAGCGCGAGCTTTCCGAGGTCGAGAGCCGGGTGCGCGGCGAGTTCCTCGAGGACCTGCTCCATGCCACGTACGGCGAGGAGTCGGCGGCTCAGCGCAGGGCGCGGCACATCGGCTATCCGCTCCACGGGAACCACGTCGTGATGCTCGTCGACATCGATGACTTTCGCGGCTTCAACCGCGCGCGGCAGATCTCGGAGGACGCCATCCAGGCGGTCAAGCGCGAGTTCCTGCGCCGGGTCACGGGGGTCGTCAGGGCGAGCTACCCGCGGGCGCTCGTGCAGGGCCGCTCGGACCAGGTGGTGTCGCTTTTGCCGCTCGGCACGGAGGGTGGCGACCACCAGGCTCGCAGCCAGGCCCTCGGGATCCAGGTCCGGCAGGCGATCTCCGAGTGGAAGCCAGGCTTCACGGTTTCGGTCGGCTTCAGCGGTCCGGCCGAGGCGCCCGCCGGCGTGGCCGGTGCGCTGCGCGAGGTGACCTCGGTGATGGAGTCGCTGGCGAGGTTCAAGCGCTGGGGCCAGGTGGTCGCGGTGCCGGAGCTCGGACTGACCGGCCTGCTGGCGGCGGTGACCGACGAGCGGCTCGTGGACTACAGCCGCCGCCATCTCGGCCCCCTGATCGCGCACGACACGGCGCGCAAGGGAAACCTGGTGCAGACGCTGCGCGCCTTTCTCGAAACGGGCGAGCAGCAGCAGGCCGCCCATCGCCTGCGCATCCACCCCAACACGCTTCGCTACCGTCTCGACCGGATCCGTGAGATCACCGCCGTCGACCTGGAGGACCCTGAGACGCGGCTCAACCTCGCCGTCGCGCTCCGCGTTCAAGCCCTCCTGGGTATGTAGCGGCCGCATAAGGTTTCGGGCCTTCTTTTGGAGGCCATCGACTAGCTGCGCGGCTCAAGCCGGCCTATCGTTCGGCGCAGTGCCCCCAGCGCTGAATCGATCACGCCTTGCCTGGGCCGGGGACATGCCCAGCAGCCGGGCCGCCTGCGGGATGGGTTTTGTCGCCACCCCCGACCTTGGCCATGACGCCGTGGCGCTCGGCGTCCAGGCCCTCGCACGCCTCGCACACCGCGGCGGGCTCGATGCTGACGGCAAGAGCGGCGACGGCGCGGGCATCCTGATCCAGGTTCCCGAGCGGATGCTCGGACACAGGATCGCCGTGGCGTCGCTCTTCGACTGGGACGCCCGCGCTCGCGGCCTGGTCGAGCGCGCGCTCGACGACCAGGGCCTGCGCCTTCTCGAGTGGCGCCCGGTCCCGGTCGACGTGACGAGCCTCGGCGATCGGGCGCGAGAGACCATGCCGGCGATCTCCCACGGCCTGATCGCGGACCCAGGGCTAGACCCCGACGAGTGGGAACACCGGCTCTACCTCGCGCGGCGCGACGCCGAGCGGCGCGCGGTGGCGGGTGGGGTCCGCCTCTACATGCCGTCGTGTTCGAGCCGCACCCTCGTCTACAAGGGCCTGATGGCCGGTACACGCCTGATCGACTTCTACCCCGACCTGCGGGACGAGCGCTGCGAGAGCCGGCTCGCGGTCTTCCATCAGCGCTACTCGACCAACACGATGCCCGACTGGCGGCTGGCCCAGCCCTTCCGGCTCCTCGCGCACAACGGTGAGATCAACACCATCACCGGCAATCGCGCGTGGATGCGAGCTCGCGAGCCGGAGCTCGAGCCGCAGATGCGAGGCGCGATCTGGCCCGAGGGCTCGGACTCGGCGTCCCTCGACAACGCGCTAGAGCTCCTCGTGCGTCGAGGCTGGGAGGTCTCGGAGGCGCTGATGAGCCTGGTCCCGGACGCCTGGGAGGGCCGCGGTGACCTCGCGGGGCCTGTCCGCGATTTCTATCGCTACCAGTCGATCCGCTTCGAGCCGTGGGACGGGCCGGCCGCGCTCGCGTTCAGCGACGGCGTCGTCGTCGGCGCCGCGCTCGACCGCAACGGCCTGCGCCCGCTGCGCTGGCAGCGAACGCGCGACGGCCTGGTGGTCGCGGCGTCCGAGGCCGGGGTGGTTCCGCTGGAGCCGGACCAGGTTGTCGAGCGCGGGCGGCTCGGGCCTGGGCAGATGCTGCTGGTCGACACGCGCGACGGGTCGCTGCTGCGAGACACCGACGCCAAGGAGCGCGCCGCCGCGCGGCACGACTACGGATTGCTGGCCGACCGTGTGCTCGTTCCGGTCGAGCGCCACCACATGCCGGCCGAGCCGGTCGAGGATGTCGCAGCGCAGCAGGCCGTGCACGGCTGGGGCTCCGAAGACGTGAAGTTCGTCGTCGGCGCGATGGCGGAAACGGCGGCCGAACCCGTCTACTCGATGGGCGACGACATCCCGATCGCGCCCCTGGGCAGAACGCCGCGCCGCGTGTACGGATACCTCCGCCAGCGATTCGCCCAGGTCACGAACCCCGCGATCGACCCCCTGCGCGAAAAGGCGGTCATGTCGCTGAGGGTCCTGCTCGGCGCGCGTCACGGAACCCTGGAGCCGGAAGGCGGCGAAGACCGCGAGCTCCGCCGCGCCCACCACCCGGCCGTTCCGTCGCGCGCCACGCTGCTCGAGCTCGAATCACCGGTCCTCGGCGCGGCGGAGCTCGCGCGCGTCCTCGAGCACGCCACCGTCCTCGATGCGACGTACGCCCACGACGAGTCGCTGCGCGATGCGTTGCTTCGGCTGCGACGCGAAGCGGACGAAGCGGATGGCATGATCGCGCTGAGCGACAGGCGCGCCGGCCCGCAGCGGCTCCCCGTGCCGATGGCGCTGGCGGTGGGCGCCGTGCACGAGCACCTGCTCGAGAGCGGAGCTCGCATGGCGAAGGACGTGATCGCCATCGCCGGCGACGTCGTGGACGTGCACGACCTCGCATGCCTGGTCACCGTGGGAGCAACGGCTGTGCACCCGTACCTGGCGCTCGCCACCGCCGCCGGGGGCGGTGATGAGGGCGGCCCGCGCTACCGCAAGGCGCTCGAGGCCGGGCTGCTCAAGGTCATGGCGAAGATGGGCATCTCTTGCGCGGCGAGCTACCGCGGCGCGGAGGTGATCGAAGCACTCGGCCTCGGCGCCGAGGTGATGGAGCTGTGCTTTCCAGCCGTGCCGTCACGCATCGGAGGAGCCGACCTCTCCGACCTCGAACGCATCGCGCGCGCGCGCAGCGCAGAGGTGGCGGACCACGGCCGCGTTCGGTTCCGCAAGGCGGGAGAGCATCACGCCTACAACCCGGTCGCGGTGCGCGCCGCGCAAAGGGCCGCTCGTGAGGGGGACGGCAGCGCTTACCGCGAGTGGCGCAGGCTCTCGACCCCCGAAGGGCCGCAGTCGCTGCGTGACCTGATTCGATTCAGGCCGGCCGAGCCCGTGCGCGTCGAAGAGGTGGAGCCCGCCTCCGAGATCGTGAAGCGATTCGTCAGCACGGCGATGTCGCTGGGCGCCCTTTCACCAGAGGCCCACGAGGCCCTCGCCATCGCGATGAACCAGGTCGGCGCCCGATCCAACTCAGGCGAAGGCGGCGAGGACCCCGGCACCTACGACGACGCGGACGGAATGCGCCGCGACAACAAGGTCAAGCAGGTCGCGTCGGCGCGTTTCGGCGTCACGCCGCGTTACCTGAAACGAGCTGACGAGCTGGAGATCAAGATCGCGCAGGGCTCCAAGCCCGGCGAGGGCGGACAGCTTCCCGGGATCAAGGTCACGAGCCTGATCGCGCGCTTGCGTCACGCGCAGCCGGGGATGCAGCTGATCTCGCCGCCGCCGCATCACGACATCTACTCGATCGAGGACCTCGCGCAGCTCATCCACGACCTGAAGACTGTGAACCCGCGGGCGCGAATCGGAGTGAAGCTCGTCTCGGAAGCCGGGGTCGGCACCGTCGCCGCCGGGGTGGCGAAGGCGCGCGCCGACTACATCCTGGTCTCCGGCCACGATGGCGGAACCGGCGCATCGCCGCTGTCCTCGATCAAGAACGCGGGCGCTCCATGGGAGCTCGGGCTCGCGGAAGCTCAGCAGGTCCTGGTCGCCAACCGGCTGCGGGAGCGCGTCAGCCTGCGCACCGACGGCGGGCTGCGCAGCGGCCGCGACGTGGTCATCGCCGCCCTTCTCGGCGCTGAAGAGTTCGGGTTCGGCACCGGCCTGCTCGTCGCGCTCGGCTGCGACATGGCGCGTCAGTGCCACCTGAACACGTGTCCCACCGGCATCGCGACGCAGCGCGAAGACCTGCGCGCGAAGTTCGAAGGCCGGCCCGAGCACGTGGTCAACCACCTCTTCTTCATCGCCGAGGAGGCTCGCGAGCTGCTGGCCGGTCTCGGCGCGCGATCGCTCGACGACGTGGTGGGTCGGGTCGAGCTGCTCGAGGAGATTCCCGGCTCACCGCTCGACCTGTCCTTCGTGCTCGAGCCCACCGACCAGGCGTCACCCAGGCGGCGCAGGTGGGCCCGCAACGGCGACCTGCCCGCCGCGCCGCCGCCCAGCGGCTCGATCGACAACTCACGCCGGACGGTGGGCGCCTCGATTCCCGCGGGCCAGAAGCGCCACTACCGGGGAAGCAGCGGGCAGAGCTTCGGCGCCTTTCTCGAATCCGGCGTCGAGCTCGAGCTCGAGGGTGAAGCCCAGGACTACGTGGGCAAGGGCATGGGGGGCGGTGTCATCGCGATCCGCCCGGCCCCTGGCGACGCGACGCCCGACCCCGTCCTGGCCGGCAACACGATCTGCTACGGCGCCACCGGGGGCAGGCTGTTCATCGCGGGCCGCGTGGGCGAGCGCTTCTGCGTGCGCAACTCCGGCGCGGTGGCCGTGGTCGAAGGAGCGGGCGACCACTTCTGCGAGTACATGACCGGCGGCGTCGCCGTCGCCCTCGGTGCGGTGGGGTGGAACGCCGGGGCGGGCATGACGGGCGGGGTCGCGTACCTGATCGAATGGCGCCAGTTGAACGCCGACGGGGTCGTCGCCCGGGAGGTCCCCGCCGAGGACGCCGGCGAGCTCCGGGCGCTGGTCGAGGAGCATTTCCGCCGCACCGGGAGCGCCAGGGCGGCGTCGATGCTCGCCGACTGGGACCGGGCCCTGGCCGGGTTCAGGCAGCTCGTTCCGCTCGCCACCGTGCAGGATCAGGCGCCCGCGGAAACGGCGCCCGCACATTCGACGGGGGAAATCTCGAAAGCCAAGGCCTGAACCGAGGCGCCGGCCGCGCGAAGTTGCCTATCGGCGGTCCGGGGATCAAGGCGCCGCCTAATATGGCTTTGATGGGGCGCTTGATCGCGCTCGTCGGACGATCGAGCCGACCGCCAGGTGAGGAAGAGATGAAGATTCGATTCTGGGTGGCCGCGGTCGCGTTCTTCGCTGTCGCCTGCGGCGCGGTCGGCGCGCACGCGCAAACGCTGTCGCTCGCCTATCACCAGGGCGACACGTACAAGTACGCGCTCCACCTGACGACCAAGGGCAACACCGGCGCCGGCGCGCTGTCCTCACCGATCGACGTGGACATGTCGGCCACCGAGGCGGTCTCCGTACTCTCGGTCGACGCTTCCGGCGACGCCGCCATCTCGATCGCGAGCAGCAACCTCAGCGTCAAGTCGTCGTTCGGCGGCATCACCAACACGACGACAGGCCTCCCGGGACAGACCGTTCAGATGACCATCGCCCCCGACGGCCGCATCCTGAGCGTCGACGGCCAGGCACTGGGCGGTGGGGGCCTGCCCCTGCTGGGCGGCTCGTCGGGCAGCTTCATCAGCGCGATACTCCCTGGCGGTGCCGTCAAGCCTGGCGACACCTGGACCAAGAGCTACGACGTCGCCAACCCGGCCGGTACGGGAACGGTTCACATCACCGCGGACAGCAAGTACCTGCGCGATGAAACGATCAAGAGCGTCAACGCGGCGGTCGTCCAGACCCGGAGCACCGCCACCTTCGATCTCACGATCGACCTCGGGAAGATGCTGTCTGGCGCGAGCGGAGGCCTGGGCGACGTGACCGGCATGACGGGGGGCCCGGCTCCGCCCGCATCGGACAGCGGCCCGCAGAGCATCACGATCACCGGGACGGCAACCTCGGACACCACGACCTGGATCGATCCCGGCAGCCATCGCGTCGTCAAGACCCACGAAACGGGCAGCACCGACACCACGGTGACGATCCCGATGCCGGCCGGCGCAGCCGCCACGTCCCCCACGCCGAAGCCCATCGGCCCGATCACCCTCAGCGGCAGCGAGACGCTGGACCTCACACCAGCCTGAACGCCGACATCGACTCCATCCACGCGGCTCTGGAGGCAGAGCGCAAGGTCGAGCAGGACTTCGTCGCGGGCGCCCTCAAGTCGGAATCGGCGCCGAAGGGCTGGCCCGCGGCTTTGCTCATGTTCCACCTCGCCATGTGGCGCGAGCGACTCCTCCACGGCATGACCGAATTCGCCGAGGGACGCCAGGTGCCCCCGGCGGAGGGTGACACCGATGAGATCAATGACGCCGAGCTCCCGACAGGGATCGGCACGCCGCTCGCGGACGCGGCCGCGCGTTCGGACAATCTCCTCGGCGAGCTGATCGGTGTCTACAGGAAGCTCGGCGACCGGCCTTTCGTGTGGCGCGGCGCCGCCAGGACGACAACGGAGGCCGTGCTGCGCAACAGCTACACACACCCACGCGTGCACATGGCCGAATACCTCAAGGAGAACGGCGATTCCACGGCCGCGGCCCGTCTGATCGAGGAGGCCGAGGCCCAGATGCGCGAGGCCGGAGCACCGCCGCTCATCCTCGGCACCGTCCTCTACAACCTCGCCTGCGTGCGCGCGACGCAGGGCCGGCCTGACGACGCGCTGACGCTGCTGGAAGAAGCCATCCCGTTGCGCGCGGACGTCAAGACCATGGCGCCCCGGGACGCAGACCTGGACTCCCTCCGAAGCGACCCGCGGTTCATGGCGTTGATCCCCTCCGCGGCGACGACTGGAGAAGGCTAGACAGCCGGTCGCGAAGAACCCGCCGCCTCTCGGATCCGGTCCAGGACCTGCATGTTCGCGACCGATTCGCTCGGCGGGATGGCAACCGGCCGGTCGTGCAGCACGCTCTCGCCGAACGACTCGACCATCAGCTGATACGGATCGTGCGGGTCGTGGCGCGAGCCGAAAGGCCTTTCGCGCTGGAACACGCGACGTGGCGTCACCACCCTCAGCTGCTGCTCCTCCGGCGATTCGAAGCTGGCCCAGACCGATGCGGTCCGGCCCCCAGGAAACTCGAGCAGCGCCGCGGTGGTCATGTCCACGCCGGACTCAGACCTGGCTCGTGCCAGGACCCCGATGGGCTCGCCCAGGATCCAGCGCGATACGCTGACCGTGTAGCAGCCGACGTCGAGCAGGGCCCCGCCGCCGAGCGCCGCCTCCATCCGGTAGTTCGCCGGGTCGGTGAGTGCGAAACCGAAGCTGGCCTGCACGTGGATGGCGTCGCGCACCTCGTCGATGAAGGCCCGAACCGCTGGATTGAACCGGTACATGAAAGCCTCCATGAGCCGCATGCCGGTCTTTTCAGCCGCGGCGGCCATCTCGCCCGCCTCGTCGGCGCTCATCGCCAGCGGCTTCTCGCAGAGAACGTGCTTCCCCGCGGCCAGCGCGCGGAGCGTCCACGGCTTGTGGTCGCTGTTGACCAGCGGGATGTAGACCGCGTCCACCTCGGGGTCCTGCAGCACGGCTTCGTAGGACGCCGCGGCTCGCATTGAGGGATACGGCGCGATGATCCGCCTGGCGCGCTCCGGGTCACGGCTCGCGAGCGAGACAAGGCGGCCGTTGTCGGACCTACCGATGGCCGGCATCACGGCGCTTGCTGCGATCCCCGCCGCGCCGAGGATGCCCCAGCCGAGACGGTCGGCTATATCTCGACCTCGAGGCGGGCGCCGCCGCGCGCGATCGAATGCGTCGCGGCTTCCATCACGGCCACGTTGCGCCGCGCCTGTTCGGCGGTCACCGCCAGAGGCTCGGCCCAGGCCAGGTGGTCGGCCAGGTTGCGGTAGAAGCCGCCGTCATCGCGCTTCGCGAGCGCGAGCAACTCTTCGTGTGCGCCGGAGCCCGCCGGACGCAGGACCTTGACCCGCGCCCACTCGTCGGCTGGAACTTCGACTTCGCGCCACTCACCGACCACGGCGCCACTCGTCCCGAGCACGTACCACTTCGGCTTGGCCGCCGAGGCGATGTCGGATTGGAGGAACGTCGCCTGGGCTCCGCCCGCGAACGTGAGGTCGACGCGAACCTGGTCGGCGTTCGTGACGTCGAGCCACACGCGCTTATGGGCTGTGGCGGCCACCGCGCGCACGGGATCGCGAAAGAGCTGCAGGATCCAGTCGAAATAGTGCGAACCCCAGTCGTAGATGGTGCCGCCGGAGACCGGCTCATGACTGTGCCAGAAGTCGCACGGGTGCGAGAACCCGCCGATGAACGACTCCATGTAGAAGACGTCGCCGATGTCGCCGGACCGCACGACGTCATGCAGGGCGATGTAGTCGGGGTCCCAGCGCCGGCTCTGATACACGGTCAGGACTCGCTTGGCAGAGATGGCCGCATCGATCATGCGATCCACTTCGTCGACGCGGATCGCAAAGGGCTTTTCGCACACGACATGCTTACCGGCGTCGAGCGCCTGGAGCACGAACTCGGCGTGCGCGCTTGGCGGAGTGCCGACGACGACAAGGCCCACCTCCGCGTCGTCGAGCATTCCGGCGACGCGGCTGTGCGTTTGGACCGACCAATCCTTGGCCGCCTGCGCCCGGCGATCGGCCGACACGTCGCACACACCCGCGAGGCGCAGGCCGTCGGTCGCGACGATGGATGCGGCGTGGTCGCGGCCGATCGCGCCGTATCCGATGAGCCCGACGCCGGTCTGGGGGCCGGCTTCGACCCCCGCCGCATGGCGCAGTGCGCGATGGACGAGGCGCTGGAAGGTCGCATCCTCCCAGGTCGAGGGTGCATGACCGAGACCCAGGTAGACGAACCTGCCCTCACCTACGCGTCGCTCGTAACCGAGGACCTGGTCGGTGAAATGCCAGCTCGAACGCAGCAGGATGGCGGCGTTGTCCGGCGGACCCTCTGAGAGGTACAGCTCGTCCGTGACCTTCCATTCCGCCGGAAACCGCGCGGTCATCGCGTGATCCGTCGACGGTCGCACAACGAGCTCTGTCTGCGGTCCCGGGCCGCTCGGCGCCCAGCCGGCCAGCGGTGCGAGCTCACCGCCTGCGGACCAGGCCGCGAGCGTGCCGTGGAGCAGGACCAGTCCCCCGCCGCGCTTCACGAAGTCGACGAGCCGCGCCGCGTGTTCGGGCCGCAGCGGGTGGTCGCTCGCCGCGACGACCACCTCGTGCGAACCGACGCTCATGTGGTCCTGCTCGGTGAGGACGTCGACGCGCAGCTGTTGAGTCGCGTCGAGGGCACGCAGCAGCGGGCGGGCCATGCTGGCGTAGTCGTGCACGGTGCCCGAGAGCAGCGCCAGCACGCTCGTCCGCTCGTTCACTTACGCCACCTTACGCTCAGACGGCGCGCCGATCCTCCGCAGCACCGCCAGCGTTCGTTCGGCGGCGGCGTCCCAGGTGAAGCCGGCGGCTCGCCGGCGGCCCTCCTCACCGAGCTTCGCCCGGAGGTGTTCGTCGGCGAGGAGGCGCTCGAGGGCGGCCGCGATGGCGCCCACGTCGTCGGGCTCGACCGCGATGGCCGCGCCGAGCGCGAGCTCGGGAAGCGACCCCATCGAGCCGACCACCGCCGGCTTGCCGTGAGACATCGCCTCGAGCAGCGGCAGGCCGAACCCTTCGTAGAGGCTCGGGTAGGCGAGCACCGACGCCGCTTCGTAGAGGGCGCTCAGGGTGGGCTCGTCGACATGGCCGAGATAACGGACTCCAGGCTCGGCGCTGATGCGCTCGATGGTGTCGCCGTAGGCCCAGCCGGCGCGGCCGGCGATGACCAGTTGAGGCACCCCCGGACGGCCGTTGATGATGAAGGGCAGCGATCCGTGGCGGCCGCGGAGCTGCCGGAACGCCGCGAGGAGGCGCCCGTAGTTCTTGCGCGGCTCGATGGTTCCCACAGCGAGCACGAAGCCCGGTTCGAGCCCGTCGGGAAGCGGGCCGGCCGGAGCCGACGGTGGCAGGCCCTCGGGAATCACCTCCACCCTCGATTCGAGAAGCGGCACCCGATAGAGCCCGACCAGGTCGCGCCGCGTCGTTTCCGACGGGACCAGGACCGCCGCCGCCTGCCGCAACGCGCGAGGCAGCAGCGCGCCGAAATAGAGGCGCTGCTGCCAGGGAACCTCCTTCGGCCTGAGCCGAAACGCGAGGTCGTGCACGAACACCGCCGCGGGCGGCGCCGCCGCCCCGCGAAACGGCGGGCTCGGCCAGTAGGGATAGAGGATTGCGTCCGCGTCGAGCTGGGTCTCGACCCTCGGCAGCCAGCGCATCTTGAGAGGCACCTCATGGCGAAAGTTCGACAGCATCGCCTCGCCTTCGAGATCCGCCAGGGCGCCTGGACGCTCACGGCTGCACAGGAGCGTCAGCTCGTCCTTTCCTTTATGGCGCGCCATCGCCCGCGTGAGCTCGATCGCCACGGTGAGCATGCCCACCCGCTGCGGCCGCCAGCAAGCCGTCACGTCGATGGCGAACCGCATGTTCCGATTTGACTCTAGCAACCGGGCGAGGTAGGCTCAGGGTGGCTGGGGAGCCGTGGTCGGCTTTTCATCCGCGTTGGTTGACAGCCCTCCCTCCTTTCTGAAGGTCCTCTGCCCCCCGGCGGAGGGCCTTCCTTAGACGTAGGGGAGGATCGGGAGTTTCCTAGGTCTCCGAGCTCCGGATCGCGTACACGCAATCAAACGTGCCGGTGACCGAGCCGCACTCGACCTCTTCGACATACCAGTCGTTGGCCAGGTTGGCCCAGCGAAGGATCGCCTCGATGCTCGACGTCCATACGTAGCACGACTTCACCGGCTTGATGCGCCCGAGCGCGAACATGTTCGAGAAGTTGACGAGCCAGAACTGGTTCTCGTCGACCTGCTTCCACGCATGCGTGTGCTCGCCTCGCACGTTGTCCATCGCCTCGGCGAAGTTCCTGACCACGCCGGCGAGCTTGCGATGGCGGCCCGGGACCAGGCGCCGCGCCCCGCCCATTCCATGGCGTCCATCCGCGAGCCAGCGCTCCGTCGCGCGCCGGCCCCACGCTCGGATCATGTCCTCGCCCTCGGGACCGTAGATCGTCTCGAACGCCTCGTTCAAGCGGCTCAACGACTCCACCGGCGACGAAAGCTGGTCGTCGTGCGGCGGGTCCTGCTCCACGTACTGCACCAGGCCTCCCGCGTATGCGACCTCGGGCCAGCGATCGCCCGACACGTCGCGCGCGACGTGAACGAGGTTGCTCACATAAGAGTTGAGGATGAAGCGGCCCCTCGCGCGTGCCGGCTTGATCCCCATCAGCTCGAGCGTGCGGATCGCCGAGCCTGCTGTCGCGGTCGGCGTGGGCGGCGGCGATCCGTGCAGACCCGGAGGCGGAGGCGCCGGTGTGACCACACGCATCGACGTCGTGTCCGGACCCTGTGGCCCGGTCGCCGGTCGGGGCAGCACGGCGACGCCGCCGCCTGATGCGACGGCTGCGCCTGACGCCGCCGCGACGGAAGTCGACACCGCCCTCCGCTGCGGCAGTCGAGCCATCTGAGCGAGCAGCTCGCGCACGGTCTGCGGCCGGTCGGCCGGGTTCTTCGCCAGCACCCTGGTGAGCAGCTGGTCGAGCTCGTCGGGCAGGTTCGCGTTGATCTTCACCGCCGACGGGATCGGAGTGTTGACGGTCGCGTACGCCACCTCCATCCGGTTCGAACCTATGAACGGCAAGCGTCCGGTGAGCATCTCGAACGTCAGCACGCCCATCGCATAGATGTCCGCCCTCTTGTCGACGTCGTGGCCCATGACCTGCTCGGGCGCCATGTAGCCCGGCGTCCCGATGGCGAGGCCGATGGTCGTCAGGTGCGTCGGCTGGCCCGCGCCGCGGGCGAGCCCGAAGTCGGCGAGCATGGCGCGGCCGTCCGCGTGGATCAGAACGTTGGTCGGCTTGAGGTCGCGGTGGACGATGCCCGCGTCGTGCGCGTGCTGCAGACCGTCGCCGATCTCTCGAAGGTACCGCCACGCGGCCAGCGGGTCGAGCGGCCCGCGGTTGAGGATGTCGCGGAGCGTGCCGCCGCGGATCAGCGGCATGGTGAGAAAGGCGGTCCCGTCGAGGACCTCGAAGTCGTAGATCGGCAGGATGTTGGGATGGTCGAGCTTGGCCAGGGTCTTGGCCTCCGACTCGAACCGCTTGACGAACCCCTCGTCCTGGAAGAGCTCGGAGGACAGCGCCTTGAGGGCGACCTCGCGGCCGAGCGGCTGCTGCACCGCGCGGTAGACGACCGCCATGCCACCACCGCCCAGGCGCTCGACGATCTCGTACTGCCCGAGCCGCGTGCCGGTGAGGTCTTTCACGGCTTCGCCGCCGCGAGCTGCTCGACGATGGAGATCAGGTCGGCGAGGCGGAAGGGCTTGCTCAGGACGTTGTCCGCACCCGCGGCCAGGAAGCGCTCGCGGTCGCTCGACATCGAATGCGCGCTCGCGATCACGATCGGGAGCGCCGGCATCTCGGTCTTGATGCGGCGCATCGCTTCCAGCCCGTCGATGCCCGGCATCGCGACGTCCATCAGGATCATCGAAGGCCGCTCCTTGAATGCGATGTCCACCGCCTGGAGACCGTCCGCGGCGATCAGCACCCCGAAGCCCGCCTTCTCCAGGACGCGTTTGCACAGTCGCTGCGCGACGTCGTTGTCGTCAGCCACCAGGACGGTGAAGGCGCGCTTTTCGGCTGCATCGAAGACCTCAGGCATGGCGGAGCTGGAGCGGGGTCAGACTTGCCGCGGCGAGGGGGACCGTGAAGTGGAACGCCGACCCATGGCCCACGGCGCTCTCCACCCAGATCTTGCCTCCGTGCATCTCCACGATCTGCTTAACGATCGTGAGGCCCAGCCCAGTCCCGGGGATCGACTGCGCCGCGCCGCTGCGGACGCGGCGGAATCGCTCGAACACGTGCCCGATCTCGTCCGGTGGGATCCCGAGCCCGGTGTCGGTGATGCTCACCAGCGCATAGCCGCCTTCGATGCGGCTCGCGAGCGTGACAGTGCCCCCGTCGGGCGAGTATTTGACCGCGTTGTTGACGAGGTTGCTGACGACCTGGATCAGACGGTCACGGTCGCCGGTGACGGTAGGCAGGCGCGGATCGAGATCCGCCCTGAACTCCATGGTCGTGGCCGCGCCCGCGGCGCGGGTCATGAGCTCGGTCAGCACGTCGTTGATGTCGACGTCGGCGGCCCGCATGCTCATCCGGCCGGACTCCATGCGGTCCAGGTCGAGCATGTCTCCGATCAGGCGGTTGACCCGGTCGGCGTCATTGAAGATGTAGCCCCCGTAGGCCCGCACCTCGTCGGATTCCAGCCCACCGTCGCGGATGAGCTCGCTGAAACCCTGGATGCCTGTCAGCGCGGTCCGGAACTCGTGGCTCACGATGCTCAGGAACTCGGTCTTGGTCTGGTCGAGCTTCTCGAGATTCATGTTGGCAGCGCGCTGCGACTCGAGCGCCTCCGCCAGCTGGTCCGAGGTGTCGCGAACCGCGGTCACGTCCTCGATCATCAGCAGGACGTGCTCGGGGCGGCCGTTCTGGTCGGGGATGGAAGTCGCCGTGAGCTGAAGCCACAACCACTGGCCGCCACCGGTGGCAGCGCGAATCTGGACGGTCGCACCGTCCGTGATTCCGGCCAGCAGGGGCGCCGCCCGATGGCGTGACGCGGCCTGGTCGTACGCGTGCAGCAGGTCGGGCCACGCGGTCGACCGCATCGCCTCGAAGTCGTGCCCGAGCATGGTGAGGAGCGCCGGGTTCGCCTCGAGCAGGTCACCCTCAGCGCTGATGCGCGCGATGCCGATGGGCGAGCGCTCGTAGATCGCCCGGTGGTCCGCCTCGCTGCGACGCAGCGCCTGCGCCACCTCCGACCGGCGGATGAATTGGCCGATCTCGACTCCGACCGTCGCGAGCATCGTCACCTCGTCGTCGCGAACATCGTGAACGCGGCTCGAGGCGAGCTCGATGACGCCGATCACAACGCCGTGGTCGACGACCGGGAGACCCAGCACCGACTTGAGGTCAGGCGTGTACGCCATGTCGAGCCGCTCCTCGTCCGGAACGGCGTCGACGTTCGGCTCCGCGGCCAGCACACCTGACTGCCATACCCGTCCTATCAGGCCCTGGCCAGGGACGATCGACAGGCTGCGGGTGCGCTCGATCAAAGCGCGGGCCGAGCCCGCCTCAGCCTGCCACGTGTGGCGGACCCTGAGGGCCTGCTTTTCAGGATCGACCATCCAGTGCAGCGCCGCATCCCATTCCAGGTGGCGGCCCAGCGACGACAGCAGCTGCGGCATCGCCTGCTCCCAGCCGCCGGCGTTGACGATGACCTCACGGACCGCAACCAGGCAGTCGCGCAGGCCGTCGACACGCTTTCGCTCAGACGTGTCGGCAACCTGGACGAGCAGGGCGGTGGCGTCGGTCACCTGCGCCGGCATCTTCGAGATGTCGAGCGTGATCCGAAGGCGCTCACCCTTCGCGCGCACCGTATCGATCTCGGCCTCCCACCGCTGCAGGTCGCCTGACCGCAGGAGTCCGAGCGCCTCTTCGAGCGCGGCGCCTTCCACCTCGCCCACGATCTCGCCCAGCGTGGCGCGGGTCAGCTCGTCGCGCGAGCGGCCGGAGATCTCGCAGAGCTTCTGGTTGACGAGCGTGAGCTTCCCGCCGGCGTCGGCGAGAGCGAGCCCGGTCGGGGCGATCTCGAGCATGGTCTGGAGGAGCTGCACCTTCGCCAGCACGTCGGCGGCCTCGCCTCGGGCGGTGGCCGCGGCTTCTCGGGCCTGGCGGTGCAGCTCGCTGAGCGCGGCGGCGAGCACGATCAGCACCGCGGCGAGCAGGGCGGCCGGAGCGATGTCCGCCGCCTGTGATCCCCGGACCAGGGGCGGGATCAGGATGGCGATCGCCGCCAGCGCCGCCGCGGCGACGGATTCGACCCGGCTGAGCTGGGTGGAGGCCAGGATCACGACCGCCAGGTAGAGCGGAAAGGCGAGCACCGGATTGGCGTCGGCGATGGCCTGGACGGCGAAGATGAGCGCGATCGCCGCGAAAGGTGTGGCTCGACGGGCCAGCACCCGGAACCACGCCGAAGCGGGTTGGGATCCTGGCAACACCCCTGAAACCTCGCCCCCCCTGGCGGGATGGAAGGTGCGCAGGCCCCAAATAGTAGAGGCGGCCTGTCTGGATTCAGCCCACTTAAGCGCAGGCAAAACAAAGTTGCCTTATTGTTCGGGCGGCCCCAGTTGAAGCATCTCTCCACGCCCCTCCAGGCCGAAGGTCTCAGCAGGCGCGTTTACCCGTTTCTCGGGCTGGCGATAGTCGGCCTCGTCAGCCTCCACGGCTTCGCCGCCGTGTCGAGCTCGCTTGCCCTCGCCGGGGCCGCCGCTGTCGGCGTGGCGCTGGTCCTGATCCCGCTCGCCCAGATCGACACCCCGGCCCGCAGCGGCGTCGTGACCGCCGTCCCCGCGGTGGGCGGTTTCGTCCTGGCGCTCTACCCCCTGTGGGCCGGGGGCACGGCGTTCGGATTCGCCGCGTCGGTGGTGATCACGGTCCTCGGCGGTGCGCTCGTGCTCCTTCCATGGGAGCGGATCCCCCGGTACCTGCACGCCATCTCGCCGATCGGCGGCCTGGCGGTGGCGTTCGCGCTGGAAGTGCAGTTCGGCCTCAGCGTCGTGCGGGCGTTTCCGTTCGTGCTCCTGCCGCTGATCTTCCTGGCCCTGTACTACACGACCGTCGAATTTGCGGTCGGCGCCGTGCTGGCCGTCGCGGACCTGATCCTCGTCGCCTTCGTCAACCCCGCGGCCGGTGACCCCGCCGCCGCCCTGCTCGAGGCACTTTTGCTCGTCGCCTTCGGCGTGCTGGTCCGCCGCGTGCTCGTGGACCTCGAACGGAACCGAGCCGCCGCGTCCGAGGCGGAAGCCACCCGGTCGGACCTGCTGGCGGATCTCTCGCGTCGCAACCAGGAGCTGGAGGAGCTCACGCGCCTCAAGTCCGAGTTTCTCGCGACCATGAGCCACGAGATCCGCACGCCGTTGAGCGGCGTGATCGGAATGGCCGGGCTTCTCGTCGACACCGAGCTCACCGACGAGCAGCGCGACTACGTCGAAACGATCCGCGGATCGGGCGAGGCTCTGCTCGAGATCATCAACGACATCCTCGACTTCTCGCACATCGAGGCCGGAAAGGTGCGCCTCGAGACGATCGAGTTCAGCCCGAAATACGTGATCGAGGAGGCCACCGAGCTGTTCGCCGAGGCGGCGGCAAACAAGGGCATCGAGCTCCTGGTCGACGTCGAGGCGGGCGTGCCCGAGATCGCGATCGGCGACCCCGGAAGGCTGCGCCAGGTGCTGATCAACGTGGTCGCCAACGCGGTCAAGTTCACCGAGACCGGCGAGGTGGTCGTGCGGGCGCGGCTGCTGGAGAGCAAGGGTCCGGGAATCTCCGTCCAGTTCGAGGTGGCCGACACCGGGATCGGCCTCACGCCGGAAGAGTCGACTCGCGTTTTCGCGGTCTATCCGCAGGTCGACAGCTCGACCACGCGGCGCCATGGCGGCACGGGATTGGGGCTCGCGATAGCGCGCCGCCTGACCGAGCTCATGGGCGGCGAGATCGGGGTCGAGAGCGAGAAGGGAAAGGGCAGCCGGTTCTGGTTCACGGCCCTGTTTCGAGAGGCGGCGTCCCGCACGCGGCCACCGGTCGCGGCGGACCTTGCCGGGACCGCGGTGGCAATCATCGATGACAACCGCACCAACCGCACGATCCTCGAGCGGTATGTCAGATCGTGGGGCATGCGCGAGCGGACGTTCGAGAGTGGAAGCGAGGCGCTCGAGCAGATGCGGAGCGCGGCCGGCGGAGACGGCGCATTCGCGGTCGCGATCGTGGACCTGATGATGCCGGACATGGATGGCGCCGCCGTCGCCCGGCACGTGCGCGCGGACGAATCGCTGAAGGAGCTGATCCTCGTGCTCCTCACGTCGGCCGGACGATCCGACGTGCCGGTACCCGGCGTCGACGCCGAGATGGTGAAGCCCGTGCGTCCATCGCAGCTCTTCGACGTGCTTTCCACCTTGCTCGCCGAGCGCCCTTCCCATCCGGCGTCGCCAGAGCCGGCGCCACTGCCGATCACCGCTCACCAGGGCCGCCGACCCCGCGTTCTCGTAGTGGACGACAACGCGGCCAACCTCAAGGTCGCCGTCAGGATCATCGAGCGTCTCGGCTATCGGGGCGACGTGGCGGGCACAGGGTTGGAGGCCACTGCGCTGCTTGGCAGCGGGCACTACGACGCTGTGCTGATGGACTGCCAGATGCCGGAGATGGATGGCTACGAGGCGAGCCGGCGGATCAGGCACAACGAGCGGGGCGGCCGGCGCGTGCCCATCATCGCGATGACGGCCGATGCGCTCGAGGGCGAGCGCGAGCGCTGCCACGCCGCCGGAATGGACGACTACATGACCAAGCCGCTGAGGCCGCAGATCGTCGCCGCGGTGCTCGAGCGCTGGCTGGCCGCCTCTCCGGCCCCCGCGCACGCTGGACCGGGATAGCGAGGAGTCGGCGGCGTGATGCGCCGCACTCGCTATCGCAAACGCCTGAGGGCGAGCACCGTCACGTCGTCGAACAGCTCCTTGTCGCGCGCGCCCTGGGCCAGGATGTCGACCAGCTCCTGGGCCGACCGCGCCCGCCGCGCCTCGGAAGGCAGCTGGACCTCTTTCGTGGCGAGGTCCGGGCGCAGGTCGAGCAACCCGTCCGAGAAGATCACCAGCGTGTCGCCCGGATTCATCGTCACCGTGCCAACCTGGAACTGGGTGTCGGGAAACAGGCCGATCGGCGCGCTGCGCTGAAGCAGGAGCTCCTGTCCGTTCTCACCGCGCAGCAGCCTCGCGTGTCCATGCCCGGCGTCCACATATCGCAAGTCGCCGGTGGCCGTGTCGAAGATGCAGTGGAACGCGGTGACATACGCATGGTTGACCTCGAGCGCCGCGCTCATCACCTCTGACGCCTGCTTGATGCCCAGGTCATCGCGCTGGCTCACCGCGCCGCGCAGCGCCGCGCGCGCCGTGGCCATCATCAGGGCGGCCGTGAGCCCCTTGCCCATCACGTCGCCGAGGGTGACCGCGAGCCTGCCATCGCCGGCGGAGTACCAGTCGTAGAAGTCACCGCTGATCTCTTTCGCGGCGGTGAAGTGGGCGGCGAGCTCGAAGGCATGGTCGGTCAGCGGCGACGCCGGGAGCATGCCGGCCTGCAGCTCGGCGGCCCGCTTCATCTGGTCGGCGCGCTCCGCGACCAGCGCCTCGAGGCGCTGCAGGTTGGCGCGGTGGTCCAGCTCGAGCCTGCGCCGGCGCAGGTTGTTCACGACGAGCAGGTAGATGTGGGTGGCGCCAACCGGCTTGACGACGTAGGCATACGCACCGTGCTCGACCGCGGCGCGACCGAGCTCGGGATCGTCCACACCGGTGACCATCACCACGGCGGTGTCGGGACGGCGCGCGCGAAGCTCCTCCAGCAAGCCGTATCCCGACTCGTCCGGCAGGCGGACGTCGAGCAGCGCGATGGCGTAATCGTTGGCCTCGAAGAGCTTGCGCGCCTCGGCCGCCGAGAAGGCGATGTCGGAGTCGAAGCCCCTGCTCTTGAGGGTCCTGGCCGCGACCCGGGCCAGCGCCTCCTCGTCGTCCACGATGAGCACTCGTTCGGGGGCGCCTGGCTCGGTCACGCCCGCCAGTGTAGAGAGGCTGAATTGCACACCTTCTGCCATAAACTCTGGAGGCCCATGGGAGCCCCCAGCTGAGCCTCGACGTCCAGACCCGCCAGGCGGACAACGGCGCGACCGTCGTGGCGCCCACCGGCCGGCTCGACGTCGCCGGAGCGCCCGCGCTCAAGGATGCGATCACGGGCGTCGTGAAAGATGGTCCGGCGAAGGTCGTGATCGACATGGAAGGCGTGAGCTTCGTGGACAGCACCGGCCTCGGCTCCGTCATCGCCGCGCTGAAGCAGATCCGCAGCCACCAGGGCGAGCTGCGCCTCGCGGCCCCGAACCAGCAGGTCCGCGTCGTGCTCGAGCTGACCACGCTCGACCGGGTCTTTCCCTACTACGCGAGCGTCGAGGAAGCCCTCGCCGGCTTGTAGGCGTGGGTGACCACCAAAGCAAGCCTTTTGAGTTCCATGCCGACCTCACCGGCCTCGACGAAGCCTTGCAGACCCTTCACCGCTCCATCGAGCTCTTGCGGGTGGCCGCCGGCCCGTCGATCGATGAGGACGCCGTGATGCGGTTCGAAACCGCGCTGGGCGAGATCGGGGCCAACGTCCTCACCCACGGCCGTCGCGGCGCCGGCGAGGATCCAATCGCCTACTCGCTGCGTCTCGAGGGACGCAAGGCGCACGCATCGTTCGTCGACCGGGGACCGGCTGTGCGCGACCAGCTGGCTCGCGCGATGCCGGACGCCGAGAGCGAACAGGGACGTGGTCTCGCGATGGCTCGCGCCCTGCTCGACGAGCTAGGCTACCGCCGCGAAGGCGACGTGAACACGTGGCGCCTGGTGAAAGAGCTGTGACGGACTCGCACGAACAGGTTGACGAGGGCAGGGCCCTGGTCCACGACTTTCGCAACCTGCTCGCGGTGATCGTCAATTACAGCGAGCTGATCGCGGAGGAGACCGACGACCCGGACGCGGTCAAGGCCGACATCCAGGAGATCCGGTCGGCGGCAGAGCGCGCGATCGCCATGACGGAGAAGCTTCCGCGTCCGGGCAAGCGTCCGGAGCCGTCCGCCGGTGCGTCATGACCATCGCCAAGAGTCCTGAGTCCGAGAAAGACAGGGTCCGCTCCGTCCTGACCCGACGCGACATCGTGCTGGTGGTCGACGACGACGAGCAGGTGCTCCGCCTGGTCAAGCGGGTGCTGGACCGCGCGGGCTTCGAGGCGATCGCGGTGAACAACGGCGTGAGCGCGCACGACGCCGCCGTCGAGTGGCGGCCCGACATCATCCTGCTCGACCTCATGCTCGGTGAGACGACCGGCGACCAGATCCTCGCCGAGCTGCGCTCGGATTTCCGGACGCGCCTCATCCCGGTGGTGTTTCTGACGGTGCGCAGCTCATTGAAGGACAAGGTCGAGCACTTGCTCGCCGGCGCCGACGACTACGTGACCAAACCCTTCATCGCGGAGGAGCTGGTGGCACGGCTTCGCGCGGTGATGAGCCGATCGACGAGCGCCCGCGAGCTGAGCCCGCTCACGGGAATGAGTGGCAACAGCGACATCCTGCGCGAGATCAGCCGCCGGCTCGGCCGGGACGAGCGCTTCGCGGTGCTTTACCCGGACATCGATTCGTTCAAGAGCTACAACGACCATTACGGCTTTCTACGCGGAGACGACGTGATCAAGACGCTGGCGACGATCATCCTCGAGGTCCTCGAAGAGAGCTATTCGCCGCAGCATTTCGCGGGCCATGTCGGTGGAGACGACTTCGTGATCCTGACCGAACCAAGCATGGCCGAGACGATCGCTACCGAGGTGACTCGGCGGTTTGACGCAGCGGTTCCGGCGCTCTATGACACCCCCGACCGCGACCGTGGCTGGATCGAGTTCCAGGAGCGGAACGGCAGCACGGTTCGCTCGCCGATGGTGTCGGTGTCGATAGGCATTGTCATCGCCGAGCCGGGGAGCTACTCCAGCGCCGCGGCGCTGGCGGCGCGCGCGGCGGAGGTCAAGGGTGTGGCGAAACGGATGCCGGGGTCGAAATGGGTGCTCGACCGGCGCCGGCCACCGGAGCGGTTCGGGTCGTGAATGAGGTCTCGATGCAGGGCGGTTTTGGGGGGTCCTCGCGAATTCGCACAGATTGCGTGGGGATGCAAAACCCGGTGCTAGCATCCGGCCGATGAGCGAGGTCAGGACGGCGCCGCCCGATCAGGATCCGGACGAAGCCTCCCGGCCGGCGGGCCAGGGCGCTCCCGCGAACGGCGCTCCGTCCGCTCGGGCGCCTCGTTTCAAAGTCTCCATTCACCGGCTCGACGGAGGGCTGGAGGACGGCGAGTCCGACGCTCGGGTCCTTTCCGGGGACGGATACCCCATCTACACGGCGGTCGATCGGGATCGTGCGCGCCTGGTCCCGATCAGGGAGATCAAGTACGTCGTCTTCGGCTCGGTCGAAGACCCGAACCTGGAGACCGACCCGGGCGACAAGAGCACGGCGCGGAAGGCGATCCTTCGCTTCCGCGACGGCGAATGGATCGCGGCCTACATCGAGCCCGGACAACCGCCGGACGCGGAGGGCGTCGCCATCCGCATCCGCCTCACCGAGCGCCAGCGGGTCATCTCCGCGGTCGCCGCGTCCGCGGCGCTGCTCGAGATGCAGTTCGTCGACATGTGGACGCCGACCGCCGCCCCCGGGCAGCCACAGCGCCGCCGGTCCGACATCATGGAGGCGGCCGCGCGCTCGGGCCGCGACCTGAACAAGCTCGCCAACGAATTCCGCGACCGGCTCGCGTTGATCCGCGACGTCGGCCTGACGACCGGCGACACGCTCGCCTTCTCTCGCGCCGTCCGCACGCACCTCGACCGCTTCCTGGCCGAGGACAGCATCGAGCTCAGCTCCCAGGAGAAATCGGCGCTGGCGGACATCATCCTGCGCGCCGCGGTCGGATACGGGCCGCTCGACAGCCTGCTCCATGACAGGTCGGTGAGCGAGATCATGGTCAACGGACCAGACCAGGTTTTCATCGAGCGCCGTGGCGTGCTGGCCAAAGCAGACGTGAGGTTCGAAGACGAGAACCAGCTGCTGGAGACCATCCGCCGCATGGTCGCCACCACCGGAAGGCACATCGACGGCCTGAACCCCATGGTCGACGCCAGGCTGCCGGATGGAAGCCGCGTCAACGCGATCATCCGTCCCGCCGCGATCCACGGCCCTGCCCTGACCATCCGCAAGTTCAAGGACGTCGTCTTGAGCATGGACGACCTGACCCGTGAGGGGAGCCTCAGCCCGTCGATGGCAGAGTTCCTGCAGGCAGCGGTGCTGGGCCGCATGAACATCCTGGTCTCAGGCGGCACGGGTTCCGGGAAGACCACTTCCCTCAACGTGGTCGCGCGATTCATCCCGCACAACCAGCGCGTGATCACGATCGAGGACGCCGCCGAGCTGCAGATCGACCACCCGCACGTGATCGCGCTGGAGCACCGCCCGCCCAACGTCGAGGGCAAGGGCGAGCTCACGATCCGGCAGCTCCTGCGCAACAGCCTCCGGATGAGGCCCGACCGCATCCTCGTCGGTGAGGTCCGCGGCGCCGAGGCGCTCGACATGCTCCAGGCGATGAACACGGGTCACGACGGAAGCATGTCGACCATTCACTCGAACTCCGCCCGCGACGCGCTGTCCCGCCTCGAAACGATGGTGATGATGGCCTCGATCGACATCCCGTTCGAGGCGGTGCGCGCGCAGATCGCCTCGGCTGTGAACCTCATCGTCCACCAGGCCCGCATGCCGGACGGCCGGCGGAAGATCGCGCAGATCGCCGAGGTCGTCGGCTATGACGCCAACGGCGCCATCCTGCGCGACATCTTCCTGCTCGGCATGGGTGGCGACCTGCGGCTCGAGTACAACGCGACCGGATACGTGCCCACCTCGCTCGACAAGGCCGCGTTCTACGGCGTGCAGGTCAACCAGGACCTGTTCGACCCCGTGAAGTCGCGGTTTGTCCCGGCCGGCTCGGACAGCATGATGCCCGTCGTCAAGGACCCGCTGATCAGCGGCCAGCGCGGCACCACAGAGAACGTGGTCCGCCAGGTCGTGGTCGTGCCGTTCAGCTCGGACCGGCCCGCCGTCCAGCAGGAGCCGCGCTCAGTTCAGGCGGCCCCTGGAACACCGACCTCGGCGATGGCCTCGACGCCCGAGATGCAGGAGGAGATGCGCAAGCTGATCGACGCCGCGCGGTCGGCGGTCGCGGACCTGCAGGCGGCTGCGCCGCGCGAAGGGCAGGCGGACGCGGGTGATGTGGCGGCGCTCGCACCGGCGCCGCCGGCTCCGTCGCCGGTGGTCCCGCTCACGCCATCCGAGCTCGTCCC
>DATEHQ010000171.1:0-16247 GCA_035279525.1 Candidatus Dormiibacterota bacterium
CAGGGCTCGATCATCCGGATGGATGACCGCACTGCCCCAGACCCCGTGCCTGTGACGACCTTCTTCTTGCCGGCAGACCTGCCGACCGGCTTCTACAAGCTCGACTTCAAGACGGACTTCGGCGGGGGAGGCTCAGAGGGTGGCGAGAGCGTGGTCCGCGTCGGCACGCCGTAGTCAGGCGGTGGCTATGTCACCCTCGTTGCCCGAACCCGCGTTGACCCACCTCCTGAACAGCAGCCCGCCGCCCTGAGCCTCATAGGTGAACGACCAGTCGTTCACCACGTTCCAGGTCGCGTCAGGCCCGAAGAACGCCGCGACGAACGTCGTCCCGTTGCACGGGTCGGGGCACGTGGCGTCGGGGTTGTAGGTTCCGCCCGTCACGGTTCCCGAAAGGAAGCCGTGGAAGCTGCCACGAATACCGCCGCCTACGAGTTGGCCGTGGTCGGTCCAAGCCTGGCAGCCACCTGGGCTTGCCCCGGGGACCGTCACGAAGTGACCGTCTTTGAAGAACTCGGTGAGCGCGAAGGTGCCATCGTTCTGCTGGACATCGAATTCGCGCGTGAAGGTGTCGTTCGCCCAGTTGTTCCCGCATGTGCCGGAGTCAGGGGACCCGCTGTCGCGCACCTTGACGTCGCCGGCGGACGCAGGGGTGGAAAACGCGACGAAAAGAGCACCAGCGCTGAACAGGGTGACCAGTAGTCGTCGCATCACACATCTCCCACACAAAAGCGATCGGCGCGACCTCAGTATGTCACCCGCAATGGACCGGAGATCGCGCCGTCTCAAGCCGAGCGCCGCGCGGATGGGCCTGGGGCCCGGTTAGCGGCAGGGCCCCTCGATGCTCACGATGTCTCTTTGGGTGGACGCAACCTTGCGCAGGCCGGTGGAGTCGGAGTACAGCCAGACATCGCTTGGCTTGTCAAACAAGAAGGGGTCGGCGGCTGCGCCCGCAGCGGCGACTGTGAACCACAGGCCATGTGGGTCGACCTGAGGCGTGGTCTGGTCCCAGAGTGGCACCGGGCTGTCAAAGAGCGGCTGAACCTGTGACGGCCCTAGCAGTCGGAAGACGTGGTACTCATCCACAACAACGATCGGTCTGCCCGCCAGGTCGACTGCAGCCAGGTGGACGTTGTCAGGATGGGGCGCGAGGTACCAGTTCGTGACCTTACCGGTGGCAAGGTCGAGGCGGTCAAACCTCTGAGGAAGGTCTGGATAGTTGTGGTTGGTATACGCGAACCCTTCGAAGCCCCACGCCGCTCCACTCGAGATGGCGATCCAACTTCCAGACGCAGTGATCAGGTGCTCTGCTCCCGTCGCGGGGTTGATCACTCGAAGGCCAGAGGTGCTCGCCTCGAAGTTCAGCCCGACGATGTAGATGCCGTCCTTTGTCCACGCGATTGGGTAGTCATTGTTCCCGCTGGTGGGGAGTAAGCGATCCGCTCCCGTGCTGACCGAGACGATGCGGAGACGATCGGGAGGCATGGCGCCGCCCACGTTGTAGTCCGCTTCTGTGTAGACGTATGCGGACCCGTCCGGCGAGACGACTTGTGGGTTCCCCGCGGGTACCCAGCGGTGGCGCTGCCAGTCCCACACAGGTCCAAGGTCCCCATATCCCCCGTCGAGAGCCGGCCTCGCCACGGTCGTGACCAGTCCTCCGGAAGCTGCAGATCGGAGCTCAGAGGTTGGATCGTCCTGGAGACGACCGGTCGGGAATTTGAGAAAACCGCCGCCGGGAGGATTGACGTCCCGGAATGAGAGCGGGAGAGAACAGCTCAAGCCAGGAACTGAGGTCACCGGCGTGGTGCGGGCGTCTGAGGCCGCACCGGCTATCGGCGTCGACGATGGAGTGGCGGTTGGCGCATCGGTTGGCGCATCGGTTGGCATGGGGGAAAACCGCGCAGATGAGGCAGGGCCAGGCGAGCCGAATGCGGACTGGGCGTGCTGCATCGAGCCGCACGACGTGATCGTCAGCACCCATGCGCCCAGCACACCGATGCCGGCCCTCATGCTCGGCAAACGCAATCCAGCCCGAATTCGATACGCCCACGCGAACCGAAAGACTCGGCCGGTACCGCCAAGAGCCCTGGCTTCGTCGCTGGCCATCGAATCTCCGCGCTTCGAGGACAACTAGCATGCGCAGCGTGACGACGCCGACCGCCGGAAGGCAGCAGCTCGTGGACCTTGGACATGGCCGCAAGGCAAGCCTCGAGATAGTCGGAACCGGGCCGCCGATGTTCTGGTTCGAAGGAGGACCCGGTCTGCCGGCGCGCCTTTCGCGTGCGGACGCCGAGCTGCTTTCAGGCTCGTTCGCCGTGCATCTCATCGACCCGCACGGGTCAGGCGCGTCGACGCCACCGAGCGACCCCTCGCAGTACGACCACTTCGGTCACGCCCGCTTCTACGACGAAGTGCGCCGGGCGCTCGGCCTCGAGCGCGTCACCATCGCCGGCATCTCCTTCGGGGGCACCGTCGCGCTCACCTACGCCTCGATGTTTCCCGAGTCGACCGTCCAATGCCTGGCCGTCAGCGCTTTTGGCGTGGGCACGCAGGTCGACGACGGTCAGGCGGCCGCGGAGATGGAACGGATGCTGTCGCGCCACGCGGGCGCACCGTGGTACGCGGAAGCCAGGAAGGTGTGGGACGGCTGGACCGACGCCGTCCTCGAGGCCCAAGACTCTGCTCAGGTCGATCGGATGCTCGCGACCGTGCTGCCTTTCTACTTTGCACATCCGGACCAGGCTGACGTACACGCATCGATTGAATGGCTCCAGGCCGAAATCCGAAGCGACCTGGCGGCGATGAAGTCCTGGGAGGGTGGCCTTTACCAGACCATCGACCTCCGCGCTCTCCTGGCGAACATCATCTGTCCGACCCTGGTCATCGCAGGTGAGCTCGACCTGATCGGCGGCCCCGCGCAGGCAGGGCGCATCGCCGCCTCGGTGCCCGGAGCTGAGCTGGTGATCGTGGCGGACTGCGGACACTTCGTGCCCGCCGAGGCCCCGGAGATCTTCAGATCGGCCGTGCTGGAGTGGTCGCGCTCGATGCCGAAGCCTGGCTGAGAATCCAGTTCGGTAGACTCCAGATGGTGACGAGCCGCGTCGCACACGTCCTCCTCCTCGTCGCATTTCTCCTCACGGCCTGCACGCGCAACCCGGCCAGCTCGAGCCACAGCCCCAACGCGATCCCCACGCCATCTCCGGGCCATCTCGCCTGGACCGCATGCGCGAAAGGATTTGACTGCGCGACCCTCCAGGTGCCCCTCGACTACGCGCATCCGGACGCGGGCACGATCGGGATCGCGCTGAACCGCAAGGTGGCAACCGACGCGTCGCATCGCATCGGTTCCGTGCTGGTCAATCCGGGTGGCCCCGGCGACTCCGGAATCACATTCCTGGAGCAGTCGGTGGATCAGTTCAGCAACATCAACCGAGTCTTCGACCTCATCGGCTTCGATCCGCGCGGCGTCGGCAAGAGCTCGGCGATCACGTGCCTTTCGCAATCCGAGGAGGACCAGTTCCTCGCCGAGGACGGGGTGCTCGACGATCCGCAGGAGAGGCAGGCGCAGATCGACGCCGACAAGGCGTTCGCGGCGGGCTGCAAGGAACGAAGCGGGAGGGTGCTTCCCTTCGTCGACACGTTCAGCGCAGCCAGGGACATGGACCTGATCCGCGCCGCCGTGGGCGACGCGAAAATCACCTACCTGGGGTTCTCATACGGAACGGAGCTCGGCCAGGCCTACGCCCATCTGTTCCCGACCCACATTCGCGCGCTGGTCCTGGATGGTGTGGTCGACCCTTCACTGAGCGCGAACGACGAGCTGCTTGCGTACGTGACCGGTTTCGAGAGCAACCTGCAGGCCTTCCTGAGCAACTGCCGGGCTCATCGAACCGTCGCGCCCAAGTGCCAGTACGCGCAGTCCGGCGACCCTGGCACGAAGTTGACGAACCTGTCCAACCGGCTGGACAAAACCCCCCTTCCGGTGGGCCAGCGACAGCTGACCCGATCGCTCGCCGTCGAAGGTGTGCAGACCGCCCTGTTCGACCAGGCGAGCTGGCCCTACCTCGACCAGGCCCTGACGCTGACCGACAGCGGCAACGGCACCCTTCTGCTCGAGTTCGCCGACCTTTTGAACTCGGAGGTCTCGATCGATTCCAACCTGGCAGTGAGCTGCCTGGACAAGCCGGTTCCCACCGACGTCGCCGCCTATGACGCGCTCGGTCCGGCGTTCGCCAAGGCCTCGCCATTTTTCGGCCCGAGCTTTCAGTACTCCAACCTGGTTTGCGCCTACTGGCCGGCCAGGCCGGTGGGCACGGCGCAGCCTCTTCACGCCGACGGAGCGCCGCCGATCCTGCTCGTCGGAGGCACCAACGACCCCGCCACGCCATATGCGTGGTCGCAGTCGGTCAACCAGCAGCTGGCCGGCTCTGTCCTGTTGACGCGAACCGGCAATGGGCACACCTCATACGGGTCGAGCGTGTGCTCGCAGCAGTACGAGGACGCCTACCTGATCCAGCTTTCGCTTCCTCCCGCGGGAACGACCTGTAACAGTTAGACCTTCAGGTGACTTGCCAGGGCAGCGTCCGTGGGCACTTTCGAGAACGTCAGCTCACCACCCCGCGCGTCGACCTCGACCACGTCGCCTTCGGAGAATCTACCTTCGAGCAGCAGCATCGCGAGAGGATCCTGCACCAGGCGCTGCACCGCTCGCTTGAGCGGGCGGGCACCATAGACGGGGTCCCAGCCACGCTCCGCTAGCAGCCGGCGGGCGGTGCCGCTGACGACCAGGTTGATCCTGCGCTCGCCCAGCCGCTTCTGCAGGCGCTGAAGCTGGATGTCGACGATCTTCTCGATCTGGTCTTTGGACAGCGGCTTGAACACGATCACCTCGTCGACGCGGTTGATGAACTCCGGGCGGAAATATTCGCGCAGCACGCGCATGACCGCCTCACGCACCTCATCAAACGGCTGCCCTGACATCTCCTGGATGACCTGGCTCCCGAGGTTGGAGGTCATGATGAGAACCGTGTTGCGGAAGTCGACCGTGCGCCCCTGGCCGTCGGTCAGGCGGCCATCGTCGAGGATCTGCAGGAGCACGTTGAACACGTCGGGGTGCGCCTTCTCGATCTCATCGAAAAGGAGGACCGAATACGGCCGCCGGCGGACCGCCTCGGTGAGCTGACCACCCTCGTCGTAGCCGACGTAGCCGGGCGGTGCGCCGATCAACCGCGCCACCGTGTGCTTCTCCTGGTACTCGGACATGTCCATTCGGATCAAGGCCTGCTCGGCGTCGAAGAGGAACTCGGCGAGCGCGCGCGCGAGCTCGGTCTTGCCCACGCCGGTCGGGCCGAGGAAGATGAACGAGCCGACCGGGCGGTTCGGGTCTGACAGCCCCGAGCGCGAGCGGCGGACAGCGTTGGCGACGGCGCTGACCGCTTCGTCCTGGCCGATGACCCGGTCGTGCAGCCGTTCCTCCATCTTGATGAGCTTGTCGATCTCGCCCTCCATCAGCCTGGAGACGGGGATGCGGGTCCATCGGCTGACGATCTCAGCGATGTCCTCTTCGTCCACCTCCTCCTTCAACAGCGCGTGGTCCGCCTGGAGCCCGGCGAGCTTCTTGTGCGCGGCCTCGAGGTCCTTCTCCAGCTTCACCGTGTGGCCGTACCGGAGCTCGGCGGCCTTGCCGAAGTCGGCGGCTCGCTCGGCGCGCTCGGCCGCCGCGCGAACTTCCTCGAGCTGCGCCTTGAGCGTGCGGATGCGTCCGATGACCGCCTTCTCCTGCTCCCAGCGCGACCGCAGCGAGGTGCGACGCTCGGCCAGCTCGGCCAGCTCGCGCTCGAGCGCGTGCAGGCGTTCCTTGGAGGCCTTGTCGGTCTCCTTCTTAAGGGCCTGGCGCTCGATCTCGAGCTGACGGATCTGACGCTCGATCTCGTCGAGCTCCGTGGGCAGCGAGTCCATCTCCGTGCGTAGACGGGCGGCAGCCTCGTCGATCAGGTCGATCGCCTTGTCGGGCAGAAAGCGATCGGTGATGTACCGGTGTGACAGCACGGCCGCCGCCACGATCGCGGCGTCCTTGATGCGGACGCCGTGATGGACCTCGTAGCGCTCCCGCAGGCCGCGGAGGATGCTGATGGTGTCCTCGACGGTCGGCTCGCTGACCATGACCGGCTGGAATCGCCGCTCGAGGGCGGCGTCCTTTTCTATGTGCTTGCGGTACTCGTCGAGGGTCGTGGCACCGATGGCGCGCAGCTCGCCGCGGGCGAGCGCCGGCTTGAGCAGGTTGGCGGCGTCGATGGCGCCTTCCGCGGCGCCGGCGCCAACCAGGGTGTGGAGCTCATCGATGAACAGTACAACCTGTCCATTCGAGCTCTCGATCTCCTTGAGCACCGCCTTCAACCTGTCCTCGAACTCGCCTCGGAACTTCGTCCCTGCGACCAGGGCGCCCAGGTCGAGAGCTACCACGCGCTTCCCTTTGAGGCCTTCCGGGATGTCGCCGGAGGCGATGCGCTGCGCCAGCCCTTCGGCGATCGCCGTCTTGCCCACGCCGGGTTCCCCGATCAGGACGGGGTTGTTCTTCGTGCGGCGGGACAGGACCTGGATCACGCGACGGATCTCGTCGTCGCGGCCGATGACTGGATCGAGCTTGCCCTCTCGCGCGAGCTTGGCCAGGTCACGGCCGTACTTTTCGAGGGCCTGGTACTTCGATTCCGGGTTCTGGTCGGTGACGCGCTGGCTGCCCCGGATCTGGCGGAGTGCCTTCAGCAGCTCGTCGTGGGTGGCGCCGGCGTCTTCGAGGATCTTGTTGCCGGCCAGCGCCAGCAGCAGGTGTTCGGTCGAGATGTACTCGTCCTTGAGGCGCTCCGCCTCCTGCTCCGCCTGTTCGAGAGTCTTGCTGAGAGCTGAGCTCATGTAGGGCTGGCTCCCCCCGGACACCCTGGGGAACCGTTCAACGGCGGAAACCAGCGCCGGCACGATCGTATGAACGGACGCGCCGGACCGCTCGAGGAGGGTGCGGGCTACGCCCTCGTCCTGCTGGACGAGCGCGAGCAGAAGATGTTCAGGCTCGATTGCCTGCTGGCCGCGCTCGAGCGCCAGCTCGGCAGCCGCCTGGAGTGCCTCCTGAGCCTTCTCCGTGAATCGGTCCAACCTCATGATGGAGGCTTACCACGGGCATGTGCCGGCCAAACCGTATCTTGGCCCCATGCCGGAGCTGCCCGAGCTGGAGGCCCTGCGGATCAGGATCGGACCTCGCCTGGAAGGCAAGCTCATCACGGCCGCGACCGTCAACCCGCGCAAGGCGCACCTGCTCCGCTACCCCGTCGACAACTTCGCCCTGGAGCTGCCCGCCCGGCGGATCGTGTCGATGACCCGGCGCGGCAAGCACCTGGTCTACGCCACCGAGCTGGGCGGGGGCGGCTCGCCGCGGTGGCTCGTCATCAACCCGATGCTCGGGGGCCGGTTTCAGCTCGCGGGCGGCGACGAGCCGGTGCCTGCCACCGAGGTGTTCACGATCCGGGTCGAGGGCAAGCAGGAGCTTCGCTACCTCGATTTCCGCGACATGGGCCGGATCTACTGGGTGGGCGACTGCGACAAGGAGGTTCCGGGCTGGGCCGCGCTCGGCCCCGAAGCGGACTCGGTCGCCTCGATGGGACTGGAGGTCTTCCGCAAGCGGTTGCGGCGATTTCGAGACGAGCTCAAAGACCTGCTGCGCAACCAGGAGTTCCTGGCAGGGATCGGCAACGCCTACTCGGACGAGATTCTTTTCGAGGCGCGGCTGCTGCCTTTGAGGCGGCGCGCGTCGCTCAAGCCGGCCGAGGAGGAGGCCCTGTTCGCGGCCATCCCGCTGGTCCTGTCACGGGCTGTGGAGGCGATCCTCGCCAACCCGAACTACGACGAGTCGAAGCAGGACCGCTCCTTCATGGCGGTGCACATGAAAGGTGGCAAGACGTGTCCGCGGTGCGGGCACCGGATCAGCCAGATCGGCTCCAACCGGGAGCCGCTGAACTTCTGCCGGGGCTGCCAGCTGTAAACACCCAGGTCGTTAAGAGTGATGGGCTCCAGCGAGGTTCCCCGAGATGGACGCCAGCAGCCGCTGCGACGCCACGGCGATCTCGTCCACCGCCACCTCGAACGCGGCTTCGTGCCGGCTCGAAGGCTTGCTGAACCCGCTCACCTTGCGCACGAACTGCCGCGCCGCGGCGCGGATCTCGTCATTGGTGGCGACCACGTCGGAGTGGCGCAGGGTCTTGATGCTTCGACACATGGCGACAACGATAGCGACGAGAGGAAGCGCCTAGCGGCCTCGATGGGGCGGCAGCTCCGGCAGCTCCGGCGGCGGCAGCCGCGTGGGATCGATCCCCGCCCGCTTCAGCATCGCGTTCGAGAGACGCTCGTAGCGATGCTCCACCAGGTCGCCCACGGGGTCCGCGCTCGCCGACATCAGCTGACGGAAGCTCAACGTGGAAACGGCCCGGTACGCGAGCACCGCCCGTGCGGCGTCGGCGCGCCCTGTCATCGCGGCGATACGGACGAACGCTAGCGCGGCGCCCGTCTCGCGAATGTCCCGCCACCTCCATCCCAGGTATGGCACCAGCACGAGAAGGATTGGGGGAAGCCCGACCAGCAGGGCGAGGATCACCGCGAAGTGAAAGATCGCGTCGTGGATGTTGTGGCCGGTCGAGATGAGAGGGTCGCCCGAATACTGCTTCAGCGTGTCGGCCACGTTGAGGAGGAACTGGGTCAGCAGCGGAATTCCGCTGGGCACCGCGCGGCGAAAGGAGGCAATCCACTGATCGAAGGTCTGGCCTGTGTTGGTGATCCCGTCGGCGATCACCTCGAGCCCCATCACGGCCTGGTAGATCAAGAACGCGAGGTAGGCCCACAGGATCGTCCAGCCGGTGACGACGGTGTCGGCCACGACCCGCAGGAAGGCGGGCCAGCGCCGGTCCGGGTACAGCTTGATCATCATCAACCGGGACGATAAGTCACTTCGGTTTGAATCCGCTCTGGCTTCAGCCCGGCGCCGCCACGCTCCTCACCGCGACCTATGCGATCGCGAAGTCGACCTCCACCATCACCGACACGTCAACGGTCCCAACCGGAACCTGGGTGGCCTGTAGGGAGTTGGAAGCCGCCCCTCCACCCTTGAAGTAGTCGATCGGAGACGGAGCGGACATGTCGCTCACTCGCAGCACCTGGCCGAGCTTCACCCCGGCTGCGCTGGCCATGGCCTGTGCCTTCGACCTCGCGTCGGCGATCGCCTGCGCCCGGGCCTGCCCCTGAGCGTTCTTCGGATCGGCAAGGCTGAAGCTGACGCCGACGTTGGTGGCTCCGCCCTCCTGCACGATCGCGTCGAGCGTCCGCCCCACCGTGTCGACGTTGTGCCACTGGGCGGCGAGCTGCTCGCTCGCGCGGTAGCTCGTGACGGCCTGGTCCTGTCCGTTGTAGTTCGGACCGAGCCAGTACCCGGAGGTGTTGATGTCCTTCTCGAGAACGCCGAGGGCCTTGATCCGGCCGATCAGCTTGGACGCTTTCGCGGCGAGATCGCTCTGAGCCGCGGCGGCGGTGCTCGCTTGGGACTCGACGCCGGCGTAGATGATGGCGAGGTCAGGCTTGATCGAGACCGTGGCCTGGCCAGACGCCAGCACTGCGGGCTGGATCGACGAAGGCGTGGTGGCGTCAGAACGCGTGGTCACGAGGACCGGGGTCCGATTGGACGCAGAGATGAAGGCGGCGACCGTGACCGAACACAGGGCGGCCACCGCAAAGGGAATCAGGAGCTGGCGGACGGATGAGGGCATCTTGGAACCTCCTTTGGCACGCCAACGCCCGCCGCGCGGCGGAGGTAACGATCGCTTCAGCCGGTCGTGAGGGGCCACGACTCCGGGTCGTGGCCAACGTTGGTCACGGTCCCGGTGCGCCAGTAGACGCTGCGCTGGCGCTGCATCAGATCCTCGTCGACCAGGCGCCGGCGAATCGTCGCGAAGTCCGGATGCCGGCGCGAGATGACGCGATTGACCTCGGCCTCGGCATAAAGTCGTCCCGGCTGGAAGTCCTCCACCATCCACCGCAGGACGGCCATCAGCTTTTTGCGCTGGACTGGAATGTTGACGAGGTGGCCGCCGGCATCGACAAAGTTGGAAAGGACCCAGGCGTCATAGCCGTCCTCGGCGCGTCCGGCCACCGCCAGGTCCTCAGATGAGCAGGATCGTCAGCGCGATGACATCGGCCACGAGCACCGAGTAGATCACGGTCATCACGACCCGTCCATTGAGGCCGACGCGCAAGGCCGCCTCGGTCATGGTCGTCGGTGACACGGCGATGGCAAGCGTGGTCATGCTGACCAGCCCGAAGGGCCATGGGGACAGCCGCCGGCCGGTGAGCTGTATGTGCAGGCGGCGCAGCGAGAATTCCAGGATCCCTGCGCTCAACACCAGGAGGATGGCCACCGGCGCGACCACACCGAGCCTGACGGGGCTGATCGCGGCGCGCAGGGCGAGGATGGCAAGACCCCAAGCGATGGAGAACACCAGGAAGCCGAGCAGCAGCCAGGCCGCGTCCTCTCGCGTGGGAAACATCCGGGAGTCCGCCTCGGGATAGCGCAAGACCGGCAGCATTCTAAGCGGTCAGGGAGACGGCCGCGCAGGCTTGTCGACGACCAGGTTTGCACGGACGATCGTGACCGATTCGACGGCCTCGATCGAGTCGAGCATGAACAGCTCATGAAAACCCTCTGCAGCAAGGGCTTCGATCGACAGCGTCAGGTGCTCGTGCTGTCGTTGCACCACTCGATCGGGAACCCTTCGACCCGGCCGCACCCGATTCCGCTCGCGGCACACCTCCTCAGGCAGATCGAACACGATCGCGACAGCGCGGCAGCCGTGCTCTCGGGCAAGCGCGATCAGCGGCTTGCGAGACTCGGGGCGCACGTTGGTCGCGTCGACCACGGTCAGGCGTCCTGACCTCAGGCGTTCCGCGGCAATCGCGTGGAGGACTCGGAATGCGGCCTGCGTGGCCGCCATGTTGTTCTCCCTGTCGGAGACCAGCGCGCGGCAGCGGTCCGACGACACGACCTCGGTCGGGCGAAAGTGCCTGGCGGCGAAGGTGGACTTGCCGGCGCCTGACGGTCCCACCAGCACGACGAGCGAGGGCACCGGGATCGACAGATTCATGGCGCAAGAATGGCGCGATCAGGAGTTGATCGCGTCACTCGTCATGGTGATGCCGTCGGAAAGCTTGGCCGGCAGGGCTTCGACCTCGGCGTCCCGAAGAATCCCTTCGATCAGCCCTTTGGCGCCGCCGACGTAGGTGTAGGGGAAGTCGATCTCGGATGCCACGCACCACGCCCTGTCGTCAGGCCACCACAGGTTCGGTCCATCCTCCCAGCCTCGCGCCTGCGCCACGGAGCCGGTGAAGAGGAGGTAATCGCGTCCGGGCAGCCGCACACGCTTGCGCCCAGCGAGGCGGTCGCGTCGCTTCCGCGATGCGCCGGGGCGCGCCCGCCGCATCAGGCCGATCGCCGGCAAGCCGTTTCGCCGCCACCAGGGCACCGACTCGTGCCACACCACCAGCGGTGCGGTGGCACCCGTGAGGTAGCCATAGCCTTCCCACAGGCAGAACCAGCAGGCATCGGGGGTCGAGGTGTGCCTCGAGAGGATGCTGGTGATGGCGCTCGACTGGTGTGGTGAGAGCGTCCCGAGGTGCGGCTCGAATATCGCAGGTCCCTGCCCCTGTGCCAGGTCCTGCCAGGGACCGCCGATGGAGTGAAACTGCATCTCCGGATGGACGGTCTTGCCGTTCCATGCGGCAATGTCGGACCACCTCACCTCTTCCGGACGGCTGGTCAGGTCGAACGCGCGCCGCCACGCAGGATGAAAGATGCGCGCATAGGCTTCGAACCCCGGCGGAACGATCGAGCCGACGTCCTTGGCGAACCCATGCAGCCGATCGCGAATCCAGTCCGCAGCCTCGACCGAGTCGGATGCAGTGACGTCCACCCAGCCCACGGGCGAACTGTGGCATACGCCCGGCCCGGGTCGGAATCAGACGATCGGCAGGCTAGCCGGAGCAAGGTAACGCCCGCACGTGAGCTTTCATGTAGATCGCGGTGGCGGAGGGGCTGGGATTTGAACCCAGGATAGGCTTGCACCTATAACGGTTTTCAAGACCGTCGCCATCAACCGGACTCGGCCACCCCTCCACGGGCACCAAGGATTCTAAGAATGCCGCCGCCGGCGGCAGTAACGCGCCGGTCCGGCTGCCCGTTTGAGGAGATGTGCGACTTGCCCTTCGTCTCGGACTGCTGACCATCCTCGGCGCCGTCACCGTCGCCGGCTTCGCCGTGGCGCCGGTGGTCGCCGCCGGTAGCCGCTGACCTACCGCTCGCTCAGCACCCTGCCAGTCTCGCCTCGGCGGCTTCGGCGTCGGCCCAGTTGAAGGCCGGAAGGCTCGGCGAATATGAACGCGGCCCGGCGCACGCGACGCTCAAGACCTGCCCACGCAGATTCGGGTCCAGGGCTGGAAGCGAGCTCAACAGCGACGGAGTCGCATCGCTGGTCAACTCCGACAGGTAGGTCGCGTCGATCCTGTGCGTCGACTCGGCGTGCTTGGTGTTGAGGGCCACCACGACCGACTCAGGGTTGGCGAAGTTCAGAGCCAGGAGCACAACCATGCCACTCGTGCCCACCGCCCCGATCAGCCAGCGGCGGCGCGGCCACAACCCGGCCAGGTCTGCGGCGAGGAGCGCGAAGACCACGGCGATCCACACCGCGAATATGTGGCTGTACAGGCGCAGCATCGTGAAGCCATACGCCTCCTCGTAGAGGCTCAACCTGCGAAACGCCACCGCGACGATGAGCACGGTGAGCACGACCGCCGCCTCACCGAAGATCGTCAGGGCGAGCTTGCTGTGCCGCCCGGATTGGGCCGTGATTCGCGAGAAAACGAAGAGCACCACGAGCGTGATCCCGCTGACCCAAAGCAGCTGGAAGAATCCTGATCGGGCGTAGTCGGCGTAGGAGATTCCGGCCGACCGCAGCGTTCCGGCGGCGGCACCGGTGGCCGCGAGCACCTGCGCGAGGGCGAATGCCGCGAAGACCGTGTCGCTCAACGCGAGCACGACCAGGGTTTCGGTCGCTCCGAGACGCCACGCCGGTCCTTCCGACGACCGCTTTGGCTCGGCGGCTGCGAGGCGCAGCAGGCCGGCCATCGCCAGGGCTCCCACAAGCACGAATGTCACGTCGAGCGCTAGCTGCCTGAGGTCGACGTTGAGGTTGAAGAACGAAGCGAACACCGGGTCGGCGGATGCAAGCAAGACGGCGAGGAGCGCGGCGATTGGAATCGCGATCACCAAGCCGCGGAGAGCCGGACCCAGTTTCGTCAGTCGACCACGCGCTTTCGCGATAGGTCGAACCACGTAGGCGGTCCCTGTGGCGACGTGCAGGCTCGAATGCAGCGCGTGGCCGGCCAGCTCAAGCACGCCGAGGTCGTACAGCGAGCCGCGCACGCTGAACGAGGCTGCCAGGCCGAGCACGCCCAGGCTGGCGATGAGGTCGGGCCAGATCAGCCACGGGCTGGTCCGCAGCGTGAACCAGACCGCAAAGAGGGCCGCTGCGCCCAGGAGCAGTCGCGATTGGGACCGGCCTATGCCGCCCACCATGACAAGCAGCACCGCGGCCGCGCCGACCGTGATCGATGCGGCGAGCCCGAAGGGTCCGCCTCGCAGCCACTGGTCGGCGAGGAGGCCGATCGCGATGGCGACCAGCAACGCCGCCCAGCCCGCGCTCGACCTTAGCTCGAGACTCGACCAGGCGGGACTGTTCCGTCCGACCGGCTGCCATGCGCCGCCGTCCCAGCGCCACAGCCCATCAGGTGAGAGTTGACCGACGCGGGCCGCGCCTAGGTCCGACACCAAGAGGTGCAACAGCCTCGGTAGGTGGTTTGGTTACGGCGCTGACTCAGCGGGCGCCGATCAGCTCGAGCCCACCCATGTAGGGCTTCAGCACCTCGGGCACGTCGATCATGCCGTCCTGGCGTTGATACGTCTCCATGATCGCGTCGATCGTGCGCGTGAGGGCGAGGCCACTCCCGTTGATCGTGTGCGCGAAACGCGGCGGCGCACCTCGCGCCGGCCGGTAGCGGATGTTGGCGCGCATGGCCTGGAAATCGTTGAACGTGGAGCACGACGAGACCTCGAGGTAGCGATCAAGCCCCGGCGCCCACGCCTCGAGGTCGTACTTCTTGTACTGCGCGAAGCCCATGTCGCCGGTGCACATCGCAAGCACGCGGTAGTGCAGACCCAGGCGCTGGAGAATGTCCTCGGCATCGCGGGTCAGCTTCTCGAACTCGTCCAGCGACGCCTCCGCCGAAGTGACCTTGACCAGCTCGACCTTCGAAAACTGGTGTAGGCGGATGAACCCGCGCGTGTCTTTGCCGGCGGCGCCGGCCTCGGTTCGCCACGAGGGTGCGTACGCCACGTACTTCAAGGGCAGCCGGTCGGCGTCCAGGATCTCCTCCCGGTGCATGTTGGTGACCGGGACCTCCGCCGTCGGAATGAGCCACAGGTCGCTGTCCTCGACCTTGAAGGCCATGTCGGCGAACTTCGGCAGGTTCGCGGTGCCCACCATCGACGCCGAGTTGACGAGCATCGGCGCCCACACTTCCGTGTACCCGTGCTCGCGCGTGTGGACGTCGAGCATGAACTGGACCAGCGCACGCTCGAGCCGGGCGCCCTCGCCGAGGAGGAAGGCGAAGCGCGAGCCCGCGACCCGAGCGGCTCGCTCGAAGTCCAGGATCCCCAGCGTCTCGCCCAGGTCGTAATGGGTGCGCGGCGTGAAGCCAGGGTTCGGCTTCGTCCCCCACTCCCTGTGCACGACGTTGTCCGCCTCCGTCTCGCCGATTGGAACCGACTCGTGAAAGATGTTCGGGACGCGGAGGAGCAGGGCGTCGAGCTCGGCCTTTGCCGTTTCGGCCAGCAGCAGCTCTGCCTTCGCGACCTCGGCCATGCTGCGCAGCTTCTCCTTCAGTGCTTCGTCGCGCGTCGTGGCGAATTCCTTCGACATCCGGTTCTGGGCCGCCTTGACCTCTTCGGCCTCACGCAGGTGGCGACGCCATTCCGCGTCGATCTCGAGGATCGCGTCCACCGGCGCCGTCTCGCCCTTCAGCTCGGCCGCCTTCCGCACGGCGTCGGGGTTCTTGCGGATGAAATCGAGCGACAGCAACGATTACGTCTCGGCCTTCATGACCGGGAACAGGATCACGTCGCGGATCGACGGCTGGTCGGTCAGCAGCATGACCAGGCGGTCGACGCCGATGCCCAACCCCCCGCAAGGCGGCAGGCCGTACTCGACCGCGCGCAGGAAATCCTCGTCCATCGGGTGGGCTTCGACGTTGCCCGCCGCCCGCAGCGCGGCCTGGGCCTCGAATCGTGCGCGCTGGTCGACCGGGTCGGTCAGCTCTGTGAAGGCATTCGCGTACTCGCGGCCAAGGATGACGAGTTCGAAGCGCTCGGTGAAGCTTGGATCGTCGTCGCGCGGCCGGGCGAGCGGAGAGACCTCGACCGGGTAGTCGAGCACGAATGTCGGCCGGCGCAGCTGCGGCTGCACGTGCTCCTCGAAAAGCTCGTTCAGCTCCTCCCCCGCAGCATGGCGTCCCGTGTGCTCGAGCACCAGGTCCGCCATCCGCTCACGCCGGAACGGCGGCGTGAGGTCGACCGGCTCGTCCTGGTAGGTCGTCTCCAGCGGCCGTCCCGCCGCCATCGCGCCGGCGACCACGAGGTCCTCGACCAGCTTCATCACGTCCTCGTAGTCGGCGTATGCCTGGTACGACTCCAGCATCGTGAATTCGGGATTGTGGCGCGGTGAGAGCCCCTCGTTCCGAAACACACGGCCGATCTCGTACACGCGCTCGAAACCACCCACGAGCAGCCGCTTGAGGTGGAGCTCGAGCGCGATCCGCAGGAAGAGATCGCGGCCGAGCGAGTTGTGGTGCGTCTGGAAGGGCCGTGCGTGCCCGCCTCCAGGCACCTCCTGCAGCACCGGCGTCTCGACCTCGATGAAACCCCTCTCGTCGAGCAGGCCGCGAAGCGCGGTGATGATCCGGGAGCGCGCGCGAAACACCTCGCGGACCTCGGGGTTCGCGATCAGGTCCACGTACCGCTGGCGGTAGCGGATCTCGACGTCCTTGAGCCCGTGCCACTTTTCGGGCAGCGGACGCAGCGACTTCGTCAGCAGCTGGAAGGAATGCACCTGCAC
>DATEHQ010000172.1:0-1469 GCA_035279525.1 Candidatus Dormiibacterota bacterium
GCTACTCGGGCCTGAACGGCAACCTCGGCCCCTACATGGAGCGCGGCGCCCGCCTGTATCTGAAGGAGCACGCCAAGGAGCTGCCGCCGGGCGTAAACGTCGAATTCCTGATCCGCGACGATACCGGGCCCAACCCGGACAAGGCGAAGCAGCTCGCGCAGGAGCTGATCGTTCGCGACAAGGTGAACCTGCTCGCCGGCGTGATCTTCACTCCGAACGCGATGGCGATCGCGCCGCTCGCGACCGAGGCCAAGGTGCCCTTCGTCATCATGAACGCGGGAACCGCGGTGATCACCACGCGCTCGCCCTACATCGCGCGCCTGTCGTTCACCCTGTGGCAATCCTGCTACCCGCTCGGCCAGTGGGCGGCGAAGAAGCACTGGCGCGTCTATACGCTGGTGAGCGATTTCGGCCCCGGGCACGACTGCGAGGACGCCATCGTCAGGGCGACCAAGGAGGGGGGCGGCGAGGTGGCGGGCACGGTTCGCGTTCCGCTCCAGAACCCCGATTTCGTTCCCTACATGCAGCGCGTCAAGGACGCCAAGCCCGACGCGCTCGCGGTGTTCATCCCGGCGGGCAAGACCGCGACCGCGGTGCTCAAGGCCTTCGGCGACCTCGGCCTCGCCAAGGCCGGCGTGAAGCTGATCGGCCCGGGCGACGTCACCACCGACGAGGAGCTGGAGAACATGGGCGATGCGGCGCTCGGCGTGCTCACCGTGCACCATTACTCCGCCGGGGCGACGCGCCCCGCCAACCAGGCCTTCCTCGCCGCGTGGAAGCGCGACTACGGCAAGGACATGCCTCTCCCCAACTTCGTCGCGGTCGGCGGCTGGGACGGGATGGCGGCCATCGTGTACGTGATCAAGGAGCAGAAGGGCAAGATCGATCCGGACCGCACCATGGAGCTGCTCAAGCACTTCAAGGAGCCGGACAGCCCGCGCGGGCCGATTTCCATCGACCCGGCGACCCGGGACATCGTGCAGCCGGAGTACCTGCGCGAAGTGCGTCGGGTGGGCGGCAAGCTCGCCAACGTCGAGATCGAGACTCTCGGGACCGCGGTGAAGGATCCCTGGAAGGAGCTGACCGGCAAGAAGTGAGGGGCCCGCGCGCATTTATTCCGGCGCGATGAGCCGCGCTCCGCGTCCGCTCCATCGCGCCGAAGTAACCCGGCGCGAAGCGTCCGGCGTTACTACATCTTCAGCAGGCGCTTGCAGTTGCCCGAGAGGATCTTGACCCGGTCCTCGAGGCTCAAGGGAAGGTCTTCCATCCACTTCGCTCCCGGCGGGTTGGGCACGAAGGGGTAGTCGACCGAGAACAGGATCCGGTCGGCGCCCATTTCCATCATGCAGCACATCAGCGCCGGCGTGCTGAAGTTCCCGCTGGTGGTGATCCAGAAGTGCCGGTTGAAGGTCTCGCGGAAGGTGCTCGGCTGGCCGCCGCGCGACAGGCACATGTCGATGCGCCATGCG
>DATEHQ010000173.1:0-2668 GCA_035279525.1 Candidatus Dormiibacterota bacterium
CCGGGAAGTACGGGATCGGGTTGCCCATCACGTTGAGCGGGGCCGCGTTCAGGCCGCTGCGGTTGATGATGCGTCCGAGGATCCTGCCGGTCGTGCCGACGAGCACCGGGGTCTTCACGTAGTGGTTCGAGAAAACCGGCGCGGTGCAGCCCGAGCCCGGCAGGCAATCGACGTTCGCCGGCAGGCGCGTTCCGCCCGTGTTGTCGCCTTGCCAGCCGGAGAGCAGCTGCATGTCGCCCGCGGCGAACGAGTCCGCCGGCAAGCCGACGTCGCCGCCCCGGTTGGGGACGTCGTGCCACATCAGCCCGCTCGTGGTGCTCAGGTCGACGGGCTTGCGGATGCGGAAGCTGGCGATGTACTCGACCCGCCCGCGCGAATTGCGCGGCGCGCGATCCAGGTCCGTGATCTCGCGGTTCAACGGATGGAAGGGATTGAGCTCGCCGAAGGCGCGGCCCGTGAGCTGCTCGTAGGGCTGGCCGGCGATCGGCGCGACCGTGTCGATGACGATGCGGGTGACGCGGGCGTGGACGGGCGGCGCCCAGGCGAGCGCGACCGCTGCAGTACACGAGAGCAGTTGCAATGTGCGTTTCATGGTTTCCTCCTTTGTCTTTGTTTCAGTCGTCGTGGTCGTCGTCGTCGTGACCGAAAGCATGGCCGTGCCGGTGATGCTCGTGCGGCAGGCAGGCCGGCAGCTGCTCGACCGCGGGCAGCGCGCCGCCCTGCGGCGCGGGCACGCCGCGGTCCAGTCCCGCCTGCATGAGGCGCGCTTCTTCCGACGCCGTGTCCTCGCACAGCAGCAGCCGGTCCTCGACCATGTCGTTCAGGGCGGCGCGGATCTTCGCGTGGTACAGCTCGAAGGTCGGATAGCGCTTCTCGACCGAAGGCCGCGGATCGCCGGCGGCGGAGCGGTCGGCTTCGGTGCGCGGGAAGGGGATGAACTGGCCCGAGCCCTCGCAGCCGTCGTTCGCCTGCGGACCGGCGCGCAGCGCCCAGCCGGTGTAGGTCGCGAGCGGCACGGTAACGTCGACCAGCCGGACTCCGGCGATATCGTTGCCGTCGCTGTCGGTCCTGGGAACGTAGGCGCGGTAGATCGGGCCGTTGGCCGGATTGTTCTGGTACGGCGGCGTGATGACCGGCGGATTGATGGTCGCGATGCCGGTCTGGTAGAAATGCAGGCCGTAATCGAGCAGGTAGCGAGTGGTCATCAGCCCCGTGTAGGTGACCCCCGGAATCTGCGGAAAGCCCACGCGGCTCTGCGGCAGCGGCGGGACCATCGTGCGGTCGCGCAGCGTGGGCACGCGGCTGCGCGGCGGCTTGCGGCCCTCGGTCGCCCACTCGTCGAGCGCGACGAACAGCGCCCTCTGCACCGGCGCCGAGTTGAGCGGGTTCTGGAACTGCTGGCAGCTGCCGCGCGAGTTGCCGTTGCCTGTCCCGTGCTGGTGGCTGGAGATGAAGTAGTCGCGCGCATACGGCGAGTCTGGCAGGTCGAAGCTTCCGGTCGGATCGGTGTGCAGCAGCGACGCCGCCTTCACCCAGTACTCGTTCGCCGAGTAGATCTCGACCCCGAGCGGGCAGGTGTCCGTCTTTTCGCAGCGGGCGTAGCGGCTGTCGACCTGGCGCGTGATCGGGTCGTAGGTCTTGATGTTGGCGAACGGGAAGCGCCCCTCTATATACAAATGGTCCTGGCGGTTGCGCTCGGTGCGGCCGGGCTGCGAAAAGCGGTAGTTCATGTTGATGCCGTCGCCCGCCGCGATCCACTGCATGTGGCCGTCGAATACCTTCCTCCCGTTTTCCGCCTCGTTGAAGCCGAGGTGGCGGAAGTCGTTCAGCAGGCGCCCGGGCTGCGATACGACCTCGGTGTAGATGCGCTTGACGTGGCCGGCGAGCGGGTTGGGGTTGCCGTAATCGTCGCGCGCGGAATAGCGCAGCCACGCGTTCCAGTCGCGCACCGCCGCGAAGCCCAGGCCGTTCACGGTCGGGTCCTTCGCGGTGTAGGAAAACTCGTAGATGTCGTTGCTGACGAAGTTTCCGGTCGTGAGGCTGATCGCCGTGCCGGTAGCGTTGTAGTTCCAGCCGGTCGCCGGGACCTCGACCGGGATGTCGTCGAGGTGCACGCGGTGGGTGAGCTTCGCCTTGGTCTTGTCGAGCGTCACCGCCGGGTAGCTCAGCGTGAACGAGGAGCCGCCCGTGACGATGTACTCGTAGGCGGGACCCGTGATCGTGCTGCCGTCGCGATTCTTCGCGATCGGCAGCGTGATGGTCGTGGGCGAGGCGGCGGTCCTGGTGGCGTTCACCCCCGCCGCGAAGTCCCAGCCGCTGAACACGATGGCGTATCCGCGCGGCATGAGGAAGGAATTCGCCAGCACCGTCGGATCGGTGATGGTGCCGCCGGGGTCGTTGCCGCCGGGCACCCGGCCGAAGGTGTTCCAGGTCTTGCCGCCGCGGTTGGGCGGCTCGTACATGACCTTGCTGTTGCCCTTCGAAAGATCGGTCGGCTTCAGGATGTAGAAGTCGAACGAGTACTCGACCATGCCGCGGGCGTTGCGCGGCGCCAGCTCGATGTCGACGATGATCGAGTTCCGGCGGTCGTTCGGATCGACCTCGCCGTACGCGGTGCCGATGACGCGCTCGTACTGGCCCACGCCGGGCCAGGAATAGCCGCCGAACG
>DATEHQ010000174.1:0-11018 GCA_035279525.1 Candidatus Dormiibacterota bacterium
AATGCTTACAATGGCGCCACTTATCAGGATCCTGGTTTCGGAGGTGACTTAGTCTTGGCCATCGCACCTGCTCCAGCAAGACCCCGTCCGGGCGGTGGTCGTCTCTTCATCATCGTCGGTCTGTTGCTGGCCGTCTTCGCATTCGCCGGCGTCTTTTTCCTGGGCAACGTGCTCGGGGGAGGCGGTGGCGTGGGCGGGGGAGCGCCCACCATCACCGTGGTGGTGGCGAAGCAGGCCATCCCGCTGCGCCACGCCCTTTCCGACAGCGACCTCGACACCCAGAAGGTCTCCGGCAACTTCGCCAGCGCGGGCAACGTCTACACGAACACGAGCGACGTCAAGGGCCTGATCGCCGAGATCCAGATCAGCAAGGGCTCCATCATCACGTCCGACATGCTGGCGCGCGACATCAACGCGATTCCGGCCGGGTCAGCCCCCGCCTACTTGCCCCTCGCGAGTGGCTACGTAGCGATGACCATCCCCACAGGTGAGCAGCAGGGCGTCGCAGGTCACATCACGATCGGCGACTACATCACCGTGATCTCGTCCGCGCAGGTGACTGTCTTCTCCGCGAAGACAGGTGCCAGCGCCGGACCGGCGCGTGTGGTGAGCAAGACGGTGTTCACAAACGTCCGCGTGATCGGTCTCGGCCCCGCGTCAGCCAACATCCAGGGGGCGGGGGCCTCGACGGCCGGAGGGTCGCAGACGACCAGCGGCATCACATCCAGCCTCACGATCGAGCTGACACAGTGCGACGCCGAGTACTTCACATGGTTCCTCAACAACACGACGGTGCGTTACACCCTCGAGTCCTTCCAGGACTACCTGAAGACTCCACCCAGCGCGCCTGACCCGACCTGCCCGGCCATCACCTCGGCCCAGGGCGTCAGCAACCAGACGGTCGACGCCAGGTTCCACTTTTCGGCGCTGTGACGGGTTGCACCGTACGTATGTGAGCGTGTAGCTCGCGTGGGTCTGCTCGACAGGGTCAAGCAAAACCAAACTGTTCCCCCGGTGGGGCCGGTGACCAACGGCCCGGCCACCGCGACCATGCCAGGCTCCCCCACGGGTGCGGCGGCATACGGGCCGTCGACCTCCATCCCGATCGCGCAGCAATCGGCGCCGGCGGCGCCCCCGCCCGCCCCAGCCACACTTTCGCAGCGCTCGTCCGCGGCCGGCGGAGAGCTGACCCCGGCGTTCACGGCGGCCAAGGTCCAGATCCACGCCAAGCTGATCGAGAGGTTCGCGGACGAGATCGACTCGAGCAACAAGCCCGGCGTGCGCGAAAAGATCGTCGAGCTGGCGGAGGAGTACTTCCGCTCCACAGCGATGACCATGACGAAGGCCGACAAGGAGCGCCTCGTCGACTCGGTCCTCGACGACGTGCTCGGGCTCGGTCCGCTCGAGGCCCTCCTCGCCGACCCGAACATCACCGAAATCATGGCCAATCACCCCAAGCAGATCTATGTGGAACGAAGCGGTGAGCCGCAGCTGTCGGCCGTCACCTTCGAGAGCGAGCGGCAGATGCGCCAGGTCATCGACCGCATCGTCAGCCTGGTGGGCCGCCGTGTCGACGAATCGACGCCGATATGTGACGCTCGACTGAAAGACGGCTCGCGCGTCAATGTCGTGATTCCGCCCATCGCCCTCAAGGGTCCATGCCTGACGATCCGCAAGTTCGCCAAGGAGAAGTGGGGGCCGGCCGACATCGTCAACCGGTTCAAGTCCTCGAGCCCCGAGATCATGACTTTCCTGCGCTCGTGCGTGCGAGCCCGACTGAACATCCTCGTCTCCGGTGGCACCGGCTCCGGCAAGACGACGCTGCTCAACATCCTCTCGTCGTTCATTCCCGAGAACGAGCGGCTCATCACCTGCGAGGACGCGGCGGAGCTCCAGCTGCAGCAGCCGCACTGGATTCAGCTCGAGTCCCGCCCGCCCAACGTGGAAGGCAAGGGTGCGGTGCCGATCCGCGAGCTGGTCAAGAGCTGTCTCCGCATGCGTCCGGACCGCATCATCGTCGGTGAGTGTCGCGGCGGCGAGGCGCTCGACATGCTCCAGGCTATGAACACCGGCCACGACGGTTCGATGTCGACGCTGCACGCCAACAACCCACACGAGTGCCTCGTCCGCCTTGAGACGCTGGTGCTGCAGGCCGGCCAGGACCTTCCGTCGCGAGCCATCCGCGAGACGATCGGCGCCGCGATCCACATGATCGTTCAGCAGTCACGCCTGCGCGGCGGCATTCGCCGCATCGTCAGCGTGGCGGAGATCACCGGCATGAAGGACGGCGACGTGCAGTTCCAGGAGCTGTTCCAGTTCAAGCAGGTCGGCGTGAACTCCGAAGGCAAGGCCGTCGGCTACCACACGGCAACGGGTCTTCTTCCAGTCCGCATGGAGCACCTCAGGGCTGAAGGTGAAGACGTAGCTGAATCGATATTTGCGCCTTCCGCCCAGCCCTCGCCGGATAAGCTGTACTGACCTTTTAGGAGGATTTGATGTCCATCCCGGTGGTTTTCGGCCTCATCGCCTTCGCAGGCGTCTTGCTCTTCTTCCTGGGACTGAACCAGCTGCGGCGATCCGCCGGAGGGTCCGAGGATTTCCAGGCGCGCCTGGCGGCATACGGTGTGACGACCGCCGGCGCGCAGCAGCTTCCTCCGGCCAGCGGCTTCCGAGACACGCTGAACCGAATGTTCCAGCCCGCGGCGGACCGCGTCGGCCGCGGTGATGCGAAGAAGGGAAAGCCCTCGGTCGCGGAGCAGCTGCAGCGCGCGGATCTCAAGCTGCGCACCTCGGAGTTCTTCCTGATCCAGATGGGAAGCACTGCGTTCTTCGTCCTGATCTCGCTCCTCCGCTTCGGCCTTCCGCTGGGTGGTCTGATCCAGATGATCGTCTTCGGCGCGATCGGCTATCTGCTGCCGGGCATGTACGTGAAGTACCGGATCAACCGCCGGTTGAAGGCTTTCAACGGGCAGCTCGGCGACACGCTGACACTTCTGTCGAACGCCCTCAAGGCGGGCTACTCGTTCGCGCAGGCAATCGACACCGTGGCCAAGAACGCCGTGCCGCCCATCGCCGACGAGTTCGCCCGTGCTGTGCGTGAGATGAACCTCGGTGGCTCGCCGGACGAAGCGCTGCAGAACGTCACCAAGCGCATCGCGAGCTCCGACTTCGACCTGGTGGTAACCGCGTATTCGATCCACCGCACGGTCGGTGGCAACCTCGCCGAGATCCTCGACAACATCGCCTACACGATCCGCGAGCGCGTGCGGATCAAAGGCGAGATCGCCACGCTGACCGCCCAGGCGCGCGCTTCGGGCACCCTGATCACCTTCCTTCCGCTCGTGCTCGCCACATTCATGTACTTCGTCACGCCGACCTACTTCCGCCCGATGTTCAGCAACTTCATCGGCTGGGCGCTGATCGGCATCGGGCTGTTCATGATCTTCATCGGCAACCTGATCATTCGCCGCATCGTGGCGATCGAGGTCTGATTCATGAGCCCACTACTCCTCGCAGCGATCGCGGGCCTCGGCGTGCTGATGATCTTCATCGGCCTCGCCCGAACGCCATCCACCAACACCGCGCAGATGGTCCAGCAGCGCCTCTCCGTCTACGGCGGCGAGAAGCCGCTAACCCTCGAGGAAGTCGAGCTGCAGCGTCCTTTCAGCGAGCGCTTTCTGCGCCCGGCGATCGAACGCCTCGGCAGCATGCTCTCGCGCTCGACACCGCAGAAGGCCAGGCAGGACCTGATGAACAAGCTGGACCTGGCCGGCCGGCCGGGCAACCTGACGCCCGAAGATTTTGCGGCCGTCCGCATCGTCTCGGCCGCCGTCCTCGCCGCGATCGGCCTCCTGCTCGGCCTGCTGCTCAAGAACCCTGTCTACCTGGTCATCGCCCTGGCGTTCGGCCTGATCTTCGGCTACTACCTGCCGGTGATTTGGCTGCAGCAGAAGGTGGACGCGCGGCGGCTGGAGATCCAGAAGGGCCTGCCTGATGCGATGGACCTGCTGGTCATCGCCGTCGACGCCGGGCTTGGGTTCGACGCTGCGCTCGCGCGCGTGACTGACAAGTACAAGAACGCCCTCTCGGATGAGTTCGCCAAGGTTCTGCGCGAGGTCAGCCTCGGCCGCCCCCGCCTCGAGGCGATGGACGAGATGGGGCGCAGCAGCGGCGTGGACGACCTGCACAACTTCATCCAGGCCGTGATCCAGTCGGAACAGTTCGGCACCGGGATCGGCAAGATCCTGCGGATCCAGGCCGACGAGATGCGGCGCAAGCGCCGCCAGCGCGCGCAGGAGAAGGCCGCTCAGGCGACGTTGAAGATGATGCTGCCGATGGTCGGCTGCATCTTCCCGACGCTGTGGATCGTGCTGCTCGGACCCGCGGCCCTGATCCTGATGGCGCCGAGGTAACAGGCCGCAACGCTCCTCTTTGCGCTTCCACCGGCGCTGGTTCCGACTGTCAGCTGGTGGGAGCTCGTGGTTCGGGCGCTGGTCGTCTACGCCGCGCTGCTCATCGCGCCGAGGCTGTTCGGCAAGCGCGAGATAGGGCAGTTCACAGTCTTCGACCTGGTCTTCATCCTGCTCGTCGCGAACGCGCTGCAGCCGGCCATCACCGGGCCCGACAGCTCGCTCACGGGCGGGGTGATCCTGATCCTCACCTTCGTCGTCGCCAACGCCGCGGTGGGTCAGCTCGACCGGCTGCCCCTCTTCCATCGGCTCTTCAGCCCCGCGCCCACGGTGATCATCAAGGGCGGGAAGTTCGTCAAGCCGGCGCTCCAGCGTGAGGGCCTGACCGAAGACGAGGCCATGATGGCGATCCGCGAGCACGGCGTCGCGGACCTCGAGGACGTGGAGCTCGGGGTGCTCGAAGAGGACGGCACGATCTCCATCGTGCCGTCGGACTCGAAGCCGCACCGGTCGAGGCGGAGGGTCCGCTACATTCACCGGCCGGGGTAGCCACGCCCGGCGTTAACAGGCTGGATTGACGCGCCGCATACCCTGAGTGGAGGTTGGCCGGTGGGGGAGGGACGGCCGGTGGAGGTGGGAGGGCCCTCGGCGGGGCGTGTTTATTCGGCGGCGAGGAATTCCAGCGCGGCGCGCTTGAACTCGCCGGCCGGCACGGCGCTCAGGTGGTCGCGACCGGCGATCGTGACCAGGCGCGCGCTGGGCAGCAGCTCGATCAGCTCGGGAGCGCCTCGCACGACATCGTCCTGGTCGCCCACCACGACGAGGATCGGCACCTTCACTCCCGCCAGGCTGCTCGGGTCTGCGTGGGGGCGCATGCCTCGCATGCATGCCGCCAGCGCCATCAGGTCGTTGATCGGCCGGCTCGTGGCAAAGCGGAAGAATGTCTGCGCGATCGGGTCCTCGGTCGGCTCGCCGATCTCGAGCGCATGCGCGATTTCGTTCGCATGGTCCATGGCACCGGCCGAACCGATGCCGCCAAGCACCGCACGGCTCACGCGCCGAGGGTGATCGAGCACGACCTGCAGCCCGATCCGAGCACCCATCGAGTAGCCGAGATAGGCGGCCGACCCGATGTCGAGATGGTCGAGCAGTCTGGCCACATCGCCGGCCATCGTGGACAGCGAGTACGCGCTTGGGTCGTGCGGCTTGTCGCTGTGACCGTGGCCTCGACAGTCGAGCCCGATCACGCGGAAGCCCGCGCCGGACAGCGTTTCCTGCCATCGCGTGCCCACCCAGTTCAACCGGTAGTCGGACGCGAAACCGTGCACCGCGATCAGGGCGGTCCCATTGGCAGGACCGTTCACCTCGTAATGCAGCCGCACACCATCGCTGTCGAAATCCATGGACAGCGAATTACGCTAGTCGATCGCCGATGAAGGGACGACGAGCGGTGCACGAAAAGAGTGGCAAGGTGCTGGCCGAAGAGCTCGAGATGCCCCGCACCTTGTTCGGCCGGGGCCTCGGCCTGATGTTTCGGCGCGACCTTCCGCCCGGCCGAGGCATGTGGATCAATCCCTGCAACGGCATCCACATGATGTTCATGAACTTCGCGATCGACGCCGTGTTCCTGGATGCCTCTGAAAGGGTCAGGAAGGTGCACCGCAAACTGCCGCGCTGGTACGGCATCGTGCTGCTCGAGTGGGGCGCGCACAGCGTGCTCGAGCTTCCCCCGGGCTCGACCGCGGACATCGACCTGCAGCGCGGAGACCAGATCCTGATCACCTGACCGGGCCGAGCCTTCGAGCCTGCTGCAGCTCATGCCGGGCGGTTAAGAAACCCTTGACGGGCGCCCTTACCTTCGATTGGTGCGCATGCTGGACTTCGTCCTGCCTCCACGCTGTGGCTCCTGCCGCCGCCTCGGCTCGTGGCTGTGCGATTCGTGCCGGGGACGCGTCCGGCACCTCGAAGAGCCGCTGTGCCGGCGCTGTGGCGTTCCCGTCGAATCGGTGCGTGAGTCCTGTGGCTGCCGCGAGCGGTTGCGATCTTTGACGCGCCTTCGCTCGGCCAGCGCTTACGAAGGCCCGATCGAGCACGCCATCCACCGCTTCAAGTACCAGGGCTGGCGACGCCTGGCCGAGCCGCTCGCGCTGCTCGTCGCCGAACGCCTGATGGTCGAGGGCCTGGCCGCGGCCGCGGTCGTTGCCGTGCCCCTGCACGCGGACCGGCTCCGGGCGCGCGGTTTCAACCAGGCCGAGCTTCTCGCCGAAGAGCTGCGGAAGCGGCTGCTCCTCGGTTGGGCGCCCGGTGAGCTGGAGCGCAATCGCGCCACGCCGCCGCAGGTCGGGCACGATCGGCGGTGGCGGCTCGCCAACGTCAGCGGCGCCTTCGATTGGCATGGGGAGCCCCTGGGCGGCCAGCCGATCCTGCTCGTCGACGACGTGGCGACGACCGGGGCCACTCTCGATGCGTGCGCAAGCGCTTTGCGCGCGGCCGGATCGGGGCCCGTAATGGGGGTCTCGGTCGCGAGGGTTACCGTATAGTTGGCGCTCGTTTGGATCAAAGCGCGAGCGGAGGCTAGCGAATGGCAGTCCGGATCCCCGGCATCAACATCGACGAGTACTACCAGCAGCTAGGGCCCATCGAGCCCCTGATCCGCGACGACCGTGTAACCGAGGTCATGGTCAACGGCAGCGACCATGTCTACGTCGAAATGGGCGGCAAGGTCGTGCTCACGAACATCAAGTTCGTCGACGAAGACCAGCTCCTCAATGTCATCCAGTTCATCGTGCGCACGGTCGGGCGGCGCATCGACGAACGCCAGCCCCTGTGTGACGCCCGCCTGGCCGATGGCTCCCGTGTCAACGCCGTGATCCGGCCGCTGGCCCTCAACGGCCCGCTGCTCACCGTCCGCAAGTTCTCTCGCGACCCCTTCCAGGTCGAAGACCTGATCCGCTTCGGCAGCTGCAACGAGGCGGGCTTCGGCTTCCTCAAGGCGGCGGTGCTCTCCAAGGCCAACATCATCGTCTCGGGTGGGACCGGCACCGGCAAGACGACCTTCCTCAATGTGCTCTCCGGCTTCATCCCCGTGGAGGACCGCATCGTCACGATCGAGGACGCGGCCGAGCTCCAGCTCCACCAGGAGCACGTCTGCCGTCTCGAGACCCGGCCGAAGGACATCAACGGCGAAGGTGAGATCACGATCCAGCGCCTCGTCATCAATGCACTCCGCATGCGCCCCGAGCGAATCGTCGTCGGTGAGTGCCGCGGCGGTGAGGCCCTCGACATGCTGCAGGCGATGAACACGGGCCACGACGGCTCGATGACCACGCTTCACGCCAACAGCCCTCGCGACGCGCTCGCGCGACTCGAGACGCTGGTCCTGATGGCGGGAGTCGACCTGCCGGTCCGCGCGATCCGCCAGCAGGTGGCCGGCGCGATCAACCTGATCTGTCAGCTGAGCCGGCTGCGCGACGGCTCACGCAAGGTCACCGCGATCAGCGAGATCGTGGGCATGGAACAGGACGTGATCACCATGCAGGACATCTTCATGCTCGAGCAGAAAGGCGCCACGCCGGAGGGCAAGATCATCGCGGAGTTCAAGCCCACCGGCCTCCGGCCGAAGATCCTTGACCGCATGTTCTCCCAGGGCATCCCGCTTCCGAAGGAGATCACGGCCCTGTTCCCGCCGCCTCCCGGTTACAAGCCCGCGGCGCGCTAGAGGCGGTTCCAGGCCGCGTTGTACAGGCCCGAACTCGGGCATATACTCGGCTTGTGAAGGTCATCCTGCACGACCGTAGCAACGGTCTCGGGCAGGACCTGCGAGAGCTCGCCGAACGCAAGCTGACGCGCCTCGAAAGGCACTTCGTGAAGGTGCTGGATGCGGAGCTCGAGTTCGTCGAGGAACGCAAGCGCAGCGGGCTGTCGACGTTCAACTGCCGGATCACCCTCCACCTCGACGGGCGGCGCACTCCGGTGCTCTACGCCCGGGAACGGGGAGCCGATCCGCAGTCTGCGCTGGACCTCGCGATGGACAAGATCGACCGCCAGGTCGTGAGCTTCAAGGAGAAGGTCACCAACCGCAAGCAACCCGCCTCGCCGGTGCGCATGCCGGCCGAGGAGAACGCGGCCGCCGAGCGGTCCGAAGAGCCGGAGCGCATCCGCGTGAAGCTCCGCCCCATGACGGTGGCGGACGCCGTCGACGAGCTCGACGCGGACGGCCAGGCGTTCCTCGTCTTCCTGGAGGAGGATTCGGGCCTGACCCTGATCGCCGCCAGGCGGGCCGACGGCACGGTGGCGGTGATCGAGCCGGTCATCACCTGAGGAGGCCGCAGGCGGCGGCGCCGGGATTCAAAGCGGCCGATCCCGGGTAGTCTTGATCAGAGTGTCCCAGTGATAACCCTTACGAGACTGCTCGATCCGAACGAGCGCGAGGTCAAGCGCCACCTGGCCGTGGCGGCGGCCATCAACGAGCTGGAACCCGACCTCGAGGCGCTCGACGATGCCGGCCTGCGGGCCAAGTCCGACGAGCTCCGGGAGCGGGCCGGGGAAGGCCACGACCTCGACGAGCTGCTGATCGAGGCGTTCGCCCTGTGCCGCGAAGCGAGCCGGCGGACCATCGGCCTGCGCCACTTCGACGTGCAGCTCGTCGGTGGCATCGTGCTGCACCAGGGCAAGATCGCCGAGATGAAGACCGGCGAGGGCAAGACGCTGGTCGCCAGCCTCGCCCTGTACCTGAACGCGTTGGCGGGCAAGGGGGTGCACCTGGTCACCGTCAACGACTACCTCGCGCGCCGTGACGCGGGCTGGATGGCGCCGATCTATCAGCTGCTCGGGCTGAGCGTCGGCGTCAACGTGGGCACGGCCGGCACGTTCGTCTACGACCCGGAGTTCCTCGATGAGACGCATCCCGACCCGCGGCTCCAACACCTGCGCCCGGCGGCCAAGAAGGAAGCCTACGGGGCGGACATCACCTACGCCACGAACTCCGAGCTTGCCTTCGACTACCTTCGCGACAACATGGCGCAAGACCTCTCGCACTGCAGCCAGCGAGACCTCAACTACGCGATCGTCGACGAGGTCGACTCGATCCTCATCGACGAGGCGCGCACGCCACACATCATCTCGGGGCAGTCCGAGGAGTCGACCGAGAAGTACTACGAGTACGCGCGCTGGGCCGCCCGGCTCAACGAGATCGAGGATTTCGAGGTCGACCTCAAGCACAAGTCGGCCGGGCTCACCGAGACCGGCATCGCGAAGATGGAGCGTTGGACCGGGATCCGCAACATCTACGACCTCGAGAACGTGGTCGAGGCGCACCAGATCAACCAGGCGTTGAAGGCGAAGGCGCTCTTCCTGCGCGACCGCGACTACCTGGTCAAGGACGGCGAGGTGATCATCGTCGACGAGTTCACCGGGCGCACGATGCCCGGACGGCGCTGGTCGGACGGCCTGCACCAGGCGGTCGAGGCGAAGGAGGGCGTCAAGGTCCAGCAGGAGCAGAAGACGATCGCGACGATCACGGTCCAGAACTACTTCCGTCAGTACGAGAAGCTCGCGGGGATGACGGGCACGGCTCTGACCGAGGCCGAGGAGTTCCACAAGATCTACGGCCTCGACGTCGTGATGATCCCGACCAACAAGCAGATGGTCCGCGCCGACAACCCCGACGTCATCTACAAGACCGAGAAGTCGAAGTTCGACGCGGTGATCGACGAGATCGTCGAGATGAACCAGCAAGGCCGGCCTGTGCTCGTGGGCACGGTGTCGGTCGAGAAGTCCGAACGGCTGGCGAAGATGCTCGAGCGGCGCGGCATCAAACACAACGTGCTCAACGCGAAGCAGCATGAGCGCGAGGCGGCGATCGTCGCTGAAGCAGGGCAGGCGAAGGCGGTGACCATCGCCACCAACATGGCCGGCCGCGGCACCGACATCGTCCTGGGGAAGGGAGTCACGGACGTCGGCGGGCTGCACATCATCGGCACCGAACGCCACGAGAGCCGCCGCATCGACAACCAGCTCCGCGGACGCGCCGGCCGCCAGGGCGACCCTGGCTCGAGCAAGTTCTTCATCTCGCTCGAGGACGACCTGATGAAGATCTTCGGACCGGCGGCCGACCGCATCGGGCGCTTGATGAGCAGCCTCGAGGTCGAGCCGATCGAGCATCCGTGGGTCGCCCGCTCGATCGCGGGCGCCCAGAAGAAGGTCGAGGGCATGCATTTCGACGCCCGCAAGCACGTCGTCGAGTACGACGACGTGATGAACAAGCAACGCCAGATCGTGTACGAGGAAAGGCGCAAGGTCCTCGAGGGAGCCGACGCGCGCGGCAACATCCTCGGGTACGCGCGGGACATCATCGCGAAGGGCGTCGAGCAGCACTGCCAGAGCAGGCATGCCGAGAACTGGGACCTGGAAGGTCTGGTCAAGTACCTGTCGGCGTACCTGCCGATCGAGCAGGGCTCCCAGATACCCGACGAGGCCCTGGCGAGCGGTCCCGACGGGCTCATCGACCATCTGCAGGCAGCTGCGTCGGACGCATACGACAGGAAGGTCGAAGAGATCGGCGCCGACCTCATGCCGCTGGTCGAACGTGACGTGATGCTCCGCACGATC
>DATEHQ010000175.1:0-17450 GCA_035279525.1 Candidatus Dormiibacterota bacterium
GATCGCCGGCGTGACGCTGGGCATGCCCGAGCAGTTGCGTTCCGCCTCCAACGAAGAATCGATACTCCGCGGCGCCGACCTGCGTCGTGCGATCGGGCGGCTTCACCACGACGATCGCGTGGTGGTCGCCCTCTACTTCTACCTCGACATGCCGCTCGAGGAGGTCGCTGCAGCGACCAACAGATCAGTCGGGGCCACCAGGGCGCGCCTCTACCGCACGGTCAAGAGACTGCGCCCGGGCGTCGACGTCGAGGAGGCACTCAGGTGAGCCTGCGCAGGGACATCCACTCGTCATTCGACTCCGTCGCTCCCGCGACAGCGGGAATCTCAGACAGGGTGATTCAAACCGTGCTGGCGGAAGGCGCCGGCCGGAGAAGGAAGGAACGAATCATGTTTCGCATGCGCGCGCCACTCTCGCTGGTGGCGATTCTTGTACTGATTGTCATGGTGGTCGCCGTGCTGGTTGGCGGCAAGCTGGTCCACGACTGGAACGCGACTCACAACGGCACTCCCGCCGGCCACAGCACCGGGACAACCTTCCAGGAGCAGGTTGCCCTGCTTGAACAACGGGCGGTGCGCCTGCCAACTGTGAGGGCCGGTAGTGCCTGCCCGGATACGGGCAACAACAATTCGCTCGGCCTCGCATACGGAGCCGGCCCGGTCTACGCCGATGGATCGATCGGACAGCCTTCTGCGTGGGGCAACTTCTTCGACATCCCGTGGTACACCGACGCTCACCTGACAGGACCAGTTCTGATTCGCGGCACCGACCTGCAGGGCCATACAGTCGTCTTCACGGGGACGGGGGCGTACGGTCCGGTGGTCGCCAATGACCCGGCACAGGTGTCGCCGGCGCTGCGTTCAGAGTTTGTCTTCGACGCCGGATACCCGAAGCAGCGGGTGAATGGCCGTGGGTTCTTTGTAGTGCGCCAGGGCCTTCCGAAGGCCGCGGGGGGCTGCGCCGGATTCCAGATCGACGGACCGACGTTTACGGAGACATTTACAGCAGCGGGCTAGGCCAGAGTGCTCCCGATGAGGATTCCGTTCGCCCAGTAGTGCCCCGTGGCGCCGGCCGGCAGGAGGTCGTAGGTCCGGCCGGCGCCGTACGGCACGAGCTCCCAGAGCTTGATCCGCGATCCGTCCAGTGCGTCGCCGGCGCGCAGCGCGCCGGCCGTGCGGCCATCAGCGGTGGGGTGACCGGGAGAGACCAGCAGCGAGCGGCCGTCGGCGAGCACGAGGTGAACCATCAGGTGGCCGGAGGGGACCGCCATGCTGCCGACCTCGACCACCGGTGCGGCGACTTGCCGGCCCGAGATGTCCTGCGTCCAGACCACCATGCCGACCCGAATCGCCGTCACCCGTACGGGCCCGTCCGGCGTCGCGATCAGGGTCGAATCCGCCAGGCAGATCGGGCACGGGGGCGGTCCGGAAGCGCTTCGCGACGCGACCTTTACCGCACCTGCGATGTCGACCGTGCCCTTGACCATCCAGTAGGCGGCACTCGCCGCCACACGGTACTCGAAGGCGTACCGGGCCCCCGAGTTGGTCTCGGTGAGAACGAGCGCCCGCAGCAGCTTCCAGGCCCGGTAGACGGTCAACTTCTCCGCGTCGGTCAGATCGCTGGAGGGCAGGTGCTCATGCGCGACGATCGTCGCGTAGGTTGCGCTGTCGGCCTGGATCTCCGGATAACGGGTGATCGCGCTGGCCTGCTCGCCGCCCTCGCGGGCCACCGGATAGAAGTCGGGGTCGCAGTAGACGGGTTTGCCCACCGCGTCAATCACGGCGAACTCGAGCTGCGGAACGGTGAGCGGACTCCCGGGAGCAGGAACGGGCGCGGCCGAGCCGCAGGCCGCCACCAGGACCAGCAGTACGAGCGCGGACCGCATGTCAGACCACACGCCCAATCCCCTCGAGGGGTAACACGGGCGGAACCAAAAGCATCCCCGATTCGTATTCAGATGCAATGGCCGACCACAACCTCGAACCTATAATCCCTGCAGTGGGGGCAGCAGAAGTCGTCACTCGCGTCGCCGACTCGTTCATGTCGAACGTCAGCCGCGCGATCGTCAACAAAGAGGACGAGATCCGGCTCTGCCTGGTCACCCTGCTCTGCGAGGGCCATCTCCTGATCGAGGACGTCCCCGGCGTCGGCAAGACGATGCTGGCCAAGTCCCTGGCCCGCTCCCTGGACTGCACCTTCCGCCGCATCCAGTTCACGCCCGACCTGCTGCCGTCCGACGTGACCGGGGTGCGTGTCTTCAACCAGAAGACATACGACTTCGAGTTCCGTCCCGGGCCGGTTTTCGCGCAGGTCCTGCTCGCCGACGAGATCAACCGCGCCAGCCCCAAGACCCAGGCGGCGCTGCTCGAGGCCATGGAGGAGCACCAGGTCACCATCGACGGCGAGACGCACCAGCTGCCCAAGCCCTTCATGGTCATGGCGACCCAGAACCCGGTCGAGTACTCGGGCACGTTCCCTCTGCCGGAGGCGCAGCTCGACCGCTTCCTGATGAAGGTGCGCCTCGGCTACCTGTCGGAGAAGGAGGAGGCGAACCTCCTGAACCAGCACAAGGTCGAGTCGCCGATGCTCGAGCTTCAGCCGGTGGTCTCGCCGAACGAGTTGACGGCGGCGCAGCGTGCAGTACGCGAGGTCTTCGTCAAGCCCGAGCTCCGCGACTACATCGCGCGACTCGTGGGCCGAACGCGTGGCAACCCGGAGGTCGCGCTTGGTGCGAGCACGCGCGGCACGCTCAGCCTCTTCCACGCCAGCCAGGCACTGGCGGCCGTGCAGGGCCGCAGCTTCGTGCTACCGGATGACGTCAAGGCGCTGGCCGAGCCGGTGCTCGCCCACCGGATCATCCTGCGCCCGAACGCCGAGATGCAGGGCCAGAGCGCAAGCAAGCTCATCGCCGGGTTGCTGGAGCGTGAGCACGTTCCCCAGATGGCCTACGACGGGTAGCGCCACGAAGGCGGCGTGAAGCTCGCATGAGCAAGGTTGCCCTCGCCGGTGCGCTCGCGCTCCTTCTCTTCTTCACGTACCTCACCGCCATCCGTCCCGCTTACGCGTTCGCGTACGCGCTGTGCCTTTTGTTCCTCATCGCGTGGGCGTGGCCCCGGCTCGCCATCCGGGGCATGTCGGTGGCGCGGCGCCTCGATCCTGGAACCCCGACGGTGGGCGAGCCGTACGAAGAGACCTTCGAGGTCCGGCGTCGCAGCTGGGTGCCGGCGCCGTGGGTCGAGATACGCGACCTGAGCCAGATTCCCGACTACCAGCCCGGACGCGTGATCTCCGTCGGCTCGGAGCTGGTGCGGTGGAAGGCGCGCGGCGTGTACAGGCGGCGTGGCTGGATGGCGTTCGGTCCGACGTCGATCAGGGTGCGTGAGCCGTTCGGGCTCTTCGACCGCGAGCTCAAGCTTCCCGAGCGGTCGTCGGTCCTCGTCTACCCGCGGGTCCGCCCGATCCCGGACCTGCTCACCCCGAGCGCGCAGCAGGTGGGCAGCTCGCCGACGCTGGGCAACTGGGCCGACTACCCACCCGAAACCGGCGGCGTGCGGGACTACACGACCGGCGACAGCTTTGGACGCATCCACTGGGCGCTCTCCGCGCGTCACCAGCGCCTGATGTCCAAGACATTCGAGCAGCCGCTGACCACCGACCTCTGGATCCTGCTCGACCTCGACCGCGGCGTGCACCACGGCGAAGGCGAGGAGTCGACGCTCGAGTACGCCGTGAGCCTCGCGGCATCGATGGCCTCGCAGGTGCACAGCCGGGGCCGCCAGATCGGCCTGATCGCCAACGACTCGCGCGGCACGGTGCTCGAACCGCACCGAGCGGTGCGCCAGGACCGCCTGATCCTCGACTATCTCGCGGTCGCCCAGGCGGACGGCAGGACGCCGCTGACGGAAACGCTCGCCTGGGACCGCATCCGCCGGCTCCCGCGGCGCGCGATCGCGGTCATCACGCCCAGCGCCGACCCCGGCTGGGTCCGGCTGCTGCAGGCGGTGCGGGGCCGCCGCGCCACGATGATCGTGTTCTACCTCGACGTCGCGAGCTTCGGCGGGCCCGACCTCAACCCGACCTTCGACCTCGGGCAGGACGTCGACCTGTACGTCGTGCGACGCGGCGACGACTTTGCGCGGCTGGTGAGGACCAGGGATGCAATCCGCATCGCCTAGGCGGCTCGAGCTCGACGGCGAGGTGGTGCGGTCGCGCATCCGCGCCGCCCTGGGCGACGGCCATCTCGTCGCGTTCATCATCGTCGCGCTCCTCACCCTGTCCATCGCCAACTCGACCGCGACCGCGCAGTGGGTGACGGGCATCGGGGTGATCACGCTGATCGCGCTCGCGGGCGCCGTCTCGCTCGGAATCCTTGCCATTCTGCCGGTGCCATGGGCGGGCGGGCTCGGCCTGGGCATGCTCGCCGGCCCCGTCATCGCGCTGGTGGTGGCCTGGCCCGCGCTTCACGCCGCCCATCCCACCGACACACTGGACCTCCGGCTCATCGGGACCTGGGCCGGGCGCGTGTCGGACGGCAGCGCCGCGTCAGACCCGTCCTTCTACCTCTTCCTGATCTGCTGGCTCATGTGGGTCACGGGCGCGTGGCTCAGCTGGTGTGTGCTGCGCTGGCGCAAACCGATGCTCGGCCTGATCCCCGGCGCGGCGGCCTTCGCCACCAACGTCCTCAACTTCCCCACCAACCAGAACGGCTACACGCTCGCGATGCTCGTGTTCACCCTCGCCCTGCTCCTGTGGAGCAACTACACGAGCAGCATCGCCAACGCCAACCGCGCGCGCGTGCGGCTGACCGGCGATGCCAAGTGGGACTTCTGGGAGAGCGGCCTTGTCGCGATGGCGGGACTCATCGTCGTCGGGATCCTGCTGCCGCCCATGTCGACGGTGGACAAGACGGTCGACCTCGAGTCCAGCATGTTCTCGAACTGGGCGACCCTGCAGCAGCGGCTCAGCCATCCGGGCATCTTCAACTCGAGCCCGGGCGGCGGCGGCACGACCGGCTTCTCGACCGACGTGAAGCTGAGCGGTCCTCTTCAGAGGACGCGCGACATCGTCTTCGAATACACGATCGTCGGCGACTACGCCGGCCCCCGCTACTTTCGCGGGGTCGACGTGACCCTGACGCAGAACGGCGAGTGGAGGTACGCCGGGGTCGGCCTGCACGACGCGATCTCCAAGAACCAGACGCCGCAGTACGGCGAGGAATACCAGAAGCTGGCCCTGGCCGGCTTCAACATCAAGATGCTGCGGCCGCCGATCGGCAACTCGGACATCCTTTTCTATCCGGGCCAGCTCGAACGCGTCGACCGTCAGTCGCTGGTGACGCAGGTACCGCTGCCCGCGGGCCTGGACCCGAACGTCCTGAAGTCGATCGATCGGTTGTCGAGCCTTCAGCCGGGCACTTCGGCGGGAAGCTACAAGGTTTACGACTGGTCCTCCACGGCGACCATCGGCGAGCTCCGGGCCGCGGGCACGGGCTATCCGGACTGGGTCCAGCCGTTCATGACGCTGTCGCCTGACTACAGGCCGCCCGATGTCCTGGCCAAGATCCACGACCTCGCTGTGCAGGTGGTCACCCAGGCGAAGCTCGACCCGGCGACGGCCAGTCCTTACGACATCGCCAGCGCCATCGAGGCCTACCTGCGGAGCAACCAGTTCAGCTACACGCTGATTCCCCCGGTGACGCCGGACGGCGTGGACACCATGGACTACTTCCTCTTCACGTCACACAAGGGTTACTGCGAGTATTTCGCGACCGCGATGGGGGACATGCTCCGGTCGCTCGGCATCCCGACCCGCCTCGTCAACGGTTTCGGACCCGGACAGTTCGACTCGACGGTCAACAGCTACGTTGTCCGCGGAGAGGACGCTCACACGTGGGTCGAGGTCTACTTCCCGAGCTACGGATGGATTCCATTCGAGCCCACCAACGACAACAGCGGTGCGTACAACGTGATCGAGCGCGGGCTGGTCGGCCAGGGCCTGTGCCTGCGAGACGAGAACTGCGTCGACCCAACCTCGACGGGGACCACGGTGCCCACCGGCGGGACACCGCAGATCACGCCCCACACCGGCGGCCGGAACGAGCCCGCGACGACCGGAGGCGGCGGTGTCCTGCAGGTTTCCGGGATCCGCCTGGATGCCAACACCGCCCTCAGGGCGGGCGCGATCTTCGTCGCGTTGATCCTGCTCCTGCTCGCGGTGGCTGCGAGATACCTTCGCCCGCGCTCGGTGATGACGGTGTGGAGACGGACCATGGCGCTGGCGCGCCTCGCCGGCGCCGAACGCCGGCCGGGCGAGACTCCGCTGGAGCTCGGCCGGCGCTGGCAGCAGACCTTCCCCGAAGCCGCCGAACCGGTTGGCGCGCTGGCCCGAGGGTTCGTCGTCGCCGCCTACGCCCCGCCCGACCTGGCGTCCTCCTCGCGCGCCTCGGTGATGGAGGCGTGGGTCTCGCTGCGGCCGATGCTGCTGCGCCGTGTGTTCGCCCGCATCCGTCCGACGAGGATCTGACTTCACGCTCTAGAGTTTTCGCGTGGCAGCGGTCGCCGGACGGACCTATCCCGTGGTGACGTTCGAGATCGAGCCCGACCGCGTCGACGCGTTCGCACGGGCGATCGGCGCCGATCCAGCCGATGGCGTGCCGCCAACCTTTGCCGCGGTCTACTCGCTCGGCGCGACGGCGCCGCAGCTCTTCATGGACGAGGAGGCGGCTGTCGACTTCGCCAGGTTGCTGCACGCCGAGCAGGAGTTCGAATGGTCGAGGCATCCACGAGCGGGGGAGACCGTCGTCTCGCGCGGCCGCGTCGCGACGGACATCTCGCGTCGCGGCATGAGGTTCGTCACGTTCGAAACCGACACCACCGATTCGAGCGGCTCACCGGTGTGCCGATCACGCGCCCTCTTCGTGATCCGCGGATGACCGAGAAGCAGGTGACCTTCTCGCGGGAGCAGATCGCCGCTTACGCGGAGGCCTCTGGCGACCGCAACCCGATCCACCTCGACGACGAGTTCGCGAAATCGGTCGGCCTGCCTGGCGTGATCGCCCACGGGATGCTGCAGATGGGCATCGCCGCGACGGTCGCGTCTTCAGCCGCGGGGGGTCCGGAGAGGCTGCGCCGAATCTCCGTCCGTTTTGCGGGTATGGTCGTCCCCGGCGACACGGTGGCGTTCACCGCGGAGCCCGCCGGCGGCGGCAGGCTCGAGCTCGGTGCCGTGAACCAGAGGGGGGAGGCTGCGCTGACCAGATCTTTTGCGGAGGTGGTCCGGTGACGCTCGAGTTCACCCTCACCCAGGAGCAGGAGGCGATCCGCGACCTGGCGCACCAGTTCGCGGAAAAGGAGATCCGGCCCGTCGCGGCAAAGCACGACGAGTCGGAGGAGTTCCCCTACGAGGTGGTCGCGAAGGCCCACCGCATCGGCCTCACCCCGGCCGCCTTCCTCCCCGAGGAGTACGGCGGGCAGGGCCTCGACTTCCTCACCGAGCTTATCCTCAACGAGGAGCTGAGCTGGGGCTGCGCCGGCATCGCGGTCTGCATCCAGTCGATGGCCCTGGCGATCGCCGGCATCCGCGCCAGCGGGACGGAGGAACAGAAGAAGCGCTGGCTGCCTGAGTTCACGAACCCGGACAGGCTCGTCCTCGGCGGGCTTGGGCTCACCGAACCCGACTCCGGCTCAGACGCCCTGGCCATGAAGACCCGCGCCACGCGGGTCGGCGACGGCTACGTGCTCAACGGGACCAAGCAGTTCTGCACCAACGGGGGCATCGCGGACTACCACGTGATCTACGCCAACACCGACCCGTCCCGAGGGCCCGCGGGGATCGCGTCGTTCCTGGTGCCGAAGGACACCCCCGGTCTGCGCATGGGACGCAAGGAGCAGAAGCTGGGTGTGCGCGCGAGCCACACCGCGCAGGTGATCCTCGAGGACTGCCACGTTCCTCTCGACCACAGGCTCGGCGGCGAGCCCGACGCGGAGAATGCCGGCCCGGGCGCGCTCGGCGCGCTGATGACGCTCGAGGCCACCCGCCCCGGAGTCGCGGCCGGGGCGCTGGGCATCGCCCGGGCCGCCTTTGAGTTCGCGCTCGAGTATGCGCAGGATCGCAAGCAGTTCGGCAAGCCGCTCTGGCAGCACGAAGCGATCGGTTTCAAGCTCGCGGACATGGCGATGAAGATCGATGCCGCGCGGCTTCTGATCTGGCGTGCGGGGTGGATGGCCACCCACGGGCGGCCCTTCGAGCGGGCCGAGGGCTCGATGGCGAAGTGCTTCGCGGCGGACGTGGCCATGGAGGTCACCACCGACGCCATCCAGGTGCTCGGCGGCTATGGCTACATCAAGGAGTATCCGGTCGAGAAATGGTTTCGGGACGCGAAGATCTATCAGATCTGGGAGGGCACCGCGGAGATCCAGCGCCTGGTCATCTCGCGCGCCATCGCGGGCCAGCGCGCCACCATCAAGTTGAAGTAGTCACCTCCCCGGCAGGGAGGATGGCGAGGGGGACGACAGGGATGTTCGATCTGACAGGAAGAGTCGCGGTTGTGACCGGGGCGTCGCGCGGGCTCGGCCGCCAGGACGCGCTCACGCTCGCGAGCCTCGGCGCGGACGTGGTCATCACGGACGTCCTCGTGGAGGACGACCCCGATCTCCAGCAGACCGCCGAGGCGCAGGGCAGCATGCTCGCGCAAGTGGCGGTCTCCCAGGGCTGGGTGCACTCGAACCAGACCGCCGACGCGATCCGCAAGATGGGCCGCAAGGCGCTCGCGATCAAGATGGACGTGACCAACCGCGAGCAGATCCGCGACGTCTTCAAGAAGGTGAAGGGCGAGTTCGGCAAGATCGACATCCTGATCAACAACGCCGCGACGCTGGACCACGCGGCGCAGATCCCCAACCAGTCCTACGAGCTGTGGGACCGCGACGTGAGGGTGAACCTGACGGGCGCCTTCAACTGCACCAAGGAGGCGTGGCCCTACCTGGTCGAGAACAAGTGGGGACGGCTCATCTTCATGTCGTCGGTGGCCGGGACCCTCGGCGGCTTCGGCCAGGCGAGCTACTCGTCCACCAAGGCGGGGCTGATCGGGCTCGCCAGGACCGCGGCGCTCGAAGGCGGCCGCCACAACATCACCTCCAACGCGATCGCGCCCGGCATCATCGAGTCCGAGGCAGGGAAGGCCGCGGCCGCGAACAACCCGATGTACGAGCGATTCAAGTCGCGGACCGTGTTCAAGCGCTTCGGACAGCCCGAGGACATAGCGAACACGATCGCCTTCCTCTGCACGGAGGAGGCGGGGTACATCACCGGCGCGGTGATCGAGGTCGCGGGCGGCATCCCACTCTTCACCGCCTGACCTGTGGGGGAGCTGGTCGACGTCGAGCGCGATGGCGGCATCGCCCGCGTGGTCATGCACCGCAAGGGCAATAACTCGATCGCCCAGGACCTCATGGAGGAGCTGGCCTCCGCTTTCAACGAGCTTGGCGCTGATCCGTCGGTGCGCGTGCTGGTGCTTGCGTCGGCTTACGAGAAGTACTTCAGCGTCGGCGCGGACCTCACTTCGCTGGCCGGGATGGACAGGAGTTCGTCCGACGCGAGACACCAGATCGCGGCCTTCATGCGCACCATGAACGAGCACTTCTCGACGGTCGAGCGCTGTCCCAAACCCGTCATCGCGGCGATCAGCGGCCACGCGCTGGGGGGCGGCAGCGAGCTCACGCTTTGCTGCGACCTCCGGGTGATGGTCGACGACGGAAGGTCGAAGATCGGACAGACCGAGTCCTCTCTGGGCATCATCCCGGGCGCCGGGGGGACCCAGCGCCTGCCTCGCCTGATCGGCCAGGCGCGCGCCAAGCGCTACATGATCGAATCGACGCGGCTCTCGGCCAGGGAGGCGGACGCGGTGGGTTGGGTGGACAGGGCCGCCGCGCCCGACGACTTCCAGGGCGCCGTGGACGAGCTCGCGGGCAGGCTGGCCAGGTCGGCGACGTTCGCCATCGCCATGATCAAGGACGCCGTCCGGCGCGGAGGCGAGCTGCCGCTCGAGCAGGGGCTCGGACTCGAATCCGAGAACTTTGCCCGGGCGGCCCTGAGCAACGACGCCGCGATCGGGATCCTTTCCTTCCTCAGCAAGCAGGAGCCCGAGTTCACCGGTTCGTAGGCTGTCGATTTCCACGATGGCCGTTCGTCGTGTGGGCAGGAGGTAGTGCATGAAGTACGTGCTGTTGTTTGTCGGGACGCAGGGAGACCAGAGACGATGAAGTATGTGCTGCTCTTCGCGGGGACCATGGAACCCGAGGAACGTGCCAACGACGCGGAGCTCGCGGCCGCGTACGAACGCATCAACGAGTGGTTCGACAGGTACGGCCGGGCCGGCAAGATCGTCGGCGGCCACGAGCTCAAGGGACCGCACACGGCGACGACCATCCGCTTCAAAGACGGGAAGCCGATGGTCACCGACGGCCCGTTCATCGAGGCGAAGGAAGTCATCGGCGGATACGCCGAGCTCGAAGTCGCCGATCTCGACGAGGCGCTGGAGATCGCGAAGACGTGGCCGGGCCGATCGAACGTCGAAGTGCGCCCGATCGTGGAACACTGAGGGGCCTGGCAGACACACGCGCAGCCACCGAAGCCGCCGTCTCCGCCGTCTTCCGCGAGGAGGCGGCACGGATCACCGGCGCGCTGGTTCGGATCATCGGCAACTTCGACATCGCGGAGGAGGTCGTGCAGGACAGCCTCCTCGTCGCGCTGGAGAAGTGGCCCGACCAGGGCATTCCGGAGAAGCCTGGCGCCTGGCTGCTCACCACCGCTCGGCGGCGCGCCATCGACCTGCTGCGACGAGACCGGCGCTACGCCGAGAAGGTCGCCCTGCTGGAGAGATCGATGACGCCCGGTGAGCCGGCGGAGGCGGACGACCGCCTGCGCCTCATCTTCACCTGCTGCCATCCCGCCCTGGCGCAGGAGGCGCAGGTCGCGCTGACGCTGCGAGCGGTGGCCGGCTTCACCACGCACGAGATCGCGGCCGCGTTCCTGGTCTCCGAGGCGACGATGGCCCAGAGGATCGTGCGCGCGAAGAGAAAGATCGTCGACGCCAACATCCCCTACCGGGTGCCCCGCGGCGACGAGCTCGGCGCGCGACTCGACGCGGTGCTGGCGGTGCTCTACCTGATGTTCAACGAGGGCTACCTGAGCCGAGGACCCAGCGTCGCCGCGCGCCGCGACCTGGCCGAGGACGCGCTCTGGCTCACCCGGCTGGTCTCATCGCTGATCCCGGATCAGCCCGAGGTGCTCGGCCTGCTGGCGCTGATGCGACTCAACGCGGGACGGGCGCGAGCGCGCTTTGATGGGGAAGGCGAGATGGTGCTGCTGCCCGACCAGGACCGCGAGCTCTGGGACCGGAACGCGATCGCGGAGGGGGTGGACGTGCTTCATCGCGCGGCGGCGATGCACGCGCCAGGCCCTTACCAGCTGCAGGCCGCGATCGCCGCCGTCCACGCGGAGGCGAGGTCGTGGGAGGAGACCGACTGGCGCCAGATCGTCCTCCTCTACGACGCCTTGCTGCGGATCGCGGACACTCCCGTGGTCCGGCTGAATCGGGCCGTGGCGATCAGCCACGTCGCCGGTCCACGCGAGGCGCTCGGCGAGGTCAACGACCTGGCCTTGTCGCTGGCCGAGTACCACCTGTTCCATGCGACGCGGGCGGAGCTGCTGGACGAGCTCGGCGAGAAGGCGCTCGCCCGCGAAGCCCGCCTGCGAGCGCTTTCCCTCTGCCAGAACCCGGCGGAGCGCTCGCTGCTGGAGAAAAAGCTCAACGCCTAGCGACTTTCGCCGGTCATGCCGAGCTCGCTCGAGCGCCGGCGCACGATTCCCATCACCTCCTCGACGCGCTTTGGGTCGGCCCCGATGCAGCGGATGACGAGCTCCTTCGTCTCGAAGTTGGGATACGAGCCGATCGAGACGTCTGGATATCTCTCCTCGAGCTCCCGCATCAGGGGATAGAAGCGCGCCTCGACCGCGAACGTGAATCGCAGCTCGCGCACCGCGGCCGCGGAGCCGCCCGCCAGGAACTGCGGCTCGAGCTCCTCGGTGAATATGCCCTTCATCTCCATCGGTACACCGGGCAGCACGAAGATCCGCTTCGATTCGATCTCGTAGACGACGCCCGGCGCCATGCCGCGGCGGTTCCTGAAGACATGCGCAGGTGCGGCCGGGATGCGGGCCATGCGGAGGTTGCCCTCCGTCATGTCGGGGGAATCGAGCAGGGCAGCCTCGTGCAGACCCTTGACGCGGCGCTCGATCCGGGCGCGGGTCTCCTCCCAGACCACGAGCTCGCGCCCGAGCGCATCGGCCAGAGCGCCGAAGGTTCGGTCGTCGGGCGTGGGGCCGAGGCCGCCGCTGAGGAACACCTGGCCGAGGTCTGGGTCGGCGAGCTCCCGCCTGACCTGCTCGGCGATCTCGGTGGGACGGTCGCGGACCTGCGTCACGCGCTTGACCGGAAAGCCCAGCAGCCTCAGGCGTTCGGCGAGCCAGTGCGAGTTCGTGTCGACGACGAAGCCACCGACGAGCTCGTCGCCGATCGCGACAATGCTCGAGCTCGCCATGCGCCCGAACATATACCCGTGGAGAGGTTGCGCGCCATGATCCACGGCGACGTCCAGGGGGTTGGCTTCCGCTACTTCCTCATGCGCAAGGCAAGCGGCCTGGGGCTCACCGGCTGGGTCCGGAACAACGACGACGGGACGGTGGAGCTCGTCGCCGAGGGCCGGCGGCAGGACCTCGAGCAGCTCCTGCGCAGCGCTCGGGAGGGACCGCGGCTCGCGCGCGTGGCGAGAGTCGAGGCCGAATGGTCGGGGGCGACAGGCGGACTCACGGGGTTCGACCTCACCGCCTGACCCACTTCGGATAACCTAACGCTCCGCGTCGTTTTCAAAGCGGTCAAGAGGGGAGGTTGCTCGGTAAGTGGATCCCAACACAGCCTGGTTCGGCGTGGCCGGCGCGCTGGCCGCGGTGGTCTTCGCGGTCGTCCTCATCTATCTGGTCCTGCGCGAGCCGGCGGGCAACGAGCGGATGCGCGAGATCGCGGCCGCCATCCAGGAGGGCGCCTCCGCATATCTGAATCGCCAGTACACGGTGATCGCGATCATCGGTGTGGTGATCGCGGTCGTGATCGGGTTCGCCATCAACTGGAGGACCGCCGCGCTCTACGTCGTCGGCGCGATCCTCTCGGCCTCGGCAGGTTACGTCGGCATGAACATCGCCGTCCGCTCCAACCTGCGCACCGCGGAGGCGGCGCGGGGCGGTCTGAACAAAGCGCTGCAGGTCGCTTTTCGCGGAGGCGCGGTCACCGGGTTCATGGTCGTCGGCCTCGGCCTGCTCGGCGTGTCCGTGGCATACCTGGTCTTCAAGGACCCTGACGCGCTGGTCGGGCTCGCGTTCGGAGCGAGCCTCGTCTCGGTCTTCGCCCGCCTGGGTGGCGGCATCTACACCAAGGCCGCAGACGTGGGGGCGGACCTCGTGGGCAAGGTCGAGGCGGGCATACCCGAGGACGACCCCCGCAACCCCGCGGTGATCGCCGACAACGTGGGCGACAACGTCGGGGACTGCGCCGGCATGGCGGCCGACCTCTTCGAGACGTACGCCGTGACGATGATCGCGGCCATGCTCCTCGGCTCGCTGCTCTTCAAAAACCAGATCGGCTGGGTGATCTATCCACTCCTGCTGGGCGCGGTCAGCGTCGTCGGGTCGATCGTGGGCTCCTTCTTCGTCCGCATCTTCAACCCGCGCTGGATCATGGGCGCGCTTTACGCCGGGCTGCTCGTGGCCGTCGCGGTGGCGGTGGTCGGTTTCTACTTCGTGACGCAGTACATGCGGGTGAACAACTATCTGCCCACGGGTCCCGGCATCAGCGATCCCAACAATCTGTTCTTCGCCGCCCTGATCGGCGTCGTGATCACCGTGCTCATCGTGGCCATCACCGAGTTCTTCACCGAGACCGCGTACTGGCCGGTCCACCTGATCGCAAAGGCGTCGGTGACCGGGCACGCGACCAACATCATCGCGGGGCAGGCGATCGGCATGATGTCGACCGCGCTTCCCGTGATCGTGATCGGCGGCGGCATCCTGATCAGCTACGCAATCGGGGGCCTGTACGGGATCGCGATCGCCGCCACGGCGATGCTGTCGATGACCGGCATCATCGTCGCCATCGATTCGTACGGGCCGATCACCGACAACGCCGGCGGCATCGCCGAGATGGCGAAGCTGCCTGACGAGATCCGCACCGTCACCGACCGGCTGGACGCGGTGGGCAACACGACCAAGGCCGTGACCAAGGGTTACGCCATCGGCTCTGCCGGCCTGGCCGCGCTCGTGCTCTTTTCCTCTTACACCCAGGAGCTGGCCCGCGCCGGCCATCCGACGACGTTCGAGCTGTCCGACCCGAAGGTCATCGTCGGCCTGTTCCTCGGCGGGATCCTGCCGTTCCTCTTCGGCTCGCTCGCCATGCTCGCGGTCGGGCGCGCGGGCGGGCTCGTGGTGGAAGAGGTGCGGCGGCAGTTCCGTGAGATCAAGGGGATCCTCGAAGGCACCGGGCGCCCCGAGTACGGCACCGCGGTTCGCATCGTGACCGCCGCCGCGCAGCGAGAGATGGTCCTGCCGGGGATCATCCCGGTCGTGGCGCCGCTGGCGGTCGGATTCATCCTCGGGCCGCGAGCCCTCGGGGGCATGCTGCTGGGCGCCATCGTGACGGGCCTTTTCCTCGCCATCCAGATGACGAGCGGAGGCGCGGCGTGGGACAACGCCAAGAAATACATCGAGGAGGGTAACCTCGGTGGGAAGGGCTCGGAAGCTCACAAGGCCGCCGTCACCGGCGACACCGTGGGCGACCCGAACAAGGACACCGCCGGGCCCGCGATCAACCCGATGATCAAGGTCGTCAACATCATCGCGATCCTCATCGCCGCCTCGGTCGCGTCGAACTACCTGATCCACTAAGGCCCTCGCCGCCCAAAGCTAAACTCGTCGTTGGGGTGGACGACTACCAGAAGGAGATCGCCGACCTCGAAACCCAGGTCGAGCAGCTGGTCGAGGCGGAGGGCGACGCGAAGACGATCGCCGAGCTGAGCATGCAGCTGGAGATCCTCAAGGCCATCTACGCTCGCGCCATGGACCTGCTCCAGCGCGGCCGGAAGGACGACGGCCTGCGCTACGGCCTGCGCATCCAGGGCTACGGCGAGTGGAACCTGGACAACGTCTACGCCTTCGTCTATGAGCGTTCCGTGGAGCTGGAGCCCAAAGCGCACAGCGCCTTCGTCGGCGGCATCAAGAACGCCGACTTCGCGCTGATGCTCAACTCATGAGAGAGGAATAGAAGGATGGAGACGCCGCTGACACCGCTCGAGTTCGCCCGCCGGACCCGCAAGCTCTACGGCGATCGCGTCGGCGTCGTCGATGGCGATGTCCGCCTGACCTACGAGGAGTTCTTCGACCGATGCGACCGCTGGTCGGCGGCGCTGCAGGCGATGGGCGTGAAGAAAGGCGACCGCGTCGCCTACATCGCGCCCAACACTCGTGAGCAGCTCGAGTCTTTCTATGCGGTGCCGCAGATCGGTGCGGTGATCGTCCCGATCAACTACCGGCTGACCGCCGAGGACTTCGTGTACATCACCTCGCACTCTGGCGCGAAGGTGCTGTGCGTGCATCCGGACTACGTGGACGCTGTGGAAGGTGTCCGCGACCAGTTGAGCGGGGTCGAGCATTTCGTCGTGCTCGGCGACTCGGGCGCCCGGGAGGGCTGGCGGGTGCACGGCGAGGAGATCTCCCGGTCGCGACCTGCTTTCGACCGGCCGGAAATCGCGGAGACCGACCTGCTGGCGCTCAACTACACGAGCGGGACGACCGCCAAGCCGAAGGGCGTGATGATCACGCATCGGAACGCGTGGGCAAACGTGGTCGGCACCCTCGTCCACTTTCACATCACTGTCGGCGACACGTACTTGTGGACCCTGCCGATGTTCCACGCCAACGGTTGGACCTTCGTCTGGATCATCACTGCGGTCGGTGGGACGCATGTCTGCCTGCCGAAGGTCGAGCCGGCGCGGGTCTTCGACCTGGTGCGCAAGGAGAAGGTCGGCTGGCTCTGCGCCGCCCCCACCGTCCTCATCGCGCTGGCCAACGCTCCGGCCGAGGTTCGCGGCGATGTGCCAGGGGGCGTGCAAGTCATCACGGCAGGCGCCGCGCCGGCCGCGGCGACCATCGAGCGCCTCGAGGGAGAGCTTGGCTGGGAGGTCACGCAGGTCTACGGGCTGACCGAGACGGCGCCTTTCATCACGATCTGCGAGCCTCGCCCGGAGCACAGCAAGCTCGGGCTCACCGAGCGGGGCGTTGTCAAGGCGCTGACGGGGGTCGAGCTGATCACGTCCGGCGAGCTGCGCGTGGTCGACACCGACGGAAAGGACGTGCCCGCCGACGGTCAGACGCTGGGTGAGATCGTCGCTCGAGGCAACGTGATCATGGCGGGCTATTACAGGGACCCTGAGGCGACTAAGAAGGTCATGGGGGACGGTTGGTTCCACACCGGCGACGCCGCGGTGATGCACCCCGACGGCTACGCCGAGATCCGGGACAGGATCAAGGACGTGATCATCAGCGGCGGGGAGAACATCTCGAGCCTCGAGGTCGAAGGGACTCTGCTCCGCCATCCCTCGGTGCAGGAGGCCGCGATCGTGGGCCTCCCTCACGAGAAGTGGGGCGAGGCGCCCTACGCCTACGTGGTCTTGAAGCCTGGCGCCACGGCGACCGAGGCGGAGCTGATCGCCTTCGCGCGAGACCGGCTGGCGCACTTCAAGGCTCCGCACGGCGTCACCTTCGTGGCCGAGCTGCCGAAGACGGCGACGGGCAAGATCCAGAAGTACGTGCTCAGGAAGGGCGCCGCGGCGGTCGTCCGCCAGTAACCCGAGCCGCCGCCGGGTCGCTGAGCGAGACTTTCTCGCACCGTGACGCCTAGTAAGGGTGGAGTGATAGCCGTACGCCGGAACGGGCTCCGTCACGCCATATGCGCCTTACGGCACCGGCGTGATTTTCTCAGGCCCGGTCCAGCTGACCGTCAAAGCGGACAGGGGGCCTGACACCGGATCGGTCCATGGAACGCTCACGTGGACCGGGGTCGAATCGAAGCCCTACACGGTCACGGTCGGCGGAGACTGGAGCTGCACTCCAGGACCTGCGCTCGGGCCGGGTTAGGCCCACACCTCTACTCTCTAGTCGGGCCCGCGCGGCTTGAACCAGAACGTCGGAGCGACAGTGGTGATCTCACCGTCCGCCGCTCTGACCACCTGCCAGCCGCCCTCGTGGACCATCCGGTGATGGCGATGACAGAGCAGGACCAGGTTGTCCAGGGTGGTCGATCCGCCGTTGGTCCAGTGCACGACATGATGTGCGGCGCTCCATTTCG
>DATEHQ010000176.1:0-14301 GCA_035279525.1 Candidatus Dormiibacterota bacterium
ATCGCCGGCATCGTCATCGGCGTGCTCGCGCTGACGACGATGGGCGCGCTCGCGGAAAATTTCAACGCGCTGATCGACGGCGGTGTGAAGTACTACGGCGGCAGCATCCAGGTAGCTGCTCCTGACGGCCAGGCCTCGCTGCTTCCGCTGAGCAAGATCGACGAGATCAAACAGGTGGACGGGGTCGCGGCCGCTTTCTCCTCATACGGATTCCTGGCGAAGCCAGGCCAGCTCACGACGGTCAGCCTGGGCGTGCCCGACGAAATCATCGCGGGGGACCCGGGAGAGAACAACTGGAGCTCGCTGAAGGTCACGGTGGCGAAGGGCCAGTACCTGTCGGGGACGCCGGGTGAGGTCGTGCTCGGTTCGACGATCGACAAGGAGTTCAACAAGAACGTCGGGGACACCATCGATCTTCCGGTCAAGCCCCCTGACGCCAAACCGGACTTCGTCAACCACCCATTTCGTGTGGTCGGCATCCTGAACGTGACGCGGACCGCGCCTGACAGCTTCGCCTACATCAACCAGGCTGACGGGCAGATGCTGCTCAAAGACAGCATCCCGATCGCCATCCGCAGCTCGGTCGATGTGGCGCAGATCACCGAAGGCATCGACGTCTACGGCAAGCCCGGATCCTCGATCGCCGACCTGGACAAGATCGCCGACCGCATCAACAGCCAGGTCGAAGGCGTCAAGGCCACGAGGCCGAGCGACCTGGTCAACTCGTTCAAGTCAGGAGGGGCGATCTTCACCGCGATCACCACCGCCGCGGCCCTGCTGGCGCTCGTGATCGGTGGCCTGTCCGTGATCAACACGATGTTCATGGCGGTGGCCGAGCGCGTGCGCGAGATCGGCCTCAAGAAGGCCGTCGGCGCCACGACACGAAACATCATGGGCGAGTTCCTGCTCGAGGCGACGTTCATCGGCCTGGTGGGAGGGCTTATCGGCTATGGGCTCGGCTTCCTCGTCACCGTGATCGCGAACGGCCTGACGCCGGTCGGCCAGCCGACGCTCTTCCTCGTCACCGTCAACCTGACGATTCTCGCCATCGGCTTCGCCACCGCGCTGGGCGCTGTCGCGGGCGTGCTGCCGGCCTGGCGCGCGTCACGCCTCGACCCCGTGATCGCGCTGCGGAACGACTGATGGCGAACGTCAGGCTGGTCGATCTGACCAAGCACTACAAGCGCGGCACCGAGATCATCCACGCGCTCGATGGCGTGAGCCTCGACATCGACCAGGGCGAGTTCATCGCGGTGGTCGGCCGGTCGGGGAGCGGCAAGACGACGATGCTCGATCTCATGGGCCTGCTGCTCAAGCCGACGTCGGGCAAGCTGATCATCGACGGCGTCGACACGGCCGCGCTCAAGGACCGCGACAGGGCGCATCTTCGCGCCCGCAAGGTCGGCTTTGTGTTCCAGGAGTACAACCTGCTCTCGGGCCTCAATGTGCTCGAAAACGTGATGCTGCCCCGTCGTTACGTGAAGGACGGCAGCGACGGCCGCAAGCGAGCGCTCGACCTGATCGAGCGCGTCGGCCTGACTGAGCGCATGAAGCACCGCCCGACGGAGCTTTCGGGTGGCCAGGCGCAGCGCGTCGCGATCGCGCGTTCGATGGTCAACCGGCCGACGCTCATCCTGCTCGACGAGCCGACAGGCGCTGTCGACACGGAGACCGCACAGCAGCTGGTCGACCTGCTCAAGCAGCTCAACGCCGAGGAGAAGGTCACGATCGTGATCGTGACGCACGACCTTGACGTCGCCGGCCAGGCTTCGCGCCGCATCCGGCTGAAAGACGGCAGGGTGCTCTCGGACGAACGGGTCAGCGCCAACGGCGCCGTCGCGGCGGAGATTCCCGTCGCCTGAGGCGGATCCCGGTCATCGCGACGCCCGCGGGTTCGATTTCAAGCGGGGCGCCGGCGGCTGACCCTGTAACCGAAAACGGACGAGGGCAGTTCTCCATCAAGCAATGGCTCGAACCTGGCTGACGCGCGCCGCAATCGCCGCCGCCCTGCTCGTGGCCGCCGCGGTGGCTGTTTTTGCTTTCGCCTCGATGCAGCCGCAGGTCGAGACGTCGCTCGGCCTTGCCTCGCCCTCACCAGGGCCCTGCTCGCCGGATCCGTGCCGCAACGAGCAGGGATTCGTCATGTGGGTGTCGAACGTCACCGTGCAGGGCGATCTGGTGCGGATGCGCGTGATGTTCAAGAATTCGAGCAACGCCACGCACGCATCGCCTGACGACCTGTCGCTGATCGATCACTCAAACCACACCGCGGGCATAACGACGCAGGGCACCGATTGCAACACGTGGAGCCGCCACGAATTCAACCACGGCCAGACCTTCGGGCCGGTCGACATCTGCTTCCAGGTCACGAACACGACCGCGCCGTTCACGTTGCGCTGGACGCCGGACTTCGGTTTCTTCTGCTGCGACGACTCGCTCTCGATCAGCCCTTCCTGAGCCGGAGCGCGACCTCCGGGCGATCGGTGATCAGCGTGGTCACGCGTGAATCGGCAAGGAAGCGCGCGATCTCTGGCTCCTCGTCGACCGTCCACACCCACGCGGGCAAGCCAGCGCTCTCGCAGTAGCGCAGGACGTTGAGCTGCGCCAGCCGACGGTGCACGGCGACGAAATCGGCATGGCTCCACGCGACCCGTCGCCTCGGGAAAAGCTCACCCAACCTCACGCGCGCCTTGACCCAGGGCGCGGCTCCGGTCAACTCCTCGCCCAGCGAGAGTCCGGCACGGACCTGGGGAAACCGCTCCTTCACCGCGCGCACCACGGAGTCCGCGCCCGTGATGACGAGCTTCTCGACCGGGCACGCCTCAAGCACCGTGTCGACAACGAGCGCTTCGTAGCCGGCCTCCTTCAGGTCCAGATGCAGACCAACACGTCCCGCGGTGACTTCGAGCAGCTCGTCGAGAGTCATGGCCTCGCTGTGCAGCTGCTGGGTGAGATCCGGGTCGTGGCAAATGACGCAGACGCCATCCGTGCTGCGGCGCACGTCGAACTCGACGTAGTCGACGCCGAGAGCGATCGCGCGGCGGTATCGGTCACCCGCCCGCTCGCCGTCGACGATGTCGCCGCCGCGATGGGCGGAGATGAGCCGCACACTTAGATCATGGCTGCGCTGCATCCGACGGTCGTGATCACCGGCGCGAATGGCGCCATCGGCTCCGCCACGGCCGCGGCGCTGGCGCGGCGCGGTGCGCGTGTCGTGGCCCTCACCCGGGCGGAGGTCGATCTGTCCTCGATGGCGTCCGTGCGCGCCGCGGCGAAAGCGATCAACCACGGGGGCGGGCACATCGACGCGCTGCTCAACGTCGCGGCGGTGTTCGCCCCTGCCTACACGAAGTCGGCTGAAGGCTTCGAGCTGATGCTGGCCACGAACCATCTCGGACCGTTTCTGTTCACCAATCTCTTGCGCGACCGGCTGTCGCGCGGCGGGCGCGTGGTCAACGTGACGGCACCTTCGAACACCACCGTCGACCTCGACAGGCTCCTCGACCGCGACCGCTTCAGCGCCCTCCACGGCTTCGGCGCCAGCAAGGCGGCGAACCTGCTCTTCACATTCGAGCTCGCGCGGCGCGCCAAGCGGTGGGACGTCAGGGCGAACGCGTTCCACCCGGGGCTCGTGCGCTCGAACCTCATGGGCGAGGCGCCGGCTGCGATCAGGGTCCTCACGCGCCTGGTCTCCGGCACGCCCGCCCGCGCGGCCGAGGACCTGACCGAGCTGGCCCTGTCGCCGGCGTTCGCCGGCACGACGGGGTGGTTCTTCAAGCGGACGCGACGGATCGACCCGCCGAAATCCATGCAGGACGTCACCACGCAGAGCGTGTTGTGGAAGCGCAGCGCCGAGCTGGTGGAGCTGGAAGGAGGGTTCTAGGAAGGGAGGGATTCGGAGGTCGGCCCAATGCCGGCATGGGCCAATCCTCCACACCCGCGTCGCAACTCCTTCACAAGTCGCTCACAACTCTGCGGAAGCATGTGAGCTGCAGCAAGCAACCAATCTCACAAAGGAGTGATTCGAAATGCGACGCGGTTTTGGATTGATCGGGCTGGTGGTGACCGCCATCGTGCTCGTCATCGTGGGCGCCATCGCCTACAACATCGGTTGGTCGGACGGGCTCAACACCCACCTCCCGGCGGTCACCAACGGCACGGCCGCCGCCCCGCCGTACTACTACGGCTACGGCCCGCACTGGGGCTTCGGCGGGCCGGTCTTCGGGATCCTCGGCTTCCTGTGGTTCCTGTTCGTCCTGTTCGTGATCTTCGCGATCTTCCGCTTCATCTTCTTCGGTCGCAGGATGTGGGGCGGCGGCGGTTGGGGCCACGGCCACGGCTGGTACGGCGGCCAGGGGATGCCCCCCGGCATCGAGGAGCGGATGCAGGACTGGCACAGGAGGGCTCACGGCGAACAGCCCCCCACCACCCCGGGTTCGGGCACGACGCCGCCACCTCCCCCGCCGGACTCCCGTTCGGTGTGAGCGGTGCGTGACCCTAGGATGGTCGCCAACGTGGCGACCATCCTCGTTGTCGATGACGAGCCCCGCATCGTGCAGCTCGTGCGTGACTATCTCGAGCACGGTGGGTTCACCGTGCTCACGGCTTCCGACGGCCCGGCTGCGCTGCGCTCGGCCCGGACGGGCCGCCCGGACCTCATCGTGCTCGATCTCAGCCTGCCCGGACTCGACGGGCTCGACGTGGCGCGTTCACTGCGGCGAGACGGCCAGGTGCCGATCATCATGCTGACCGCTCGCACCGAGGAGTCAGACAAGCTGGTCGGCCTCGAGCTCGGCGCCGACGACTACCTGACCAAGCCGTTCAGTCCCAAGGAGCTGGTCGCGCGCGTGCGCGCTGTGCTGCGCCGGGCCGAAGGCATGCAATCACCGCCGGACGTGATCCGCGTCGGCGCCGACGTCGAGCTCGACATGCCGCGCATGGAGGCGCGGATCCACGGCCGGCGAATCGACCTCACAAGGTCCGAGTTCCAGATCACGGCCGCGATGGCGCGTCAGCCCGGAAGGGTGTTCACGCGGGCGCAGCTGCTCGACGCGGTCCGCGGTGTTGCGTTCGAGTCGTACGAGCGCGCGATCGACGCGCACATCAAGAACATCAGAAAGAAGATCGAACCCGACCCGCGCGCGCCTCGCTACGTGCTGACGGTGTTCGGCGTCGGCTACCGCTTTGCCGAGCCGCCGGAGAGGTGAGGGCCGGCGGCGGTCCCGGCCGCTGGCGCGGCTGGGACCGGGACCAGTTCCCGTTCACAATGCGCCGGCCACCGTGGTGGCCGGAGGGCGAGCCATTCCCGCCGCAGCGGCGGTGGCGCCCAGGCCGCTACCACTGGTTTCGATTCCTCGGCTGCCTCTTCCTCGGCTGCCTGGCGTTCGCACTGATCGCGGGCATCGCGGCCGGCGCGATGTTCGGCCATCCGGGCGGACCGGGGCCGCCGCGTCCCTTCTTTCTCGTGCCGGTCGTCGTGGTGGTCGTCCTGGCGCTGCTGGCGGCCGGGGCCTTCAGGCGTGTGACGGGCCCGATGGACGGGCTGATCGAGGCCGCGCGCCGAATCGAGGCGGGCGACTACTCGGCCACGGTGCCCGAATGGGGCTCACGCGACATCCGATCGGTGTCGCACGCGTTCAACTCGATGTCGGCGCGGTTGAAAAAGATCGACGAGCAACGCCGGTCGTTCCTGGCCGACGTCACGCACGAGCTACGTACCCCGCTTTCAGTGATCCGCGGACAGGCCGAGGCCATCGCCGACGGCGTCTACCCCGCCGACGCCGCGCACCTGGCGCCAATCCTCGACGCGACCCAAGCCCTGGAGCGCCTGGTCGAGGACCTGCGCACGCTGGTCCTGACCGACGCCGGCAACCTGGCCCTGAACAGGGAACCGGTCGAGATCGGCGCGCTCGTCGCCGACGCGGCCGATTCGTTCCGCAGCCAGGCTGAGGCGGCGGGCGTGGAGCTGACGATCGACCTCGACGGCGAGCTGCCGGCGACCGAGGCCGACCCGGCGCGGATCCGGCAGGTCATCGCGAACCTGCTCTCGAACGCGATCCGCCACACCCCGCCAGGCGGCCGGGTGAAGGTGGCCGCCACGGCCGACGAGCGCTGGCTCATCGTCAGCGTGAGCGACACGGGCGGGGGCATCTCGCCCGAGCTGCTGCCTCACGTTTTCGAGCGCTTCGTCAAGGGTCCGGCCTCGACCGGATCGGGCCTCGGCCTGGCCATCGCCAGGGACATCGCCATTGCGCATGGAGGCGCTCTCGAGATCGAAAGCACGCCCGGACAGGGCACGCTGCTCAGGCTCCGGCTGCCGAGGAGCCATAAGGCGCCTTAACCGTCCTCGACCAGTGGTAGAGTCGCCGCCAAGAAGGGAATTTGGCCACCTGATGACGACCGAAATCAGGCCGGAAGCCCACCCGGCCGAGTCCGGGGCGAGCTGGGTGGCGGCGGAGTTGGACGCGCTGGAGCTCGTCCCGTTCTCCAACCCGCAGGTCGCTTTCGGTCCGGCTGTGGAGCTGGAACGCCAGGCACGTTTGCTGGGCGCCGAGGAGCTGGTCAAGCGGGCGCAGCTCGTGCAGGCCGACGTGCTCGGGCGGATCGGCAAGCACACCGCGTCGGGCCAGCTGGTGCGGGAGATCAACGCATGGGCGCTCGCCCACGGGGACGTTCACATCCAGGCTCGAAGCCACAGGCTCCTCGCGATGTTCTACGACTCGCTGGGCGACGCGCCGAGCGCATGGCAGCACGCGCTGAAGTCGGTGGAGCTGATGGACGAGACGATGTCCGACCGGCTGCGCGCGGAGCACCTGTTCGGCCTCGGGATGGCGCTGCAGCGGACCGGAGCGTTCGACCACGCGAGGTCTCGCTACGAGTCGGCGGCTCGGCTGGCCGAGGGCGCCAATGACGTGTCGCTGCAGCTGAAGATCCTCAACAACCAGGCGTGGCTCGAGGATGACGCGGGCAACGCCCAGCGATCGATCGAGATCGGGCGGCGCATGCAGGCATTCGCGTCCGAGCATGCCGTGGCGCTGGACGCCGGCTGCCTCGACACGGTCGCACACGCTCATCTGCTGCTGGGTCAGTTCGCGGAGGCCGAGGCGACGCTTCGTCCCGTGCTGGACGACCCGCGACTCGGGACCCGGCCGACGGAGGGTCTGGCAGAGTCGCTGCGAACGGGAGTCGAGGCGCTGCGCATGCAGGGCAAGATCGCGGAGGCGCAGGCGACGCTCGAGCGGTGTCTCCAGATCTGTGAGGAACGCGGTCTGGGCCAGCGGCGTGTGGAAGCGATGGAGGAGCAGGCGATGCTCTATGCCGCGCAGGGCCTTTACGAGAAGGCCTACCACCAGCACATCGCGTTCCACAACGCGGAGATCGAGCTGCGGGCCGCAGAGCGCGAAGCGAACTCGCGGACGCTGCACGCGGTGTTCGAGACCGAAGAGGCACGCGACGAGGGCGAGCGGTTCCGCGAGATGGCGCTGCGCGACGCGCTCACCGGCCTGCGCAACCGGCGCTACGTCGACGGCGAGCTCCCGGCGATGTTGACGCGGACTCTGTTCGAAGACGGGTCGCTGGCCGTCGGACTGGTCGACATCGATCATTTCAAGTCGGTCAACGACCTCCACTCGCACGCGGTGGGCGACCAGGTGCTCTGCAAGCTGGCGGACCTGCTCGAGGCGGCGGCGGGCGAGTCGGGGATCGCCGCGCGGATGGGCGGCGAGGAGTTCCTGGTCGTCTTCACCGGCTCGCGGTCTGCGGAGCGGTTCGAACCGCTGCGCCGGCGGGTCGAGACGTATCGATGGAGCCGGATCGCACCGGGCCTTTCGCTCACGGTCAGCATCGGCGCCACGCACCTGCGTCCTGGCCGGACGTCCCAGGCGGCCCTCCTCGGGGAGGCGGACCGCCACCTCTACGCGGCCAAGAGCGCCGGTCGCAACCGGGTGGTCCTCGACCCGGACTGAACGGCGGCCCGGGCTTAAGGCCGCCTTAACCGGCGCGGTGGCAGAATGGGATTTCCTAACAGACTGGGTTATTGGAGGCGAGTAATGGCGGATACGAAAACATCGTTGGCGAACAAGCCCGCCTGGGTCGAACTGAGCTCGACGGACCAGAAGGCGTCGCAGGAGTTCTACTCCAAGCTCTTCGGCTGGAAGATCGAAGTTCAGGACGATCCTCAGTACGGCGGGTACGGCATGGCGAAGGTCGATGGGAAGGACGCGGCCGGCATCGGCGGTAAGCAGCCCGGCGATCCGACACCCAGCCACTGGAACCTCTACATCGGCACCACCGACGCCAAGGCCACGGCCAAGTTGGTCGAGGCGGCGGGCGGCAAGGTGGTCGCCGAGCCCTTCGCGGTCGGTGACCAGGGCACGATGGCGGTGTTCCAGGACCCCAGTGGGGCCTTCATCTCGGCCTGGCAACCGACCAACATGGGCGCCTTCAACGCGGGGGCACCAAACACGTTCGCCTGGGGCGAGCTCAACGCGCGCGGCATCGACAAGGCTGTCCGGTTCTACGAGAAAGTGTTCGGCTGGTCAGTCGAGAAGCAGGACATGGGCGGCGACATGATTTACCACGTGTTCAAGCACGACGGTGAGCAGGTGGTCGGCGGCATGGAGACCCCTCCGATGGTTCCAAAGGAGATCCCCAGCTACTGGCTCGTATACTTCACGGTCTCCGACATCGACAAGACCTTCGAGAAGGTCAAGAGCCTTGGCGGCCGCGAGATGGTCCCGCCGTCGGACTTTCCCGGGGGCAAGTTCGCCATCGTGGGCGACCCGCAGGGCGCGGCGTTCGGTCTGATGATGGCCGCTCCGCAGAACAAGTAATTCCGGATCTGTGGCCCGAAGGGCCGGCCCCACCGCGGGACCGGCCCTACAACTTCCTGGATGGTGTTGCCGCTCTGCCACGCCGACGCACGGCTCAGGCGAAAGCCACCGTTCGGGCACCCATCACGATCTCCTCAACCACCTTCGCCGCGCCCACGATCGTCACGCCCTCCGAGAGTTGGTCCTGTGTGATCCCTCGAGGCTTGGTGCAGGCGCCACACAACCACACGCTCCCGTGGTTGGCAACGAACTCCCTCAGCAGGTCGCATAGCTTCGGAAGCCCGTTCGCCTCGATCCCATCGGTGCCACCACTCACGCCGAGCCGCACGGCTTCGACAGTGCAGAGGACGACAGCCTCTTGGCCGGCGGAGGCGGCAATGTTTGCAGCCACGAACGGAAGGGTCGCCCGCTCCGCGTTTTCACGACCCCAGGTGCAGTTGAAGATCAGCCTGGTGCTCATATGCACCTCTCCACAGTGATTCTGAAGGTGCCTTCGTCCTGGGCCTCAACTGACGTGACCGAATGTCCGAGCATCCTGGCGAGTGGTGGAATGTCTTCCCTTGCCGCAGGATCGCGGACGATCGCGATGAGCGAGCCACCAATCGCCACTGACGCGAGGTGGCGTCGAAACGCCTGTGCCAGGCCGTCGGCGCAGCCCATCTCGCCGGCATCAAAGACGTATTCATGCGCGCCTTCCGGCGTGGCTTCTGGAATGAATCCGGAACAGAGCAGATCAATCCGCTGCATGCCATCCGGCCCAAGGTCTATGAACGCCGTCTGCTCGATAAGCTCCCACGACCGACCGTCGCGTACCAGACGGAAGCGCCAACTCGCGCGCTGTCGCCCTCCGATTTCATCGTGGCTACAGGCCACCACCTGGAACTCAGATGCGGACCCGAACCACTTCTCCATGCGTCCGCTGATCTGCTCCCTACCTGCCACGTCCTCTGCTCCGCGAGGCAGCAGAAGGTGGGCCTGTGCGGCGGGCGCAAGGCATGGCGCCAGGCGCTCGAAGTCGCGGCGCGTCAGCGCCTCGAGGAAGCGATCCAGGATTGTCGCACCGTTGTTCGTGCTGGAGTCGTTCACTTCGAGACCTCGAGGTTGTCGGCGGCGACGACCGCATGTGGCTCACGGTGCAACTTCGCGGCGGCCTCAGCATCCCCAAGGAGATTGCGAAAACCTCGCCCCGCGAACATCGGGAGGGCGACTCGCCACGTCAGCTGTCGGATCACGGGGAGCGCCAGCCTGAGAAAGGGGTTTGCGATCTTCTCCTGGGTCATCGTGTAAGTCACCGTGGATCCGCCTTCGAGCGGGGCGACCTCGTATCGGTGGACATAGCGCGCCACCATCGCGTGGCCGCCGCCTCCAACCTTGCCTTCGGTCACAAACTCGAATGTCGACGGGCGAGCTGCCGCGGTCACTGTCGAGCGGTCTTTCCACCTCTTGCGGGACATCGGAATCGTCCCCGTCGTGGCGAAAACCGTTCCCACTGTGGCCCGAGCGTCCGGCGCGTCCATGGAGACCAGTCGGAAGTCGCCACTTTGCTTTGCCCCACCCCAGTGGAGGTGCGATCGCAGATCTGCGAGCATGTCGTACACCTCCTCAGGCGGGGCGACGCAACTCTTCGAAAGCCGAAGCGAAGGTAGTCCCTTTTCCATCACTCCTAACTCCTGTCAACCCAATTTCCCGGAACCGTTCCACGGTCTTTGAGAGAGCAGGCTAGGAGTCGGCGGTCAGCAGCACATCAACCGTTCAGTCGATTTTTCAGCTTGGCGACACCTGGATCAGATCGTGCTCGAGAGCGAAGAGCGTTGCTCCTGCCCGGGTGTTCACGGCCATCTTCCCGTACAGGTTGATGACGTGGGTGTGCACGGTGGCATCCGATATGTGCAACCGGCCCGCGATCTGCTTGTTGGTTTGGCCTTGGGCGAGCAGCCTGAGAACGTCCACCTCCCGGTCCGTAAGTCCCGCGGGCCAGGAGCGCCTCGCGCGGTCCGCAGTGGATGGGTGGCCGGCGGCCGCCAGCACTGCATCCGCAGAGCGGCGGTCGAGCATGCCAGCCGACACCTGGCGGCGTAACTCCGCGGCCGCTTCCGCGCGAGTCAGGCCAGGTCGCCACGAGCGATCCTCCGTCATCGATTGGTACGCCTCGGCAACGACAAGGATGCGGGGAACAAGCGGAAGTGCAGCGGCGTGAAGGCCGCGATGATACCCGGATCCATCCATGTGCTCGTGATGCAGCCCAGCAACATCTCCGCACGCCCGCAATGGCTCGCATACGCTCATGATCCGCTGGCTGTGGTAAGCATGCAGGCGTACGCGTGACCACTCAGCCGCGTTGAGGGGCCCGCGCTTGATCCAAACCTGATTGGGAATGCTGAGGTTGCCCAGGTCATGGACCTGGGCCGCTCGCCGCAGGGTGGTGAGGTCCGCTGCATCGAGCCCAGCGTCCGCTCCGGCATCTTCCACCAGACGTGCGAGGCGCGCCGAGTGCCCATGCGTATATGTGGACTTGAGATCGACGAAATCGGCCAATGCGCGACTCACTTCGTCCACGTGAAAGTGGGCAACTTGTCGGTGGGGCTCCGGCTCGGCCGCCAGCGCCTCCTCCCAAACCGATGGGCCTGTGAATGACCGCAGGATGTCATGGCTGGCCTGCAGCCATAGTGTCGCCAACTCTGGATCGAACTCGCTCCCGCTCCGGCTCCGAACGACGGCATTCGCAGCCTCAACTCCGCCGACGTTGTGATAGGTCTGGGCGACATGGACCATATGGACCAGTCGCGATATGGCCGACTGGGCCTCTCCGCTCGGTACGCCGGGGAAGATCTTGCCGTCCCATCGTGCATAGGCATAGCCCAACGAGGACGTGACCTGAGGGGTTGCGCCCAGTCTTTCCGACAGCCTGGCCGCGACTTCAGCCGTGTTGGCGAAGGCCTCGGGGACGCTCTGACCCGCGGCCATGAACGCAGCCAACCCGCGAGCCCAATCTGCGGGCCCCCATTGGCGACCGAGCTTGGCCACCATGATGCGCATGAGTTCGGGCTGATTGGTGAAATCGGCCTCGGAGAGCCAATGACGCACACTCACGTCGTCGCCGTTCCCCAATCGGCTCTGGGCGTCGACCGCCCCGGTGCAGCCGACGTGATAGAGCAGCGCCAGGTAGTAGACGTCTGAGAGGTCTTGAGCAGACCAGCCGGCCAGCCGACCGAGTTGGACAGCCAGCAAGGCATCGCGCAGGGCACTTTCAGCCGGCACTTCATGGGCAAGATCGCTCGCCAACGAAACCGTGGCCAGCAGCTCCGCGAGCCGCAGCCCCCGATTCGAGCCGACACCGTCACGATCCACAGCTGATTCCATTCAACATGTCCGCCGATTATCCAGGGCCTCGAGCGAATCCCACGATGCTGCGGCCATCCTGGCCTCGGGGAGGTGCGCCAGCCCGTGCGGGAACAACTTGATCGCGGACTGGGTCTTTTTATCCGTCCACGGTCATAGGGGCGACGATGCCGAGCGGCGCGGCACCCAAGTTTCGCGTAATGACATGAGGGCCGAAACTGGAGCGGTCAAAAGTTGGAGCGGGAGACGGGACTCTCGACCCCAAGTACCAATCACCTTGTTGAGTTCACATGCCGAGAGAACTGGAAGCAGCGTCGGCCATCGCAAGCGGGGCCTTTTGTGCTGCATCATGTCGGAGACCGCGAGCATGCCAGTCGATCCCAGAGCACTCAGAATCCTCACGTCGACATTCTGGACGTCCACTGGGTGGCGCAATCCACGCAAGATGCCGACAGCCGAAGACTTCGCGTATGCCCGGGACGCAGGGTTGATGTTCGACCCACCCAATGTCGATCACGACGAAGCCGCCCTGCAGGTCCGGAGCTTGGTTCGTCGCGTCTCGCTGCACCAGGTGGTCGAAGCCTTTGTTTCCAGCCTGTCCACAGGTCGCCTCGACTTGAGATCCGCGCTCACCAGCTACGTCATCGGCAGGGCGCTGCCGATACACAACTTTCGCCCGCGTCAGCGCGCCGCGATTTGCGGAGTCTGCGGAGTGGCATCCTTCATTACCGAGCCCGCGGACTGGAATCGGTTCAGTTTCGAGCGGCACCGCTGGGGCGGCGTTTGGATCCACGACCCGTACTACATTGCATTCGATCTAGAGCAATTCGCTGCCGGGGATCATCCGGTTGTCACATCTGTGGAGTGGGAAGTCCTGCGCGACCTGCTCACCGCAATTCGTGAAATCTCTGCTGCCGACTCGCAGATTCGGCCAGGTGGTCTGGCCGATGCCCTCCGGTCGACTCTCCCACACTCGAATGATTCTCAACGCCGGCATCTGGTCACAACGCTGGCCGCCATCGGCGTCCTCGAACCCCGCACACGGGCCTCATTTCGTAGCGGCTGGATCGACTACGAGGCGCGACCCGACCCGCCTGAGTGGAAGAGCAACTGGTTCTATCCGAGCGGGTTCTGGCGCGGCGCCGACGGCATCGACCCAGCCGCGGTCGCGGAATTCTTTCCGCACCTGCTCGGCAACGCGGTCATTGGTACTTGAGGCCGAGCGTCCCGTCTCCCGCGGCCTTCCCCGCCTGGCGGGGAAGTACGGGCCGAAGGCCGGGGATGGGGCCGAGGTGGCAAACGTTTTCCCAAGCTGGACGATGGAAGACTCTCGAGCGCCGGTCTGTTCGACCGTTCTCAGAGGAACGCCGCATCAAATCACATGAGTTCGTTTACCGTTTCGCTAACCTCGTCGGGGAGCGCCCTGATGGTTGATGGTACTTGGGAAAGATGCCACTAAAGGGCCGACGCGACATCTACTCACAACGAGGCAATCGAGCGTTCGAGGCGGGGCTGGAATCGCGAACCGCGGCACGAGAGGCTGCCTTCTTCCTGCCGTATCTGCGCCCTGGATGCGCGTACTGGACGTGGGCTGTGGACCGGGGACGATCACCCTCGGCCTGGCCGGGGTTGTCGCGCCTGGCCGCGTCGAGGGCGTGGATCAACAACTGACATTGGTCGAGCGGGCGCGCGCGATCACCTCTGAGCGCACCGCCGAAAACGTGAGCTATGGGGTTGCCGACGTGTACAACCTTCCCTTCCTGTCTCAGTCCTTCGATGCGGTATTCGCTCACGCTGTCCTGATGTTCATGAGCGATCCTGTCGCGGCGCTCGTCGAGATTCGACGGGTGCTGCGGCCAGGCGGGCTCGTCGGGCTGCGCGACCCCGATCTCGGTTCAACGTTCTTCGCGCCGGCCACCTCATTACTCCAACACTGGCTCGATCTGCGGATTCGGGTCCGTAAGCACGACGGCGGGGACTCCTCTCGTGGACGGGATCACCGCGGACTTCTTCTTGAGGCTGGCTTCGTACGAGCCGAAGCGACTGCCTCGGTGTCAAGCGCCGGCTCACCTCTCGAGACTCGTCGCGCCGCAGAGTTTGACAAGGCACAGTTCGTTGGGCTCGCTCGAAC
>DATEHQ010000177.1:0-1033 GCA_035279525.1 Candidatus Dormiibacterota bacterium
GTTCCGGTCCGTAATAGTCGAGAACCAGGTCGCAGTGCCGCCGGACCAGCTCGATCTGCTCGATCCAGGAGAGGGCGGGGAGCGACGCGCCGGTCGTGAGGCGAGCCACGGTCTGGCGCACCAGCCAGAGGTTGCCGAGGATGCCGCGGCCCAACATCACCGCGTCGACACCCGACTCCTCGATACGCCGTAGCGCGTCGTCGGCCGTTCGCAGGTCGCCACTGCCAGCCACCGGGATCTTGACCGCCGCCTTGACCTGCGCGATCGCCATCCAGTCGGCGGACGGATCGTAGCGCTGGGAGCGGGTGCGGCCATGAACAGCGAGGCCCTGGATGCCGGTCGCTTCCAGCCGCGTCGCCATCTCGAGGTAGTTGCGCGTGGCGAAGTCCCAGCCGAGGCGGATCTTGGCCGTCACCGGCACCGACACCGCCTCGACCACGGCTTCCGCGACGCGAGAGGCGAGGTCGGGATCGCGAAGCAGCGACGAACCGCCCGAGGTTTTGACGACTTTGGGAACGGGGCACCCCATGTTGATGTCGATGATGTCCGCGCCGGCTTCTTGCGCCATCCGAGCGGCCTGCGCCATCACAGCGGGAGAGCCCCCCATCAGCTGGACCGAGACGGGTCGCTGGTCCCATTGGAGGTCCATCAGGCGGAAGGACTCGCGGTGCTGGCGGACGAGCGCCTCGCTGCTGATCATCTCGGTGCACGCCAGACCGGCGCCGAACTCGCGTGCGATCTTGCGGAAGGGCGCATCGGTGACGCCCGCCATGGGGGCGACGTAGACCGGAGAGACGAGCGTGTAAGGGCCGATTTTCACGGGGCTACAGCCTATCAGTCTCGCAGCCTTTCCACGCCGGGGCTGCTCATTCCTTCTCGCAGCCTTTCCACGCCGGGGCTGCTCATTCCTTCGGGCGCAGGCGGAGCTCGAGCAGCAGGGCGATGACACCCAGCATCAGGATCGGGCCGACGTTCTGCGAATTGATGAAGATCGCAAAGAGCGTGGCGGCGGCGATGAAGATGGCCGCCGGGT
>DATEHQ010000178.1:0-7859 GCA_035279525.1 Candidatus Dormiibacterota bacterium
GAACTTCGAGGAGGCGGTGCTCGGCGCCATCCTGCACCACCCCGGCGGCATGATGCTGCTCCCCGGTGTGCTGCGGGCGGAGCAGGCGGACCTGATCACGGTGGACCTCGTGAATCGCGCGATGGGGATCCTGGTCAACGCCTTCCGCTACATCGTGTTCGACCTCGGCGTCGCGTTCACCGACATCGTGATCAGCGTGCTGGATCACTCGCAGCGGGTGCTCGTGCTCGTCACGCCGGAGCTCTCGTCGCTAAAGGACGTCGGGGAGCTTCTGAACATCTTCACCAACGTGCTCAACATCGTGCCCGGCCGTGTCATCCTCGCCCTCAACAACAAGGTGCCGAAGTCGGTCGTGAGCAAAGAGGACGTGGTGCGCACCCTGAAGCAGGAGCTCGCCGTCGAGATCGACTTCGATGGGACGAAACCCGACGAGGCGGCGGTCAAAGGCGAGATCCTCGTCCTGACCGACCCCAAGAGCGCGATCTCACGCGGAGTGGAGACGCTGGCACAGCTGATCGCAGGCTCGACCAGCGCCGCCGAGACGAAGGAAAAGAAGGGGTTCAAGCTCGGGCGGCGGTAGGCATCCCGAATGGACGACCAGGACGACGACCCTCAGCCCGGCGCGTTCTCAAACCTGTACGACCCCTTGCAGGGCATGCGCGAGCGTTGGTTCACCCGGCTCAGCTGGTGGCAGAAGACTCTGCTCGTGGTCGGAGCCTTCGTGCTTGTGATCGGCTTCGCCGCCTTCCAGGCAATCCACGGTCGCTGAGGGGCCCAAAACGGGAGGACCGCTCGAACCCCGTGGTAGCATCTCTGACGTGATCGAACAGGCTGTCGTCTCACTCACCCCCGAAGCCCAGACTCGCCTCAAGGAGCTGCTCCAGAAGGAAGGCAACCCTCAGCTTGCCCTCCGCGTGTTCGTCAGCGGCGGCGGTTGCTCCGGCATGCAATACGGCATGGCCTTCGACGACCAGCGCCGCGCCGACGACCTCACGATCGATGCCGAGGGCGTGCAGATCGTGGTCGACGACTTCAGCGCGAACTACATCCGCGGCTCGGAGATCGATTACGTCGACAGCCTCATGGGCGCCGGCTTCACGGTGCACAACCCGAATGCCGTGCACTCCTGCTCCTGTGGCCACTCGTTCGACACCGGCGATGACGCGAGCGGCGCGCAGGCCTGCGGCTGCGGTCACTAAACGCTTCGATCACGACGCCTTAGAGAGCTAGCGCTTCTGACGGTGGGCGTGATCACGCCCATCGGCATCCTCGCCGTCAACGCCTCCGCGTTCGTGATGGTCCACCTCACCGCTTTTCGGATCGGGATCGCCACCTGCGCCCTTCTCTCCGGCCTGATCCTCAACGGGCTCACCGCATGGTGGCTGCTCCGGCTGGCCAGCCGGAACGCGCCGCCTCTTTACCGCGAGTACCGGATGTGGGCGATCGGCGCCGCTGTCCTGATCGTTCTTCTCACCGCCGCCGGCGGCGGATACCTGACCTACCTCGGGCTCAACGACCCGAAGCGGCTCCCTGACCCGCTCTCGGTCGTGGTCGCGACGTTCATGCTCGCGCTGCCCTTCGCCGTTTCCGTGGCGGGCCGCAGGATGGCGGGCCTGGGAGGAATCATCCCGATAGATGAGCCGGCCGGCAAAGAGAAGAGGCGCTCATCGCGCCAGATTCGGCAGGCCTGACGCCTGACGCCAGACCGGCCAGTCCGCATCTCCGCGGCTGGGCGCTTTGAACAGAACGTCCCCTTTGGCATTTCAGATTGGGGGCGCTTTGCGCAAAGCGTCCCCGAGGCGCAGGGCTCGCCTCACCTGAAACGTGAGGATTTCGGGCCGATCCAGGTCGGCCGCGGTGAACCTGAGCAACCTGAAGCCGGCGTTGACCATCACGTTCTGCCGGCGATTGTCCTGTGTGAGCTGGTCGCGATGATGGCCACCGTCGTATTCGATTGCAAGACGCGCCGCCTCATAAAACAGGTCTGCTCTACCGACGAACCGACCATCGGCGTCGCGTAAATCGCGCTGCACGTCCGGCCGCGGAAGCCCAGCGCTCAACAACAGCCATCGAAGTCGCGTTTCCATCGGTGATTCCGCGGCGGCGGCGACCTGGGCAAGTTGTCGCAGGCGCCACGAACCCGGGCGTCCGCGAACTGAGTCGGCGTAATCGACGAGGGCGCGTGGGTCGGTCCGCTTGGCGGCAACTGCCATGTCGATCACACATAAGGCCTCGACCGGCGTGATGTGGACGCAAAGATCGCGAAGTGTTCGACTGAGGGTCGTGGCACGGAGCCCACGCACACGGGCGTGGTCATCGTCCTCCATGACGTTGTACCGGACCTTGAGCCCGGTACGCGATCGGATTCCAGAGCTCGCCGGAAGGATGACCTCGACCGGATCAACCGGATTCACATCGAGGCCCCAAAGCCAGGCAGCGCTGCGGCCGCCGAAGATCGTTTCCTCGGGTAGGAGGCCTTTCCACCCGTTCATCAGCTGCAGGTGATCCGCACGCCATCCGGTCCAGCAGTACAGCCCGCGCGCGATGCGCCTCCACGATTTGCCGCTCAAGCGCTTTCGGCTGATTCCCGCGGAGTGAGCCTCGGACAGGGTGAACGGCCGTCTCATGAAATTTGCAGGGACCCGCGACGCCTGACCCATGTCGCACGAGGGTGTCACGGCCCCGAGCGCCTGCCTACCCAGCCTGTAAAGAAACCCCACCTGGGGCGGTTTGATCAAAACGCCCGGGTTGTGGGCTCAGGTTCGGGGCGTTTTGCGCAAAGCGTCCCCCAGCGGGCGGGGCGGGGAGCCCGGAAAGAAAAGGAGCCCCTCGCCGAGGCGAGGGGCTCCCGTGAGTCGTACTGCTCAGGCCGAGGCCTTACATCATGTCGGGCGACATGCCGCCCGGCATACCGCCGCCCTTCTTCTCCTCGGGCACTTCGGTGACCATCGCCTCGGTGGTGAGCACCATGGCGGCGATCGACGCGGCGTTCTGCAGCGCCGAACGAGTCACCTTCGCGGGGTCGACGATTCCCGCCTCGAACATGTTCACGAACTTGTCGTTGAGCGCGTCGTAGCCCTCACCCGACTTGGCCTTGCGGATCTGCTCGACGATGAGCGAACCCTCCTTGCCGGCGTTGAGCGCGATCTGCTTGACCGGCTCCTCGAGCGACTTCCGAACGATCGCGACACCGGTCGCCTGGTCGTCCTTCAGGCCGAGCCCGCCGTCGAGCTTCTTCTGCGCGTTCAGCAGCACGGTGCCGCCGCCCGCGACGATGCCCTCTTCCACCGCGGCCTTGGTCGCGCTCAGGGCGTCCTCGATGCGGTGCTTCTTCTCCTTCTGTTCGACCTCGGTGGCGGCTCCGACCTTGATCACCGCAACCCCGCCGGCCAGCTTGGCCAGGCGCTCCTGCAGCTTCTCCTTGTCGAACTCGGAGGTCGTCTCCTCGACCTGGGCCTTGATCTGCTTGATCCGGCCCTGGATCGCCTGCTTGCGCTTCTCGTCGTTCTCGACGTCGACCACGATCGTGGTCTCGTCCTTGTTGACCGTGACCTTGCGGGACTTGCCGAGCTGCTCGAGCTTGGTCTGGTCGAGCTTGTAGCCGGCGTCCTCCGAGACGACTGTCGCGCCGGTCAGGATCGCCATGTCCTCGAGCATCGCCTTGCGGCGGTCGCCGAAGCCAGGCGCCTTGACCGCGACGGCGGTGAAGGTGCCGCGCAGCTTGTTGACGACCAGCGTGGCGAGCGCCTCGCCCTCGACGTCCTCAGCCACGATCAGCAGCGGGCGGCCCTGCTGGACCACGCGCTCTAGCACGGGGAGCAGGTCCGAGATGGCCGAGATCTTGCGGTCGGTGATGAGCACGTAGGGCTCGTCCAGCACCGCTTCCATCCGGTCGGGGTTGGTGACCATGTACGCGGCGATGTAGCCGCGGTCGAACTGCATGCCCTCGACGAACTCCAGCTCGGTCGCCATGGCCTGGTTGTCTTCGACGGTGATGACTCCATCCTTGCCGACCTTGTCCATCGCCTCGGCGATCAGGTCGCCGATCTTCGAGTCCTGCGAAGAGATCGCCGCTACGTGCGCGACGTCCTCGTGGCCCTTGACGGGCACGGACAGCTTCTTGATCTCCTCGACCACCGCGTCGACCGCCTTCTCGATGCCGAGCTTGAGCTGCATCGGGTTGGCGCCCGCGGTGACGTTGCGGAAGCCTTCGTTGATCATGGTCTGCGCCAGCAGCGTCGCGGTCGTGGTGCCGTCACCGGCGACGTCGTTGGTCTTGGTCGCCACCTCGCGCAGCAGCTGCGCGCCGGTGTTCTCCATGGGGTCCTTGAGCTCGATCTCGCGCACGATCGTCACGCCGTCGTTGGTGACCGTCGGGGCGCCGAACTTCTTCTCGAGGACCACGTTGCGGCCCTTGGGGCCGAGCGTGATGCGTACGGACTGGGCAACGGTGTCGATGCCCTTCTTGAGGTGCTGTCGCGCCTCAACATCGAATGTGACTGTTTTCGCCATAAGTCTCCCCTCTTCTTTTTTCTTACTTCTTGCCGTTGGACGCGAGCACCGCGAGCACGTCCTTTTCCGAGACGATCAGGTACTCCACGTCGTCGAGCTTGAATTCGTTACCGGCGTACTTGGCGTACAGCACCTTGTCGCCGACCTTGAGCTCCATCGGCACCTTGGTGCCGTTGTCCAGGATCCTTCCAGTGCCCACTGCCTCGACGATGCCCTCCTGGGGCTTTTCCTTGGCGGTGTCCGGAAGGACGATCCCGCTCTTGGTCTTCTCTTCACGCTCGACCGGCTTGAGAACCACCCGGTCGCCCAAAGGTTTCAGATTCATCTGCAGCCCTCCTCAGCTGTCTCGACTTAGCACTCCCCAGCCCCGAGCGCTTAGCACTCTGGTAGGTCGACTGCCAATTGTAGTACCCGGGCGGAGGCGGGTGCTAAACGCGCTTCGGCGCTGAGGCCTCCGGGCGCCGGGCGATCAGCTGGAAGGTGTGCCAATGCTTCGGACCCCCGGTGGCGACGCGTCCATCCTCCTCGGCCTCGGTCAGCTCGATCAGCTCCCACCCGGCGAACAGCCGCTCGATCTCCTGGCGGGTGGTGAAGGTCAGCCGGCTGTCCGGCGTGTTCCACTCGTCGTGCGGCCCGAAGAATGTCATGGCCAGAACCCCGCCCGGTTTGACGCAGCACTTCATGCGCTCCACGGTGGGCTCGAAGGCCGCAGGCGCCACGAACGGGAGGGAGAACTGGGCGTTGACCAGGTCGTAGCTCGACGGGGCGAAATCCTGAGCCGCGCTCGCCACGATCCGAAGGTTGCGCTGGGGTAGCCGGCCGAGCGCCTCGATGGCCGACGGAGAGGAGTCGACGGCGGTGACCCGCCAGCCCCCCTCGAGCAGGTGCCGCGTGTCGCGGCCCGCGCCCGCGCCGATATCCAGCGCTTCGCCCGGCCTGGGGAACAGGGCGGCGGCCCGCTGGAGGCTCGGCCAGGGCGGCTGGCCCGCCGTCGCCGCCATGAACGCCTTCCAGCGCGCCTCGTCGCCAGGCGCGGGTTCAGGCGTCGGAATCGTCCTCGTCGGGCGGGAGGGACTCGGCCTCCTGGATAGCGTTGAGGGCTTCGGCCGCCTGGTCGTCGGGAACCATGAGGCGCGCGTCGCTGAAGTCCATGCCGACTCCGTACCCGTTGTCACCGAAGACCTCGGTCGTCAGGCCGCGGGCCGACAGCATCGCCGACACCATCTCGGTCCGGATGCGCTGGCCCCGGTAGACGATCGTCCAGCCTTTGACACCCATCAGCTCACCAGCTTAGTGAGGGCTCCACAGTGGCGGGCTGACCGGCGCCGTAGAAGCCGGCGGCGGCGATCATGGCCGCGTTGTCGGTGCACAGCTCGAGTGGCGGCATGGTCAGCCGGGCACGGCCCGCGACCACTTCGGCCGCTCGCTTCCGCAGCAGCGTGTTCGCCGCCACGCCCCCACACACCACCACCTCGCCCACGTCCTGAGCCTCGAGAGCGGCGTCCAGCTTTTCGAGCAGCGATTCGACGACCGAATGCTCGAAGGCGGCGGCGAGGTCGGCTCTCGCCTGCTGGTCCGGGTCAAGCATCTCGCGAAGGCGGTAGAGCAGCGCGGTCTTCAGGCCGCTGAAGCTGTACTCCAGCCCGGGCAGCGACGGCCTCGGCAGGGGCCGGCGCGAACGATCGCCCTGCCGGGCGAGCCTGTCAAGGGCAGGTCCCCCGGGATAGCCCAGGCCCAGCATCCGGGCCGCCTTGTCGAAGGCCTCGCCGGCTGCGTCGTCGCGTGTGCGGCCGATCACCTCGAAGGTGCCGTGGGCGGGCATGCGCACCAGGTCCGAGTGCGCGCCGCTGACCACGAGGCCGAGGAGCGGCGGCTCCAGGTCCGGACGGGTCAGCATCGCGGCGTAGACGTGTCCCCACAGGTGGTTGACACCGGTCAGCGGCGTCGCCCAGGCCGCCGCCAGGCCCTCGCCCACGCCGGTGCCGACGAGCAGGCATCCGGCTAGACCGGGACCGCGTGTCACGGCGATCAGGTCGACGTCTGCCGGTCGCGACAGGGCGCGGTCGAGGGCGAGGCCGACCAGGCGCGGCAGGCGCTCGAGATGGTCGCGCGCGGCCAGCTCCGGCACGACGCCGCCGAACTCCCGGTGCAGGTCGACCTGGGAGTGGATCACGTTCGACAGCACCCTGCGTCCGCCTTCCACGACCGCGACGGAGGTCTCGTCGCAGGAGGTCTCGATGCCGAGAACGAGCGCTGGTTTACCCACTGGACCCAACCCGGCCCTCCCCGCACGCGCGGCGGGAGAGGATTACTCTCCCTTCGTCAGCAGGTCACGGCGGAGGCCGCGCACCTCGGCCTCGATCCGCTCCAGGTTCGTCTCGTAGGCCTTGCGAAAACGCGGCGAGTGGATCGAGTCCGACCACATCACGATCGCGTCCTCACCGTTGTCGGTGTAGTAACCCTTGCGACGGCCGATGACCTTGAAGCCGAAGCCTTCGTACATCTTCATCGCGTTGTCGTTCGTGGTCCGCACCTCCAGGGTGACCCACTTCGCGCCCATGTCGTAGGCCGCCTGCACCAGGCCGGCGAAGAGGATCCGCCCGTAGCCGCGGTGCTGCAGGTCGTGCCGCACGCCGATGGTGGTGACGTGCGCCTCGTCGTACATGCGCCACATCCCGCCGTATCCGACGATCGTGGGGTCGAATTCTGTCGAGTGGTATCCAGCGGGCCGGTCCACCAGGCCGTCCTGGCGCAGCACGACGTAGTGCGCGCTCGCCCGGGAGGCGAGCTCGCGGTAGTAGGCGTTCCGAGGCCATGGCGTGGCGAAGATGTCGCGCTCGATCTCTTGCACCGTGTTGACGTCGGCCTCGCGCATCAGCTCGAGGGCCAGCTGCTGCCTGATCTGCACCATCATCTGCTTGAAGCAGCAAAAGACTGCATGTATTCGAGTTTGACACTTTCGTAGGGGATGTCGCGGGCGGATTTCATCAGCCTCGCCGCCGCCGCGCCGAACGTCCGGAGGTCGTCGTCGCCGGCCATCCGAACGCCCGCAGCCTCCAGCGCGGCGCGTGTTTCGGCCCGCAGCCAGCCGGCGGCTAAGTGATCGCGCGGAAGCTCGGACGCCTCGCCGAGGCGAATCTCGCCGCCCGGGGGCAGGAAGTACACGCGGCCTCGCCCGGCCTCGGAAACCGCCATCACCGGGTTGTCGCTCCGTGCCACCTGGATGGCCAGGGTCGGCAAGGGGGCCAGCGGGACCCTCAGGCCCAGGGCCAGCCCGACCGCGAACGATGCTCCCACCCTTAGCCCCGTGAAAGAGCCGGGTCCCGTCGCCACGCCGACGCGGGCGA
>DATEHQ010000179.1:0-1609 GCA_035279525.1 Candidatus Dormiibacterota bacterium
GACCGTAGGGATTGGTGGGGCCCAGCGGGGCGTCTTCGCGCACCGGCATCGTCGCCGCATTGCCGTAGACCGTCGCGGACGAAGAGAACACCAGCGCGCCCACCCCCGCTTCCGCCATCGCCCGGCACAGGGACAGGGCGCCCTGCACGTTGTTGTCGTAGTACTCGATCGGCTTCTCGAACGATTCGCCCACGGCCTTCAGCCCTGCGAAGTGGATCACCGCGTCGAAGCGGTGCCGAGCCATGACGTCCCTCAACGCGTCCGTGCTGCGCACGTCCGCTTTCGCGAAGGTGGCCGGCCGGCCGACGATGCGCGCGATGCGATCGAGCACCGCGGCATGGCTGTTGCTCAGGTTGTCGAGCACCACCACCTGGTGCCCGGCGAGCATGAGCTCGACGCAGGTGTGCGAGCCGATGTATCCGGCGCCGCCGGTCACCAGCACTTTCATCTCAGGAGACATCGATTCCACGAGGCTTCTCGTGCGACCGCGGAGTCTAGCCGATTTCCACGGCAGTCGCCTCGGGAGGCGCCGTTCGCGCAGGACGCCCCGAGGGAAAGATTTTCCCTTTAAGGGCGCTGCTCAGGAGGATTCAGTGTACGCGGCGTCCCGCGGCGGCTTCGCGCCGTGGCTTGGCGTGCGATGCCGCGCGGGCGGAAACCCTGGCCCGCTTGGCGCGCCGGAGATAGCTCACCACCGTGGGGGCAAGCTCGCCGGCGTTCCCGTAGATTTCGCCGCGGTGGGTGAAGCGACCGAACAGGTACGCCACGCCCAAGCCAACCAGGGGCCACATGACCAGTATTGCCACCCACGTGATCCAGCTCATAAACCCCTTCCGCGGAGGGAGGTCAAGCCAAGCGGCATGACGATAGCATGAAGTCCCCGCGAAAGCCAAGCGACGCCCCTCCTTTCCCGGTGTCGCGGGCAAAAGTCGCGGGGCGGGACGACCGAAAGCCGCATTTGTCTCTCGGCGGCGACAGCCGGCCCCTCCTTCACTACACGGGCAGCAGGTTCTTCCGGGCCAGGACCGAGCGCATGGTGTCGAATTCGAAGTCTTCCAGCAATCGGCCGAGACGCTCCGCGCACCGGCTCAGATTGAGATAGTGCCGGAAGCGCGACAAGGCGCCCGCGTCCCCCACCCGCGGCTGCTCGGGGTCGACCTCCCAGGGATGAATGTAGAAGACGAACTCCTGCTGCTGCTCGTTCAGCCGGCGCAGCGCCCAGCGCGTGAAGCGGTAGGGAAACAGCCGGAAATACCCTCCCCCGGCGACAGGGACCTTGGCGCCGCGGTAGCGCAGGACCGATATCGGAAACTCGACCAGACGGCCGCCGCCGGGCGTCGTCAGCACGTGCGGCGTGGGCTCCGCGTCGGGTATTCCGTAGCGGTCGTGGCGCATCGGAAAGATGCTCGAGTCGTAGCGAAAGCCCTCCTCGCACAGGATGTCGAGGGCCCAGAGCGAACGGCGCGTGATCGAATAGGTCGCGGCGCGGTATCCCTCCACCGGCCTCTGCGCGAGATCCTCGAGCAGCGCCTTGGCGTCGCGCGTCTCGCTCCGGAATTCCTCGGGCGTCTGGGTGTAGACCAGCCGATGGCTCATGCCGTGCGAGGCG
>DATEHQ010000180.1:0-5375 GCA_035279525.1 Candidatus Dormiibacterota bacterium
GTCCTGGAGGACGAGGCGCGCGGCGGCGTCGAGGGTACCCGTCAGGCGCTCGGCCATCTCGATGCCCTCTTGGCCGGCGGCCGCCGCGGCGCTGGCGAGCTGGGCCTGGAGTGCTTCGACGTAGGCGTTCAATTCCATGACTGCATCTTAGCGCCATCATGGCGTCATTGCAAGTCCTATGACGTCAAATTGGCGCCAAACGGCGCAAAATGGGAGTTGGGAGCAGCATCGGATCGACCGGGACACGACCGAGCGGTCCCGGCAAAGGCCGCCGAATCGAACCCAGGTACTACTTGCGGACGCGGAACCGCAGGATGGTGACGGCGCCCGACCGTGTGCTGCTGAACGGCTCCAGGTCTATCCGTCCAAGGCCCGGGGACGAGAACCGGACGCCGTCGCCGAGCAGCACGGGAAGCACGTACACCAGGATCTCGTCGACGAGTCCCCGCCGCAGGCACTGGCCGGCCACGTCGGCGCCGAGGATCTCCAGGTTCTTGCCGCCCGCGGCGCTGCGCGCCGTGGCGACCGCTTCCCCGACGTCACCGGTGAGGAAAGTGACGCCCGGCCCGGACATGTCCGGCGGCCTGTGCGTGAGGACGAACATTGGCCCGGAGAAGGGATAGTCGACGCTGCCCGGCCTGTCGGCCTCCATCCTTCTGCCCACGTCGTAGGTCCGCCGCCCGATGAGCATGGCGCCGGTGGCCGCCGCGATCTCGGGTTCGGCGTCCGACGCCATGAAGTCGAAGATCCAGCTCATCGCGTCATCGGGACCGGCGATGAAGCCGTCGAGCGACATCGCCCTATTCACCACCACCCTGCCGTCTTGTGTGCTCGTAGCGCTCATTCTCCCGTCGTCGGTCGGGTGGCGTTCGCGGGAGTCCATGAACAGGTCCGAGCCGCCAACGAAAAAATCGTTAGAATGGTCGGGATGGACAGGACCTCGAGCAATCCGGCCGAGCAAGTCATCCGCCGGTTTGGCGGGCAGAGCGCCCTGGCGCAGCTCCTCGGCCGCCGGCAGAGCACGGTCGAGCACTGGGCGAGCACCGGACGGATTCCGGCTCAGTGGCACCAGCCGCTGATGTCGCTGGCGCGGGAGCGCGGCGTCGTCCTGGAGGCCCGCGACTTCGTGGAGGCCCAGGCCCACGCGATCCAACCGGCGGGCGGCCGCCTGGGCATCCTGACCGTCGGCCTTGGGGCGGTCGCCTCGACCTTCTTTGCGGGCGTGGAGCTGATCCGGCGAGGCGGCGCGGCGCCCATCGGCTCGCTGACCCAGATGGGCACGATCCGGCTCGGCAAGCGGACGGAGGGTCGCACGCCCCTGATTCGGGACCTCGTCCCCCTGGCCTCGCTGGACCAGCTGGTCTTCGGCGCCTGGGACCCGATCCCCGACAACGCCTACGAGGCGGCCGTGAAGTGCGGGGTCCTCGACCGGCACGCCCACATCGAGCCGGTCGCGGGCGAACTGCGCGAGATCGAGCCGATGCCCGCCGTCTTCGACCGCAATTACGTGCGCCGGCTCGAGGGCGTGAACGTCAAGTCGGGCCCAAACAAACGGGAGCTGGCGGAAGCAATCCGCCGGGACATCCGCGAGTTCAAGGACGCGCACGCGTGCGATCGCCTGGTGATGATCTGGTGCGCCTCGACCGAGATCTTCATCACGGAGACCCCGGCACATGCCGACGTCGCCTCGCTCGAGGCGGCGATGGAGGCGAACGACCCGTCCGTGGCGCCGTCGATGCTCTACGCCTATGCGGCGTTGATGGAGGGCGTGACCTTCATCAACGGGGCGCCCAACCTGACGGTCGACATTCCGGCCATGGTCACACTTGCCGGCCAGAAAGGAGTGCCGATCTGCGGCAAGGACTTCAAGACCGGACAGACGCTGATCAAGACCGTGCTCGCGCCGATGCTGAAGGCGCGCATGCTGGGGCTGCGAGGCTGGTACTCGACGAACATCCTGGGCAACCGGGACGGCGAGGTGCTGGACGACCCGGACAGCTTCAAGACCAAGGAGGAGTCGAAGCTCGGAGTCCTCGAGCACATCCTGCAACCGGACCTGTACCCGGACCTGTACGGCGACGTGTACCACAAGGTGCGGATCAACTACTACCCGCCCCGCGGCGACTCCAAAGAGGGTTGGGACAACATCGACCTCTTCGGCTGGCTGGGCTACCCGATGCAGATCAAGGTGGACTTCCTCTGCCGGGACTCAATCCTGGCGGCGCCCCTGGTGCTTGACCTCGTCCTCTTTTCAGACCTGGCCCAGCGGGCCGGCCTGCACGGCATCCAGGAGTGGCTCTCCTTCTACTTCAAGAGCCCGCAGCATGCGGCGAGCGTGTACCCCGAGCACGATCTGTTCATCCAGCAGACCAAGCTCAAGAACACGCTGCGCTGGCTGATGGGCGAGGAGCAGATCACCCACCTCGGCATGGAGTACTACCAGGCCGACTGACCTCGGGGCTCACCTCTCACAAGCCAGGGAATGGCCGGGGCCACGCCCAGGGTGCGAGGTTGACCGCTGCCACAAGTACGGGTGAGCACGCGCGAAGTCTCCGCTCCCCTTGACATATACCGATATCGGAATATGATTGAGAAGTGGCCCGTTCGTCCACCACCGCGGATGCCTTCAATGCCATCGCCGAGGCGCGCCGTCGTGAAATCCTGGACACGCTGATCGCCGGCGAGAAGGCGGTCGGGGCGATCGTGCGCGACCTCTCGATGTCCCAGCCCCAGGTTTCAAAGCACCTGCGGGTGCTCAGCCACGTCGGACTCGTCAGGTGCCGAGCGGACGGGCGACATCGGCTGTACAGCCTTGAACCCGCGCGCCTTCGGCCGCTGCGCGAGTGGTTGGCCAAGTACGAGCAGGCGCTGAACGAGCGACTGGATCGGATGGGCGACTACCTCGAGGAGCTACAACAAAAAGGAGAGCCGCAGTGATTCCTGATCGGTACAAGCCGTCAGTCATCGAATACCCGAGCGAGCTCGAGATCGTCACCACTCGCGAGTTCGACGCTCCGATCGGACTCGTCTTCGACGTCCTCACGAAGCCGGAGCACGTGAGCCACTGGTTTGCCCCGTTTACATGCGAGGTGACGAAGTGCTCGATCGACCTGCGCGTCGGAGGCGGTTACCACATCGTCTTCGTGACCGACGACGGAACCGAGTGCTCGTTTCGAGGCACGTACATGGAGGTCGAACCGCCGACCCGGACTGTGGCCACCTGGCTGTTCGAGGGGTGGCCAGACGCGGACGCCGTCGAAACTGTGCGTCTGCACGAAACCGATGGAGTGACGAGGCTGACCAATCGGCTGGCGTTCCGCGACAAGGCCGGCCGTGACCACATGACCAGGCACGACGGCCAGGACGACAGCTTCGACAAGCTGGCCGGTTACTTGAGATCGCTGCTCGACCGGGCGAAGACAGCCTCTGCACAATAGATCGGTCGGACGTGCCGCGGCTGCGCCGCGGCCAGTTCCTCGCCGATCGCATTGCTGAACGGGGACGGCCTCGACCTCACCTCGGACAGGGTCACGCAGCCCGGCAGTACGATTCACCTCCGCGGTCCCACTGGGACGACGTCGGTCCGCCGCCGGGAGGGCGTGAAAAGTGGTCCTGAACACCGATTACCTGATCGTGGGGGCGGGTGCGAGCGGCCTTGCCTTCGCCGACGCGCTCGTGGCCGAGTCGGACGCCGACGTGATCCTGGTCGATCGCCAGGAGGTCCCGGGCGGTCACTGGCTGCATGCGTATCCCTTCGTCCGCCTGCACACTCCCTCCGCCTACTACGGAGTGAACTCGCTGGCGCTCGGTGAGAACCGCATCGATCAGGTAGGCGAGAACGCCGGCTTCTACGAACGCGCGACCGGCACCGAGGTCCGCGAGTACTTCGCGCAGGCGGCCGCGCGGCTGACAGAGACAGGCCGCGTCCATCTGCTGGCGAGGCACGAATACCTGGGCCGTGGGAGCGACGGCGAGCTGGTCCGAGACATCAGCACGGGAACGCTGCACGAGGTCGCTGTAAGACGCAAGGTCGTTGACGCCCGGTACCTGGAGGCGTCGATCCCGGCGACCCACGCAGTCCCGTTCGAGATGAGCTCGTCCGCCCGGATCATCCCCGTCAATGATCTCCCGGCGGCTGCCCACTCGGCGTCATCCTTCACGGTGCTCGGGTCCGGCAAGACGGCCGTGGATGCGTGCATCTGGCTCCTGGACAACGAAGTGGAGCCCGACCGCATTCGCTGGATACGACCACGCGACGCGTGGTTCTACGACCGGAGTCACTTTCAGCCACTGGAGCAGGTCGGCGCGATCATGGAGGGCCTGTCCCTCGATGCGGAGGCCGGCGCCATGGCCGCGAACGTCCACGATCTGTTTGGGCGGCTCGAAGGTTCGGGACGTTTCGTGCGGATCGACCCATCCTGGCCGGCCACGATGTTTCGCGGCACGATGCTGAGCGCGCGCGAACTCGCTTCCGTGCGGCGGATAGAAGACGTCGTCAGGCTCGGCCGGGTAAATCGGATCGAGGTCGACAGGATCCTGCTCGAGCGCGGCGAGATTCCCACCGGTCCCGAGGTCCTGCACGTCGACTGCACCGCGCTCGGACTCAGCAACGCGCCGGCCACCACGATCTTCCAGACCGGTCGAATCGTGCTCCAACAAGTGCGATATCTGTCCCCATGCTTCAACGCAGCCCTCATCGCCTTCGTCGAAGCTCATCGGGACGACGACGCGGAAAAGAACCGGCTGTGCCAACCCCACGCCTACCCCAGCAGCCCCCACGACTGGCCGCGCATGATGTGCACCGCCTGGAGTGCCGAGGCGCTCTGGTTGAGCGAGCCCGACCTGTCGGCGTGGATCGCCGAGAGCCGGTTGAATCTGCTGCGTGGGCTCGCCGACCACTTCGCCGAACCGGCGGTGCGGGCCGCTGTCACGCGATATCGCACGCACGTGCGCGCGGCGGTGGAGCGGCTCAGCAGCTGGGGAGATCGACTTCACCCGGAGGTCGACGCCGAGGCGGCCAATCGTCTCGGACCCGCGCACATTACCTGAGTCTCGATGTTCCGTCGGTCAGCCATCGACTGGCTTCCCACTACAACAGCTCCCGGAGGAACGATGAGCAAGGTCCGATGTCACATCTCGAGAACTCGGCGCCGGCGAGGTGCGGCTCGAGCAGGTCCGAGTAGTCGAGGCGCCCGGCGTCGCGCACCTGAAATACAGGGTGGTGACTTAACCCGCGTGGCGTCCATGCGTGGAGCCGGCAACAGGTTTCACGAGCGGCGGTTTAGCGGACGGTTCCAGCCACTGGGTGTCAGTCCCCTCTACTTGAGGGACCGGCGGCAGCATCAGGTTCGTGGTCCGGCCGGCTCACCGATCTC
>DATEHQ010000181.1:0-1461 GCA_035279525.1 Candidatus Dormiibacterota bacterium
GGCGGTTGACGCGATCGTCTCTGCCGGCGGTGCGATCGTGAAGGCGGTTGACCCGAAGGCCCGTGAGGTCGTCGCGACCGTCCGTGACCCCGCGGGAAACCTGATCGGCATCTACCAGCAGCCCGGCCTGGCAGAAACCGAGGCACGCGACTCGGCGGCGGCCGTCAGTCTAACTTCGTAGACCCTCGAGGCAACCCTCGAGATCTACCTCGGCGACGGGTCGGGCCGCCTTCGACCGCGAAATTGTGCCTGGCCATATTGCGCCCCGAGGGTGAGAACGAGGAGGGCTGCGACCAGGACGAGCCACGGAGTCAACTGTGGCGACGCGAGTGGGTGCACGGGCGCCTGGGGCGGGCCTGGCGCAGTCCGGTCGGGATCGAAGAGCTCGCTCGTCGACCCAAGGACGACCAACACTTTGCCGGATTGCAGAGCGATCGGCAGAATCCCTCCGTTCGAAGAAGGAACCGAGATGGGCATACCCGTCGACCATTTGCCGGTCGCCGGGTCATAGAAGACGGCAGACATGTCCCCGGTCGCACCGCCTGAGAACTCCACCGCGAAGGCGAGAGCGCGGCCGTCGCGAAGAAGAATGGCCGGGCCAAACGCTTGATCAAGCGCAGTCGGCGCATCCGCGATCTTGGACCACGCATTCTGGACGGGGTCATAGACTATGGCACTGCTCAGTGGTTGTGGAGGCTGCGAGGCGGGGCTGGGCTGCGTCTGACCGCCGCCGGCCACCAGCACCTTGCCATTCGCGAGGGTCGTTGCGACTCCATAGGTGCGCGAAACTGGCATGGGCCGGGCCGATGTCCAGGCGTTCGTCGTTGGATCGTAGATCCAGGTCTGCGCGCTCGAGCCCTGCGCCGGATCTACCCCGCCCGCCATCAGCGCGCGGCCGTCGGACAGGGCCGCGAACGTCGTCCCCCACAGCACGGCCGGCGCTGGGGCGACCGGCGTGAAGCGCCGGGTTGATGGATCGAAGAGATCGGCGGCGGCGCCGGGAGCGACGCCGGGCCCAGGAAACGCTTGCGACCATCCGCCGACGATCAGCACTCGCCCATCGTTCAGCCGCAGCGCGCTGTGCCCCCAGCGCGGCTGGCTCATTGGCCCGGTTGGCGTCCAGGTCCCGTCGGAGTGAAAGAGCGCCGCCGTGTCGAGCACGTCGCCCGTCGCCGAGGTGCCGCCCGCCACGAGGACCGAGCCGTCCAGCAGCGCCGTCGCGGTGTGCTGGTTGCGTGCCACCGGCATGGCTGGAAGGGCCGACCAGGTGTTGTGCTCCGCCTCGTAAATCTCTGCGTCGTCCAAAGAGCCGCGAGATGCGGAGCCACCCGTCGCCAGCACTCGGTCGCCGGGCAGGGCAGCGAAAACGAGGCCCAGGTTGTTGGACGCCAACTGGGCCTCGGGTCCGAACGCTCCGGTGGGCTTGCCCCTGGTGGCAGAGGCGTCCTGTGTCACAAGGGG
>DATEHQ010000182.1:0-73057 GCA_035279525.1 Candidatus Dormiibacterota bacterium
GCCGCTCGCGCAGCGGACCGGGCCACCGGCCTGGCGGCGCGAGGCGCCGATCTGCCGCGGGCCGCGCCTCGAGCGCGGGCTGCCTTCTTCGCGGGTTTCCTAGGCAAGTTGAGCTTTCAATCTACGACTCAGGCCCGGCGCCCGCCCGGCGCTGGATCGGGCTAGAAGAACTCACCCCAGAACTTCTTCACCCGGCCCACCGGGTCGGTCGCCGGCCTGATGGCGACCACCGTCGACCGGGCCGTCGCGTCCGTGGGTGATGGCGCCGGCGAGTCGGGAACCCCTTCGGGATAGACGCGGATGACCCCGTGGTGCACGCCGCCCTCCTGGACGACCAGAGCCCCGACTCGCGCGTCACCCTCGAGCCTGCCCGTGGTCATGATCTTGAGCCTGCTCGCGGCCACGACATTGCCGCGGACGAAGCCCGCGATGGTCACCCGCAAGCTGTGGATGTCCGCCTCGACGTGGGCCTCCGGCCCGATCATCAGGTCGCCGTCGCACTCGATCTGCCCGTTGAAGTTGCCGAACACCTGGCCGGTGCCCTTGATCTGCAGCTTCCCGGACAGAGCGTCGTCGCGGGCGAGCACCGTGCGGGGCTCCACGCCAAGCGCATCGGCCGCGCCCCCATTCGTGTTGATGACCCCGGTCTCAACTGCCGTCTCTGTCATGGGTGTTTTCCCTCCCCAGGCCCAGCCACGGACCCTCTCCCCGGGGTCCTCATCCGCTGGGTTCCCACCTGGCAAGCAGCATAGCTGCTGACGACGAACCGGGGGCGGTCGTTGATCGCTTTGTTAAAGGTCGCGGTGAGCGGCCAGGTACTCGATGGCGGCCTCACGGGTGGGATTGATCTCGCCGTCGATGACGAGCTCCTCGAGGCGCCGCTTGATGCGCCCGACCTCCGGGCCTGGACCTATGCCCCGGACGCGCATCACGTCGTCGCCTGTGACCAGGGGCGCGAGGCGTGACGGCCGCTCGGCCATGACGGCGTCGATCCGCGCCTGCAGCTCGTCCAGCTTTTCGGGCTCGGGGTAGGCCGACGCGCCGATGTCGGCGCGGGCGAGCGTCATCAGGCGCTCGAGCTGCTGACCTGCGTCGCGGGCGAGCCGGCGCACGGCGCCGTCGGTCCATTCGGACCTGTAGTAGACCGGCCGCAGGTGCAGGCGCACCAGCAGGGTGACGATGTCGATCTCCTTCTGGGGGAAGCGCAGCCGCTGCATGGCGCCTTCTGCGAGCCTGGCGCCGACCTCCTCGTGGCCGGTGAACGCACCGTCGGGCGTGGCGGTGGACGGCTTGCCGACGTCATGGAACAGCGCCGCCATGCGGGCCGGCAGGTCGGGAGGCGTGCCGTCGACGGTCAGGAGGGTGTGACCGAACACATCGTGTGTGTGGTAGCCGGTCTGGGCCACGCCCTTGCAGGCTGCCAGCTCGGGCAGGATCACCTCGAGCAGCCCTCCCTCGTCGAGCAGCTCGAGGGCGAGCCTGGGGCCGTCTGAGAGCAGCATCTTGATGAGCTCCCCGGCGGTCCGCTCGGCCGAGAGGACGGGCGGGGCCACACGCAATCTGAGGCTCCGCATCGCGGGCAGCAGGTCAGGCGCCAGCGCGAAACCGAGCTCGGCCGCGAAGCGGACCCCGCGCAGCATGCGCAGCGGGTCGTCGGCGAACGTGACCATCGGGTCGGCCGGCGTTCGGAGCATCCTGCGCTCGAGGTCGGCCCGGCCGCCGAGCCTGTCCTCGACGTGACCGTCGAGGCCCATGAGGAGCGTGTTGATGGTGAAGTCGCGCCGCCGCAGGTCCTCGTCCAGGGTGGTGGGCCGAACTTCCGGCTTGCGGGAGTCCACCGCGTACGACTCCGCCCGCGCGGTGACGAACTCGACCAGGCGGCCGGGCAGCGTGACCTGCGCCGTGCCGAACCGCTCGAACAGGACTGGGGGGCCGGCATGCGCCAGCTCCGCGAACTCGCGCGCCACAGCCAGGGCGTCGCCGCCCTCGACCACGACGTCTGGATTGGGATGAGGGCGGCCCAGCAGCTTGTCGCGTACGTAGCCTCCGACGACCCACGCCCGCACGCCCACGCCGGTGGCCGCCCGGTCCAGGAGCTCCAGGAGGGCAGGTTCGTCGATCGCGCCTACTGGTTGATCCGCGCCCATTCCACGGCTCCAACCTGCCCCGCGCGATCGCCCAGTCGGGCGCGCCGCACGCGCGGCCGGCGAGCCGGCTTGATGAACGGCGACGAGCGAAGCGTCTCGATCATGGTGGGATAGACGAGCGCCCAGGAACGCGAGACTCCACCACCGATGACGAACATCTCCGGATCGAGGATGTTGGTGAGGCTGATGAGGCCGATGCCCATGTACCGGGCGGCCCGTTCGACCACCGCGCGTGCGTGCGGGTTGCCCCTCGCCGCCTCCCCGAACAGCTCGGCCGCGGTGTGGCCTGTCTCGCGCGCCAGGTTGGCACCGCCGATGAAGGCCTCGAGGCAGCCGCGTTGCCCGCAGTTGTCGAGGGGTCCGTTGGGGTCGATCACCATGTGACCGATCTCGCCCGCGGTGCCGTGCCCGCCTCGATGAAGTTTCCCGCCGATGATCAGCCCGCCGCCGACACCGGTCGACCACGTGATGTAGACCATGTTGGTCGTCCCCCGGCCGGCGCCGCGCGTGAACTCACCGAGGCCGGCCATGTCCGCGTCGTTGGCGAGGTGCACCCGGGCCCCCGTGGCGCGGGTGAGCATCGCTTCGAGCGGGACGTTCTTCCAGGGAAGGTTCGGCGGGTTGACCAGGACGCCGCGCTTGAGGTCGATCGGCCCGGGGGCGGCGATCGTGATCGCGCGCACCTTCTCGCGGCCGCGGATGCGGTCGATCTCGGCCGCCGCCCAATCGACCAGGGCCTGCGGCGACTTGAGCAGCGGCGTCCTGGTCTTGACGCTCGCGACCAGGTTGCCATCCGAACGCGCCAGCGCGACCCGCACCTGCGTTCCGCCGAGATCGATTCCAGCCAGCATCAGAGCGCGACTAGGGTAACTGTGTGACCAGATCGAAACTGGAGCTTCGCCCGGCCACGCTCGCGGACGCCCCCGGCTGTGCGGACCTCGAGACCGCGCGCATGCCGGACGAGCCACGGGATGGCGAGATGATCGCCTTCTGGTGGACCCTCCGTTCGGGCGAGGAGGTATCCCAGCGGCTCGTCGCAGAGCGCGGCGGGGCCATCACCGCCTATGTCGGCGCCTGGCATGGAGCGTGGGCCAAAGCGCGATTCGGAATGATGAGGGTGGCCCTCCACCCGGAAATCTGGAACGACGACGGTTCCGTTTCGGGGTCGAGGCCGCCGAGTCCTGGCTGAGGTCGGAGGGTGCGGCGACCTCGGTGACCAGGGTGCGCGAGGATCTCGACCACGAGCTGGCGATCCTCGATGAGCTCGGGTTCCGCGAGGTTCGTAGGCAGCGGTTCTGGGAGCTCGACCTCGTCGCCCGGCGTGACCAGCTGCTCGCTTCAGCCGAGGCATCACGCGCTGCGATGAGGGCGCAGGGCCTGACCCTGACCACGGTCGATCGCGACGATGACCCCGACGTTCTGCGCAAGCTCCACCGGCTGGACATCGAATCGACAGAAGACATCCCGACGACGGTGCCGTTTCCCGTTCTCACCTACGAGGAGTGGCTGGGCCACTACTTCGACAACCCTGCAGTCCGCAAGGACCGGTTCTGGCTCGCCCGCATCGGCGACGAGGTCGCCGGCATGTCGCTGATCCAATACCCGCCACAGCGGGGCATACCGTGGACGGAGTTCACAGGCACGTCGCCTCGCCATCGCGGCCGCGGCATCGCTCGTGCTCTGAAGTACGAGACGGTGGCGCAGGCGATCGAGCTCGGCGCGACGCGAATCAGGACGGACAACGATTCAGAGAACGCGCCGATCCTGCACCTCAACGCCGAGATGGGCTACCAGCCCGAAAAGTCCTACCTCGAAATGCACCACGACCTGGAGGTCTAGGAGGCGATCAGCTGCCGCACGCGCAGCGCGTCGAGGATCTCCATCGGCCCGCGGGCGCGGTTGAAAGTGTAGAAGTGCAGCCCCGGCACTCCAGCCTCGAGGAGGCCCGAGCACTGGTCGATGCAGTGCCTGACCCCGAGCGCGCGCACGGCGTCGTCGTCGGGCGCCTCGTCGATCTCGCGCCGGAGAGATTCGGGGACCGTCGCGCCGGACATCTCCGTCATCACCGCAAGCGAGCGCCGGCTCGGGACAGGCATCAAGCCGGGAACGATCGGAACGCCGATGCCGGCCGCCCGCGCTCGCGCGACGAGGTCGAAGTAGAAACGGTTGTCGAAGAACAGCTGCGTGATGAGAAAGTCGGCGCCGGCCTCCACCTTGAGCTTCATGTATCGGAACTCGTGCTCGAGGTCGGGACTCTCCGGATGCTTCTCCGCGCTGCACGCGCCCCCGATGCCGAGCCGGTAGCCGTTGCGGCGCACGAACGCGATCAGGTCGCTTCCGTGCGACAGCTGGGCGTCGGCCGGAACGAAGCGGTCGCCCGCCGTGGGACTGTCTCCGCGCAGCGCGAGGATGTTGGCGACACCCTCCCGCTCCATCCAGTTGAGGATCTGGCGCGTGCGGGCGGCATCGTTGGCGCAGGTGAGGTGGGCCATCGCCTCGATGTGGTAGTGGCGCTTGATCCGCGTCACCAGCTCGAGCGTCTTGTCGCCCGTGCGGACGCGATAGGTCACCGAGACCCAGTCGGGTGCGCGACCCGCGAGGGTCGCCACCGTGCGTTCGAGCACCTCGACCTCGGCCTCGTCGCGCGGCGCCATGAATTCGAACGAGATGCTCGGGCGGCCGCGCGCGAGCAGGTCCGCAATGCGCATTGAGCCTCGACTCTACCTCAGGGTGCGGGAGTCTCCAACCCGGCGGGTGACTCGCTGGGCGTCCAGATGCTCGAGCAGAGCGAGCGCGGGACGCCGGCTCGCGCCCATCCGGTCGCGAAGCTGCGCCACGGTGACAGAGCCGTTCGAGCCGATCAACTCCCTCACCAGCGCGACCGCCGACTCGTACGCCTGGCGCGCGAAGGCCACGTCGTCGCTGACACGGACCAGGTCTCCCCTCTGGGCGAGCGCGCGAACCATCTCCGGCGTCGCCCCGGCCTGCTGCATCGCCTCGGGCAGCGAAGGTGGAGCGAGCGGCCGGGCGCGCAGCAGTGCGAGCAGGAGTCCCGCTGGGCCGCTCTCCGCCTCGAGCTCCACCTGGTGGCCCGGCGAGGCGAGCGACCCATTCCGCTCCGCGATCCGACCATCTTCCACGAGCGCGGCGACGACCGGTCCGAACGCCGCCGGCGCCACGCCGAGGCGGCCTCGCAGCTCTTCGCGGGCCATGCCGATGCGCAGCGGGTGCGCGGCGTGGAAATCGTCCAGCTCACGGGTGGCCCGCGACGCGATCGCGTCCCATGCTTCGTCCGCGAAAAGCCAGTCGCCCAGGCGCCGCGCCCGAAGCCTGTCGACGTCTGCCCCCTGCGCGAGCGTCGCCTTCAGCAGCGCCGGCACTGTGACGCCGCGCGGGTACTTGCGAAGTTCCTCCTGCAGGACGTCGCCCGCGGCGCGCCTCGAAAGGGACTCGCGCACCGCTGAGTCGTGGCGCGAATGTTTGCGCGGCGCGACGTCGACAAACGTGCCGCCCGCGATCGTCAGCGCCGGGCTTGGAACGCGCAGAACGAACCGGTCGCCGGCCGCCGCTGCGATGGGGCGCTCGAGGTAGAGCTGCACCCAGCCGTGCGCGCCGGCCGCGACCTCGTCGCCCTCGAGCGTGATGACGCGCGCGGTCACCTCCGCGGTTCCCGTGTGGAGCAGCAGCTCGCTGCCATGGCGCAGCGACTGCGGCGCCGACGCAAGCACTCGAACCCTTGCATCGATCCTCCGCGTCGGCAGCAGCGTTCCGGGTCGCGCCACCACGTCGCCCCGCGCGAGCTCGTTCTTCTCGACGCCGCTGAGGTTGACCGCGACTCGATTTCCCGGCGACGCCGTGTCGACCTTGGTGTTGTGACGCTGCAGTCCGCGGACGCGCACCGCTCGCCCGGACGGCATCACGTGCAGCTCCTCGCCGACCGTCAGCTCGCCGTCGACGAGCGTGCCCGTCACGACGGTGCCGAACCCGCTCATGGTGAAGACACGGTCGATCGGCAGCCGCGGCCGTCCGACATCAGGCCGAGGCGTGGCGCCGTCCAGCAGCGCGTCTAGGGCGACGACGAGCGCAGCCAGCCCGTCGCCTCGCACGGACGAGACGCCGATCATCTGCGCGTTCTCGATCGCCGTACCCTTCAGCGCTTCGCCGATCTCCGCCTCGACCATCGCGAGCCATTCGCCTTCGACCAGGTCGACCTTCGAGATCACCACGAGACCGCGCCTGACCTCGAGCAGGTCGAGGATCTCGAGGTGCTCGCGCGTCTGGGGCATGACGCCCTCGTCCGCCGCGATCACCAGGAGGATCGCGTCGAGGCCGTGCGCGCCGGCGAGCATGTTGCGGATGAAGCGGGCGTGGCCGGGCACGTCGACGATGCCGACCTCGCGACCGCTCGGCAGCTTCAGGTGCGCGAAGCCCAGGTCGATCGTCATGCCACGCCGCTTCTCCTCGGCCAGCCGGTCCGGGTCGATGCCGGTGAGCGCTGTGATCAGCGTCGACTTCCCGTGGTCGATGTGCCCCGCGGTCCCGACGACGAAGCTCATGGGAGGCTTTTGGCCGCCGCCTCCACCGCGTCGATCAGCACCTCGTCCTCGCCGCGCAGCACCGTGCGCGGGTCGAGGCAGCACGAGTCCTTGTCGATGCGCGCGATCACGGGGGGCTGGCCGAGACGTAGGGCCCGTGCGAGGCGCGACGCGGGCCCGGCGACGGCCAGCAGCACGGTTGGCAGTCCATGCCCTGGGAGCGAACCACCGCCCACCGCGGACTCGCCTTCCGCCAGAGAAGTCGTGACGCCGCGCTCGGCGAGCTTGACCGACCACAGGGCGGCGCGCCGGCGCAGGTCTTCGGCCGACGCGCGCAGCATGCGCTCCACCGGGATCTCGTCGGTCCTGGCGCTGAGGCGGAGCCTGAGCGTGGCCTCCAGGGCGGCCAGCGTCAGCTTGTCGACCCTGACCGCGCGCGCCAGCGGATGCCGCGTCATCCTCTTCACCGCCGCGACGCCCGCCTCACCGCGCCCGAGGACGATTCCCGCCTGGGGTCCCCCGAGCAGCTTGTCGCCGGAGAAGGTGACCGTGTCGCTGTGTTCGAGCGATTCGGCTACGGTCGGCTCATCGGCGATCGGCTCCGCCGCGCCGCTGCCCAGGTCGTCGATCAGCAGCAGGTCGTGCTCACGAGCCACCTGGGCCATCTCCGCAAGGGACGCTGATTCCGTGAAGCCGGTGACACGGAAGTTGGACGGGTGCACGCGCAGCAGCGCCGCCGTCCGGTCGGTCACCGCCTCCGAATAGTCGCTCGCCCGCGTGCGGTTGGTCGTTCCGACCTCCACCATCCGCGCCCCTGACAGCTTCATCACGTCAGGCATCCGGAAGGCGCCACCGATCTCGACCAATTGTCCGCGCGAGACGATGACCTCCTTGCCCTTGCAGAGGGCTGTCAACGCGAGGAGGACACCGGCCGCGTTGTTGTTGACCACAAGCGCGGCATCGCAGCGGAAGAGGTCCATGAGCAGGTCGGCGACGAGGGCGGGGCGCTCGCCTCGGCGGCCGGTGGCGAGGTCGAGCTCCAGGTTGGTGTACCCGGCGGCGACCGCCAGCGCGTCCATCGCCGCGGGGGCGAGAGGCGCTCGACCCAGGTTGGTGTGCAGGACGACCCCGCTTGCGTTGATCACGTGCCGCAGGCGTGGGCTCGAGGCCCGCTCCAGCCTGGCCGCGACGTGGCCGGCGCGCCGGTCTCCGTCCCCACCCCCCGCCGCCCGCTCCTCGGCCACCTGGTCGCGGATGGCGTCGACGACGCGGGCACGCCCGTAGCGCTCGATCAGGCGCGCATAGGCGGGCTCGTTGACGAGCGTCCCTACGGCGGGCAGGGATTCAGCCCGATGAAATTCGGAATCCCGTAACCGTGGCATCCGCCTAATGAGATTAGGCTCGCGGGGAAGTAGAAGGGCGTCATCACGACAGCGAGCAGGCTTCCGCCCTGGAGCAGCTGCCAGAGGAAGATGACGACGACGCACCCGATCCAGATCTGTTGACGCCTTGCGTCGACGTTGAAAAAGAATCGCGGGTTGCGGCTGCGGAAGATGGCCTCGACGATCCTCCAGCCGTCCAGGCCGGGGACCGGCAGCAGCTGGAAGGCGAAGACCGACAGGTTCAGGAAGACGATCACGAACAGGGCCTCTGGAAGCAACCCTGGGGACAGGTCGAGCGTGAAGGGCGCCCTCGAGGCGATGAGGAATCGGACCACCAGGCCCAGCCCGATCGCCACGGCAAGGTTCGCCGCCGGGCCGGCCAGCTCGAGGATGACCTTCTGGCCAGTGGTCCCGATCCGGTTCGACTGGACCTGCACCCGCCTGCCCCAGCCGACCAGGGCGACGAAGACGGCGATCACGCCCAGCAGGTCGAGGTACCGGCGTGGATTCGGCGTCAGCCAGCCGAAGTAGCGGACCGACCTGTCGCCGAGGAAATAAGCCGCGAGGGCGTGGCCGAGCTCGTGGACCGGGATGGCGACCAGGAGGGCCGGCACGAGGAGCAGCGCCGCCAAAAGGAAGGCGACGAAGCTGTTCACGTGGAGAACTTCAATCGATGGGGATCTTGCCGGCGCGCCTGGGCGTCCGACGCTTCGCGGCGGTGCGGGCGGCGGAGCCCCGTCGAGCGCGTCCGGCGGTCGACGGCGAAACGCGGTTCTCGTAGATGAGCATCAGCGCCGTGATCAGCTCACGCTGGGCGTTCAGCAGGTGGACCTGTGCCGAGGGGGGCACCATGTCAGAGATCAGGTGACCGACCCTCGACGCCAGCTCGTTGGCCAGCTCGATCACTCGCTCGCCATCCCGGCTCATGCCTTGCTCTCCTTCTTCACAGGCCGCTTCGCGAATCGCACTCGCAGCTCTCCGTCGCGGATGGTCGCGCCTGCCGTGTCGCGCCGCGCCAGCACGTTGGGGAGCGAGATCTCACGCCGATAGTTGCCGACTGTCACGTAGAGCTCACCGTTGTGACGGTTGAGGTCGACCGCCGAACGGTCGGCGAACGGCACCTTGAGCGTCAGCACGTAGTCCGCGCCGTCCTTGTCGATGCGCTGCGGGCTCGACGTCGCGAAATGCTCAGCCGGATCGCGGTCGCCATAGATCGCCTCGGCCATCCGCCCCAGCATCGCCTCGCCGACCACTTCGCGGTCGAACAGAGGCACGTTGAAGATTGGGATCCCGGCGAATGATTGCTCCACCTCGGCCTGGTAGCGCCTGTGGATGAGCTGCCATTTCTGGAACAGCTCGTCGTGAAGCTCACCGGGCAGCAGGCGGTTGACGACCACCGCGTCCGTCACGTATCCGAACAGGCTCAGGTACGTATAGGCACGCTTGGCCTCCTTGACGACCATCTTCTCGAGGTTCAGCACGATTCGCACCGTGGTCATCGCAGGGTCTGTGAGCACTTTGCGCATTCCCCCGAGGTCGAGCAGCAGGTCCTTCAGCGACGCATAGATCTCGTCGGAGGGGAGGGGCATGCCGATCATCGGCTGCAGGACAGGGCGCGCCACTCGCATCGCGCGACGCTGCCACGGATAGATCTTGTCGAGCCACCACTTGGCCGCATCTGGGAACGTGAGCAGCTGCAGCGTCTCGCCGGTGGGCGCGCAGTCGACGATGAGCACGTCGTGCTCTGCGCGCTGCGCGTAGTGCTTGATCCACATCAGGGAGGCGATTTCGTCCATGCCGGGCGGATTGGCCACCTCGTCCGCGACCACCTCGTCGAGGCCCTGGGTGGCGAACACCTCGGCGGCGTACTCGTGGAGCTTGATCCAGTGCCGCTGCATCTCGTGCAGTGACGAGACTTCGTGCGCCCACAGGTTCTCGCCTACCCTGGTCATGTCGACGCCGAGCTCGACGTCGAACGAGTCACCCAGCGAATGCGCGGGGTCGGTGCTCATGATCACGGTCCGGTATCCAGCCCGGGCGCAGCGCACCGCGGTCGCCGCGGCGACGGACGTTTTGCCGACCCCGCCCTTGCCTGTGAAGAGGATGACTCTCACGGCGAGAGTCTACGTGCGGCTCGAGCTCTCCCGCTCTACGGCTCGCTCCGTGTCTGCGTGATGTCCCCCGCAATGTGCTCGGTGAGCTGAGCCTCGAGGTGCCTGACGATCTGCAGCGCGATCTCGGTGTTCTTTTCGGTCAGCTGTGTGTTGTGCTCGATCGCCTTCAGGATCTGGACGTTCTGGCGGTCGGCCTTGTCCGCCTCGGCCGCCGCGTGCTCGAGCGTCAGCCGGTCCTTCTGAGACTGCCGGTTGCCGGCCAGCAGCAGGACCGGTCCGGTGTAGGCGGCCTGCACGCTGAACAGCAGGTTCAGGAGCACGAACGGGTACGGGTCCCAGTGGTTGCTGGCCCTCTCGACCAGCGTCAGGACGATGTTGGCGACGACCCACACCGAGACGAGGAGAGTCTGGATGATGAGGAACTTCCACGAGCCGATTCCGGAGGCCGCCTTGTCGGCGATCCGCTCGCCGAGGGTCGCCTCCTCGTGGTGGACGACGTTGACCGGGTGGCGGTGACCATCGGAGTCGAGCTTGCGCCGGTGAAGCGTCTGCTTCAGCGCCGACTGACCTGAATCGCTGGTGCGCACCGACATCGCGCACGAACTGTAGAGGCCCGGATCGGGCCCTGTCTATTTCTTAATGTCTATTTGACGATCAGGGGAACCGCCAGCGAGCCCGCGCCGAGCAGCACCACCATGGCGAAACCGACCACACCGAGCCGGACCAGGTCCCGCGTGAAGTAGGGCACCCGATCGAGCGGGATCGACGGGTCGGCCGATTCGACGATCATCCTGCCGCCGCGCGCCTTGCTGTACTGGTTTTTCGCTCCGAGCGACATCTCGACGGCGCGGACGAGGGCCTGGTCGCCGCCCACTCGCGCCTGCGAGACGCTGCGCGCCGGAGCCACGACGCCAGGCGTGGAGCCGGCGCTCGGGCTGAGCGGACCGGCGGGGCGCGCCGGCGGGCGGAATTTGGCCCTGGACTTCTTTTTTCCCTTGCGACTCATCCTGCCGCAAGTTTAGGGGAGGAGGGGCAGGCAGGCGGAAGGGGGCTGGTGGTGGAACGTGTGGCGCGACCTGGGGATGGACTCCGCCTGCCTGTCGTTGGGCCGTGGGACTCAACCAACTGGGTTGTGGGCTACGAGATGTTGTGTCCCGTGCGAAGTTATAACCCCGAATGTAGTTGTTGTCAAGGCTTTTCGACGAATCAGACCTCGGTGGTCAGCTCGGCGTACTCCTCGTCGTTGATCAGGTCGTCCAGCTCGCCCGGGCTGTCGATTCGCATCCGGATCAGCCAGCCGGCGCCGTAGGGGTCCGAGTTGATCACGTCGGGGTCGTCGAGCGCCTCCTGGTTGACCTCGAGCACCTCCCCGGAGAGCGGCGCCTCGATCGGCGTCGACGCATCCTCCGACTCGGCCTTGCCCATGCGGTGGGCGACGTGCAGCACGTCGCCGGCGTCGGGCAATTCGAGCGTGGTGATCGCTCCCATCTGGTCCTGCAGGTAGTCGCTCAGGCCGAGCACCGCCTCCGACCCGTCGACGCGCACCCAGACGTGGGCCGCGCTGAACCTCAGAGGCTGGACCATGAAGATGATTTTGAAGCACGCAAGTCGCCTCGCGGCGAGGGCGTTAGACCGTGCATGAGATGGCTGCTGCTGGTCGGGGCGATCGTGGTCTGCGGCATCCTAGCCAACCTGCTCTGGCACCAGTTCTTTTTGAATGGTGCTTAGGAGCCCTACCGACCGATCCTGAAGAAGATCACGTCGCCGTCCTTGACCCGGTAATCGCGACCTTCGACGCGAAGCTTGCCGGCGGCGCGAAGCGCCTCCATCGAGCCGGCGGCGAACAGCTCGTCGACCGACGTCACCTCCGCGCGAATGAAGTGCTTCTCGAAGTCGGTGTGGATCTTCGACGCCGCGATCGGCGCCGGCGCGTCGCGCTCGCACGCCCAGGCGCGAACCTCCGGCTCGCCGGCGGTGAAGTAGGTGATGAGGCCCCCCGCGTCCCACACCGCTCGGGCGATGCGGCCGAGCCCTGACTCGTCGATCCCGTAGCCGGCGCGCATCTCCGCCTGCTCGTCGCCCTCGAGCTCCGCGAGCTCCGCCTCGAGGCGAGCCGAGAGCACTATCGAGTGAGCACCCTCCGCCTCGGCGATGCGTGCGACCTTCGCCGCCGCCCCGGCGCCGCTCGGGAGCGCCTGCTCCGCGGCATTCGCGACGTACACCGAGGGCTTGAGCGTCACCGGGAAGATGCCGGCCAGCATCGCGCGCTGGTCGGGCTCGAGCTCGAGCGTGCGCAGCTGGTGGCCCGCATCGAGGTGCGCCTTTGCCGCGTTCAGGACGTCGGTTTCCGCCTGGGCGTCCTTCTTTCCGGCGCGGGCTTCGCGGGCCACCACGTCGAGCCTTCGCTCGACCGACGCCAGGTCCGCAAGCACCAGGTCGAGCGCAAACTCATCCATCTCTGCGACCGGGTCCGGGTCCGGTCCGAAACACCGCGCGACCTTGACCAGGACATCCGCCTGCCGCGCAAACGCGACGCGCTGCGCGCGGCTGCCGGGTGGGGTGTCTTCCACACGAACCTGCGCCGGCGTCGTCTTGGCGGGGTGCACCGCTTCGGAAAGCCGCGTCAACCTCTCGTCCGGCACGTCGACCATGCCGACGCCATCCGCGCCGCGGCCCGCGGTCAGCGCATTGAACATCGTGCTCTTTCCGGCCCCCGCCGGCCCGACGACGGCCACATTGACCGGCACCTTAGAGGTGCGGCCGGGGGGTCGGCCGAGAGATTCGGTGACCAGGTGGTCCGGATGCTAGGCGCAGCCGAACACCGGAGCGAGCGCATCCGTCGATGCGTGAGCGAGAAGCGGAGGCTGCAACAACGCAGACGGGCCGCATCGGCGCCGAAGATCCGGCTGACATCTCTGGCCGCACCTCTCAGCTCTCTAGGTCCTGGTCGAGCTCGAACGCTTTGTGCAGGACGCGCACGCCCCTGTGCACCTCGCCACGCGCGACCAGGCACGTGATGCGGATCTCCGACGTGCTGATCATCTCGATGTTCACGCCCGCATCGGCGAGCGCGCGGAACATGCGCGACGCCACGCCCGGGGCGCCGAGCATGCCGGTGCCGACGATCGACAGCTTGGCGATGCCTCCCGCCGACTGCACCCGCTTGGCGCGCACCGTCCGGGCCGCGGCCTTGACCAGCTTCTCCGCCGACTTGAGCTCGGACTCGGACACCGAGAACGTGAGGTCCGTGTGACCGGAGCGACCGATGTTCTGCACGATGACGTCGACGGAGATCCCGGCCGCGGCCAGCGGTTCGAAGATCGCTGCAGCGACGCCCGGCCGGTCGGGCACGCCGACCACTGTGATCTTTGCGACGTTCTCCTCGGCTGCGATTCCGCGCACACGCTGTCGTTCTTCCATCGGCACCCTCGCGACGATCATCGTACCCACGCCATCGTGGAAGCTCGATCGCACGTGGATCGGCACGCCGTACAGCTCGCCGATTTCCACGGCGCGCGGATGCATGACTCGCGCGCCGACCGCGGCCAGCTCGAGCATCTCGTCGTACTGGACGTGCGTCAGCTTGCGGGCCGACTTCACGACGCGCGGGTCGGCGGTGAAGATGCCGTCGACGTCGGTGTAGATCTCGCAAGACTCGGCGTGCAGCGCGGCGGCCAGCGCTATCGCCGTGGTGTCAGAGCCGCCGCGTCCGAGCGTCGTGACCTCGAGGTCCTCGGTGACTCCCTGAAAGCCCGCGACGACAGCCACCTTGCCGTGCTTCAAAGCCTCGAGGATGCGGTCGGGCTTGATGTCGCGGATCCGCGCTCGCGAGTGATGCGCGCTGGTGCGCACACCGGCCTGCAGGCCGGACAGCGAGACGGCCGGCACGCCCATACCCACGAGGCACATGGCCACGAGCGGCGCCGTGATCGTCTCACCGTTGGCGACGAGCATGTCGAGCTCGCGGCCCGGCGGCTCGGGGTTCACGCTCTCCGCCAGTGCGATCAACCGGTCGGTCGTGTGGCCCATGGCGGACACCACGACCACGACCTTGTGGCCTTCGTGGACGGTGCGGGCGATCCGGCGGCTCACGCGCCGGATCCGGGCGGCGGTGCCGACCGAGGTACCGCCGTACTTCTGGACGATCAATCTAGAGGGCCCCCCGCGAACTCACCGCGACAGCTGGGAGTCCGTGGGGATTCTCACAGCGTCCGGAACATGCCCTTATCGGTGATCTTCGAGACCACCGCACGACCACGCAGCGGGTGGGACTCCTCCATCGCCTTGGCGATCCGCGCCGCGGCCGAAGGGGCGCAGAACGCGAACACGCTCGGACCGGCGCCGCAGATCGCCGCGCCGTAGGCGCCGGCCGCCTCGGCCACGTGGATCACCTCCTCGGTCCATGGATAGAGGTGAAGCCGGTGCGGCTGGTGGAGGCGGTCGCGCAGCGCTTCACCGAGCAAGGATGGGCGCTTCGACATGATCGCGCGGACCAGCAGCGCGGTCCGCGCCGCGTTGAAGGTCGCCGCCTCGATGGGCACGGAGTCGGGCAGCACCGCGCGCGCTTTCTCGGTCGGCAGCGGCTGGTGCGCTATGAAGAGCGCCAGGCCCCAGCCGGGGTTGGGCAGCTTCTCGTCCACGTGCTCGGACACGATCCGAATGCCACCGGAAGCGGAGGCGGCGACGTTGTCGGTGTGGCCCTCGTCCGAGCCGGCGTCCACGATGTGGCTCCTGACGTCCCAGGGGCTGCTCAGCGCGGAGGCGGCGAGCCGGGACGCCGCGCTGGAGCCGAGGCCGACCCCCAGCGGAATCTCGCTGCGGACCCGTCCTTTCATGTTCAGGCGTGTGAACGGGTTCTCGTGCGCGTACAGGTAGTCGGCTCCCTCGCCTTCGTAATCCCACGACGGCCGGTCGGACTCATTCGCCTCGACCTCCAGCCAGAGATCGATCGCCATCGCCATGCAGTCGAAGCCGGGGCCGATGTTGGCGATGGAGGCTGGGACCTTGACTCGCATTACAGCTTCAAGACCTTAGCGAGTGTGCGCGCGTCGCCGTCGAGCTCGATGGGCGGTTCGACGTTCTTGAGCGCCGCATCCGGGTCCTTGAGGCCCGAGCCGGTCAGGACGACGACCGTCGACGAGTCCTTTTGCAGCTTCCCCTCACGGACCAGCCTGAACAGGAGCGCAAGGGGAGCGGCCGACGCGGGCTCCGCGAAGAGTCCCTCGGAGGCTGCGAGCTGGATCTGGGCGGAGAGGATCTCGGTGTCGCTGACGGCCGCGATCATGCCGCCCGACTCGTCCCTGGCGGAGGTCGCGCCCTCCCACGAGGCTGGATTCCCGATCCGGATCGCCGAGGCCACGGTCCGTGGGTCCGATACCGGGTGGCCGCCGACGATCGGAGCGGCGCCTTCCGCCTGGGCTCCGACCATGCGGGGCAGCGTCTTCGAGCGACCAGCCGCGTGATACTCGCGAAAGCCCTTCCAGTACGCGGTGATGTTGCCGGCGTTGCCCACCGGGAGGATCAGGTAGTCCGGCGCCCCGCCCAGGTCGTCGACGATCTCGAAAGCGGCGGTCTTCTGCCCGTCGATACGGTGCGGGTTGACGGAGTTCATCAGCGACACGGAGTAACGCGACGTGAGGTCCCGCACTGTCTCGAGCGCCGCGTCGAAGTTGCCTTTCAACGCGACGACCTTCGCGCCGTACATCAGCGCCTGCGACAGCTTGTTGAGGGCGATCTCGCCTGAGGGCACCACGACGATCGCGCGTGCACCGACGCGCGCGGCGTAGGCCGCCATCGAAGCGGAGGTGTTGCCCGTCGATGCGCACATGAAGACGCGGCTTCCCGCCTCGAGCGCCTTGGCGACCGCGACCACCATTCCGCGGTCCTTGAACGAGCCGGTCGGGTTGACGCCCTCGTACTTGAAGTAGAGCTCCTTGAGGCCGAGCGCCCTGGCGATGTTGTGGCTGCGGACGAGTGGGGTCGACCCCTCGTTGAGGTCCACCTCGGGCGTGGTCGGTGAGACGGGCAGGTGCTCGCGGTAGCGAGCGATGACACCCAAACGCGCCCCCTAGAACACGCGGAGGAACGAAGAGACGGCGCGCACCGGGTCGAGCTCGGCCATCCGCGCGCGGGCCTTCTGCAGGCTCGCCTCGAGCGACGGATGCGTGGTCACCACGAGCTCGGCGGTCTGGTCCTGCGACCACGCGTCCTTCTGTATGAAGCTCGAGATGCTGACGCCCTCTTCGGCGAAGACCTGGCCGATCGCGGCCAGCACGCCGGCGCGGTCTTCGACCCTGATCCGGAAATAGGCGCGGGTCCGAACCTCGCCCATGGGGATCACGCCGATGCGGTCGTCAAAGCTGAACGAGGGACGGCTCTGCACACCTCGGCGGATCGAGCGGGCCAGGTCGATCAGGTCGCCCACGACCGCCGACGCCGTCGGCCTCCCGCCGGCGCCCTGGCCGACGAGCAGCACCTGCCCGACCAGGTCGCCCTCGACGAAGACTGCGTTCTCGGCGCCCTCGACGCGGGCGAGCGGGTGATCGAGCGGGACCATCGCCGGATGCACGCGCGCCTCGACGCGTCCCGGATGCCGCTGGGTGTGGGCGATGAGCTTGATCGCATAGCCGAGCTCGCGCGCGTAGCGGAAATCGACCGGCTCGATGCCCTCGATGCCCTCGCGGTAGATCTCGTCGGGCCGGACCTTGATCTCGTACGCGATCGAGCCGAGGATGGCCAGCTTGTACGCGGCGTCGTAGCCGCCGATGTCGTCTGTCGGATCGGCCTCGGCGTATCCGGCCGCCTGGGCTTCCGCCACCGCGTCCACCAGGGTCCGGCCTGAGGCCATGCGGCCGAGCACGTAGTTGGTCGTGCCGTTGATCACGGCGGAGACGCGCTCGATGCGGTTCGCCTGAAGGTCGGTGCGGAACGTGCTGATGAGGGGGATGCCGCCCCCGACCGCAGCCTCGAAGTAGATGTCTACGTTGCGCTCTGCCGCGGCATCGAGCAGCTCGGGGCCGTGCCTCGCCATCACCACCTTGTTGGCCGTGATCACGTGCTTGCCGGCCGCGATCGCCCGCTCGAGGTAGCTGCGGATCGGCTCGTCGCCCCCCGCCACCTCGATCACGACCTCGACCGACGGGTCGTCGATCACCTCCGCGGGATGGCTGGTGAGGAGGGCGCGGTCGATCTCGATGGGTCGACGCTTGGCCGGGTCGCGCACCAGCACCTTGCGCAGGCACAGCTCGACACCTGCCCGGCGCGATAGCTGCGGGCCCCAGGTGAGCATCCGGTCGGCCACCTGCGCGCCGACCGTGCCGAGGCCGACCAGGCCGACATTCAAGGGGCGGGAGCTCATGGGCCGCTATTCTGCCCGTTTGTGGCTCTGATCCTGCGCGAAGCGGACGTCCAGGAGCTGATCGAGATGGACGACGTGATTGCCGCCCTGACGGCGGCGATGCGCGAGCTGGGTGAGGGGAAGGCGCAGAACGAGCCGAGGCGGAGGGCCTTCGCGCCGGGCGGGATGCTCAACGTGATGTTCGCCTCCTACCCGGGCGGAGCCTGCACCGGGCTGAAGGCCTACTCCGTGGCCGGGGGCAAGGCCCGATTCCTGGTCGTGGTGTTCGGCCTGGACGGCGCGCTTCAGGCGCTGGTCGAGGCCGACTTCATGGGCACCTACCGCACCGGCGCCGCGACGGCGGTCGCCGCCACCGCGCTGGGCGCTCGCAACCCGGCGACCGTGGCGCTGATCGGCACCGGCTGGCAGGCCCGCACCCAGGCGCTGGCGCTCTCGCGCGTGCTCGAGATCAAAGAGCTGCGCGCCTACAGCCGCGACGCCGAGAAGCGCGCCGAGTTTGCGCGCGACCAGGCCGAGGAGCTCGGCCTGGACGTGGTCGCGCCGGACAGCGCCGAGGAGGCCGTCCATGGCGCTGACGTGGTCGTCACCATCACCACCTCGAAGTCACCGGTCCTCCAGGCCGAGTGGCTCGAACCTCATGCCTTCGTCGCTTGCGCCGGCTCGAACTTTCACAACCGGGCCGAGATCCCGCCCGAAGTCGTGGAGCGGGCGCAGACGGTGGTGGTGGATCAGCTGGCGGCGGCCCGGCTCGAGAGCGGAGACCTGATCGCGGCGGCCGAGGCGGGCAGGTTCGAATGGACCAGGGCGGTCGAGCTGGGGTCGGTGCTGGCCGGGAAGTGGACGCGGCCCGACTCGCCAGGCATCACGCTCTTCGAATCGCACGGCCTGGCGCTGTGGGACCTGGCGGCGGGCTCGGTCGTCGTCGAGGCGGCGCGCAAGCGCGGGATGGCCGAGGAGCTCGACCTCCTGACCTGACCCACCCGCGCCCTTAATGGATGTGGGTGTTCACCTGCTGTGGCGCGAAGCCGCCGAGGTTGAACCAGGTGCCGACCAGGAAAGCCGCGAACAGGATCACGACCAGGGCCGCGCTGGCGGAGGTGTACACGACCCAGGGCGCCGGACCGCGACCGGCGATCCGGATCATCAGGTCCGACCAGTCCGGACCCCGGCGCGGGGTCCACGCCTGGACCTCGGCCCGGATCATCCGGCTGACGTCGGCCTCGGAGGGTGTGTTCGACCCGCCTTGTGTGGGTTTATCTTCCACGTAGGGCACCTTCACTTCTCGAACGCTCGGTGTCGCGTTGCTGATCGCTGCCCATGGTTTTTCGCATGATCGCGACCGCCTTGGCGATCCTGGAGGCCACGGTCCCGGCCGGGACCCCAAGCACGTCGGCGATCTCCTCGCGTGTCAGGCCCTCGTAGTAGTGAAGCACGACAGCCGCCCGCAGCTTGGGGCTCAGCGCGGCCAGCGCCTTGCCCACGACGTCCCGGGCTTCGGCCCGGTCATAGTCCCGCCGGTCTGGAGCGACGTAGAGCCGAGCGGGCAGGAAGCGGGCGAGCTTCTGGCGGCGGAGGTACGAGATGGCGAGGTTGATGCCGATTCGCCTGAGCCACGCGCCCGGGGGCGCGGTAGGCGTGTAACGCTGGCGGGCGCGGTAGGCGCGGACGAACGTCTCCTGCGTCAGGTCCTCGGCCGCCGCCGAGTCGAGCACGACCGCCCGGATCGAGCGGTAGACCGAGAGGTATTCCTGGTCGTAGAGCTGCTTGAACTGTGTGGCGGGATCGAGCAGCGGGCCCTCGGTCACTCAGCTAGTTTGACCGGTGGATGGGCCGGCGCGGCCCGCAATGACCGCGCCGGTTCTCGGCTCGAGGTTTACTAGCCGGCCCTTCCACAGGCCCTGGTGAGGATGCCCGAACCGTTCACCTCCATCACCTGCGCGAGCGAGTTGACGCTCCCGACGGCGAGGGTGCCGGCGTAGGCCGGGAACTCAGGGATCGAGATGGATATCGACGAGGAGAGCGCCGGCCGGTTGGTGTTGTGAGTGATCGACATGAACTTCTGGCACGTGAACTTGCCCTAGTCTGTCGAAGTCCCGACGGCGCCGAAGTTGCCGCCGCCGCCCCCGCCGCCGGCGAAATTGATCGGAGCCGATCCCGACAGCGGCACGACAAGGCCGCCGCAGGCATCGCTCGCGTTGAGCGTGAGGTTGATCGACGCGCTCTGAAGGTCGCTGCTCACGACGAACTGCGACGGCTTGAGCATGAAGCACCCCTGGGCGATGGGGAATATCGCCCCGCTCTGATCGGGAGGTCCGAGGACGACGATGAAAAGCGTCGTTCCGCTCTGTGTCTGGAAGCCGCCCCCGCCATGCGGCTTGAAGAGGAACCTGCCGCTGTCGATGTTGACCTTGATCGACGACTGGTCGGCCGGGTTGAAGTCGACCGCGAAAGCATTCGTGTCGTTGAACGTCTACTGGCCCGGCGCCTGGCCGAATCCGCCTCCCGCGGCAACGACCGCGACGGTCGCCGCCGACATCAAGGCGACCGCGGCGCCGCCGGCCAGGACGACACGTCGGATCCTCATCATGGCCCCTGTTCCTCCCCTGAAAATGTGCAGATGAACTTGCGGCTTGGCCTCGGCGTTCGCCGTATTCGCGGCGATTATGGGCGCCCGCGAACGATTTGTTTAGTGGCAACTTTGCGGCCTCAGCGGCGCCGCGCCAAGACCGAAGATTGGCGCATGGGCGGCTGATGCACGACGACGTCGAACGTTTCAGCGAGTGGGCCCCGAGCTACGACCGCCACCATTTGCAACGCCGCGTCTTCGAACCTGTGCAGCGGATCGTTCTCGAGCTGGCGGCGAAGGAGGTCCCGCAGCCTGAGGCGATCCTTGACATCGGTTGCGGGACCGGACGTCTCCTTCGCATAGCCGAGCAGCGATTCGCCGGCGCGCGGCTCGAGGGAGTCGACGCCGCCGAAGGGATGATCAAGCAGGCTCAAGCATCCGCGCCATCCGGCTCGAAGGTCGGTTTCCAGCTGGGAACGGCCGAGCATCTTCCGTTCAGCGACGGGGAGTTCGACCTCGTCTTCAGCACTATGACCTTCCACCACTGGGCCGACCAGAGCCAGGGCATCGCCGAGATCGCCCGCGTCATGAACCCCCAGGGACGTTGGCTGCTCGCGGACTTCATCGCGACGGGTCCGATGCGCGTGGTGTTCGCGTTAGTCAGACCGAGGCGATTCCACGAGCGCGGGCGGATCGACTCACTGCTGGCGCCGGCACGGCTGCGGGTGGCAGCAGAGAGACGCGTCCCGGGGCTCTGGGGACAGGTCTCGGCTCTAGCGATCGGCCACCGCTAGCTCGGTACGTTTTGCGCAAACCGCGCCGGTCGCGGGCTCTCGATAGGGACGCTTTGCGCAAAACGCGCCGCTTGCGGGGTCTTCATAGGGACGCCTTGCGCAAAAGGGCCCAAACGGGCTGAAGCATTTTGGTGGGCGACCCGGGACTCGAACCCGGATGGGTTACCCCACACGCCCCTCAAACGTGCGCGTCTACCAGTTCCGCCAGCCGCCCAGCTAGGCCGGTTGATTTTACCGGTCGGTCGACGGGGTCGCCAAGGGCGATTAAGCGAGATGAATCTCCCGCGCCGTCTGTTTGACTTTCGCTCGTCGAATGGTCGCCTGGAACAGCCTGACCACACGCTGGAAGATCTTCCTCATCCTCGCCGGGGCGGTCGTCATTGTCTCGGTCGCCTACGCGCTGAACATCCGCTTCGTCCTCCTCGGGGACAAAGGCGTCACGGCGGTCGACGACTTCGGAGAGGCCATCGCGGCCGCGGTGGCCGCCGCAGCATGCGGGCTCGCGGCGACCCGGGCTCAGGGAAAGGACAGGCTCGGCTGGGCGTTGATGGGCACCTCCGCCGGCCTGTGGTCGGCCGGCGAGGTCGTGTGGTCGATCTACGAGGTGATCCTCGGCGTCCCGACCCCATACCCCTCGCTCGCGGACGCCGGGTTCCTGGCCGCGGTGCCCTTTGCCATCGCGGGCATTCGTGCCTTCTGGAGCGACGCCGCGCTGGGCACCTCTGCGCGCTGGCGCGTGTGGTTCGACGGGACGATCGTCGCGATGGCCCTGACGTCGACGGCATGGGGCTTCGGCCTGCGGACCGTTTGGGAGTCGCCGTCGACGACGAAGCTGCTCGACCTCGCGTACCCGGTCGGCGACATCCTCACCGGGACCGTCCTGATCCTGGCGATCCGGCGCGCGACCGGCCAGCAGAAAGGAAGGATGGCCCTGCTGCTCGTCGGCATCGCCTCGTACTCCGTCGCCGACAGCGCCTTCTCGTACCTGACGGCGCAGGGAGCGTTCGGATCCGTGGGGAACGTGATCGACACCGGGTGGTTCGCCGGGTACCTTTTGATCGCGCTGGCGGCCCTCTATCCGTCGGCCGCGCCAAAGGCTGCGACCAGCCAGGCCCGCCTCGACCTATGGCAGCTCGCGCTGCCCTGGATGACGCTGCTCACGGCGTCGGCGGCCGACCTGTTCTCGGCCCTGACCGGCCACGAGAACCTGTTTCAGACGTCGTTGACCGGAGCCCTGGCCCTGCTCCTGACCGTGAACATGATCCTGGAGCGCAGGGAATTCCTCGACATGCTCACCGAGATCGAAGCCTCGCACCACGTGCTGAGCCACGAGTTCAAGTCGGCGCTGGTCAAGATCCGCCACTTCAGCGTGGTCATCCGCGACGTCGAGAGGCTCGACATCGATGAGGTGCGACAGCTTGCCGCCGACATCCACCGCGATGCGGAGCGGCTCGACGACATGCTCGAGGCGATGGTTTCACCGGAGGAACAGGTCCGCAGGAATGCCGGGGTGGCGGTTGGCGTGGCGGTGGCGTCAGGCGAGGTCGTGGCGGCGGGTCAAACCAGCTGAACTCTCGCGGCGCGCGGCGGCTGGTACCCGCTGCAAGACTCGAACTCGCAACCTCCTGATCCGAAGTCAGGCGCTCTATCCATTGAGCTAAGCGGGCGCCGCGACAATCGTATGGAACCCAGTCGCTGTTGGCAGGCCGGGTTCACCCCGGCCGTCCACACCCGCGAATTTCAGACTACCGCGACGTACCGCTCGTGATTGAGCCCCCAGGCTGCGTATCGCATCAGGCCGACCGCCCGGTAACGCTCACGCCGGGCCACGGTGTCGCCCGCCAGGATCGCTTCGCGCAGCGCGTTCGGCGTCCTGCCCGAGAACTCGGTGTACGCGCGTCCGACGGCGTCGAGAATGTGCGCGTCCGAGCCTCCGACCTCGGCCGAGCCAAGACCCACGTTCAACCGCCGCGCCAGCTGGTTGAAGACATAGAACCCGGGCGTAGCGTTCTCGACCTCGATCGCGTCGAAGTCCAGCTCCGCCGCGAGCCAGCCCACGCCGTGCACGACGCGAGCCCGCGCGCGGCGCTCGGTGCGCCAGAAGGGATGGACCGCGACGGCAAGCCCGCCCTGCTCATGGATCGCTTCCACCGTCGTGGCCGCTGACATTCCTGGACGGATTCGCTTTTCGAGAAACAGTCCGACGATGTGCCCGTTGCGGCTGGAGATCTCTTCACCGACGACGACCTGAAGTCGAGATCGACGGGCGGCATGATCCGCCGCACGCAGCGCGCCCTCGATCGTGTCGTGGTCGGTCACCGCGATCACGTCAAGCCTCGTGGCGCGCGCGTAATCGACGAGCTCGTGAGGCTCTGGCCAGCCGTCGCTGGCCGTCGTGTGCATGTGAAGGTCGGCCCGACCCCGGGCAGGCATGGGTGTGCATCCTACCCCGGTCGGGTCGATAATCGACCTCTCAGGACTCATCTGGGGCAGGAAACGTGGAGGTGGCGGCCGTGGAAGGCTTGATGCAGGACTACGAGCTCACTCTTCAACACGTTCTCTGGAGACTTGAGCGACTGCACGGCAGCAAGGAGATCGTCACCAAGCGTGACGGGGGGGTGCATCGGACCACCAACGGGGAGATGGTGCCGCGCATCAACCGCCTCGCCGGCGCGTTGAAGCGAATCGGGGTCAAACCCGGCGACCGGGTCGCCACCCTGGCGTGGAACAACAACCGACATCTCGAGCTGTACTACGCGGTGCCCTGCATGGGTGCCGTGCTGCACACACTGAACCTGCGCCTGTTTCCCCAGCATCTCGAATTCATCATCAATGACGCTGCAGACAAGGTTTTATTTGTCGATCAGTCCCTGCTGCCGCTCCTGAAGCCCCTGATGGGCAAGATCCCGAGCATCGAGCGCTTCGTGCTCATGGGCGAGGGACCCGAGGCCACGTCGGCCAAAGACAACGGCCTGGTCGACATGCTGGACTACGAGACCCTGCTCCAGGAGGAGAGCGACAGCTACCCCTGGCCGAAGCTGCACGAACGGATGGCCGCGGCCATGTGCTACACGTCGGGCACCACCGGAAATCCCAAGGGCGTCGTCTACTCCCACCGCTCCCAGTTCATCCACACCATGGGCGTGCTGCAGGGCGACAACCTTGGGCTGAAGGAGCAGGACGTCCTCCTCCCGGTCGTGCCCATGTTCCACGCCAACAGCTGGGGTCTCCCCTACGCCGCCGGGATGGCCGGAGCCAAGGTCGTTTTCGGCGGACGCTTCTCGGCCGACCCCAGGTCGATCGTCGAGCTGGCCGAGGAGGAGGAGGTGACCTTCCTCGCCGGTGTGCCCACCGTGTGGATCGCCCTCGGGGCCTACCTCCGGGAGACCGGCAAGCGCCTACCCAGGGTGGAGACGGTGGTCTGCGGCGGGTCGGCCGTGCCGCGCGCGCTGATGGAGTCGATGGACGCCCTCGGCCTGCACATCCTCCACGCCTGGGGCATGACCGAGACCTCTCCCCTGGGCAGCGTGGCCCGCGTCGCGAGCGGCACGAAGCCGGAGGACGAGCTGGCGGCCCGGCTCACCCAGGGCCGAGTCGCGCCCGGGGTCGAGATCCGCATCACCGATCCCGCCACCGGCGAGGAGCTGCCGTGGGACGGGGTCGCCTTCGGCGAGATCCAGGTCCGCGGGCCCTGGATCGCTCGCGGCTACCACAACGGCTACGACGCGGACAAGCTGACCGAGGACGGTTGGTTCCGCACCGGCGACGTGGCCAGGATCACACCCCAGGGCTACGTCGTGATCGTCGACCGCACCAAGGACGTGATCAAGTCCGGCGGCGAGTGGATCTCGTCGGTCGAGCTCGAGAACGCGATCATGGCCCACCCGAAGATCATCGAAGCCGCCGTGATCGGGATGCCGCACCCCAAGTGGGACGAGCGGCCGATCGCGTACGCGGTGCCCAAGCCTGAGTTCAAGGGCAAGGTGAGCCAGGAAGAGGTGATCGAGTTCCTGAAGGACAAGGTGGCGAAGTGGTGGCTGCCGGACGAGGTCCGCTTCATCGACGAGGTGCCCAAGACCTCGGTCGGCAAGTTCGACAAGAAGGTCCTGCGCGCCGGCGCCACACCGATAAAAGAAGGCGCGCGCGAGGCGGTCCGGCAGTGACGACGGCCCCGTCAGGCGTTAAAGAGCACGTGATCGGCAAGGACACCTTCCATTTCAAGTGGGACCACTCGCTGCCGCCGGCGGTCGAGATCCAGGCGGGCGAGGTGGTTCGCTTCGAGACCGAGGAGGTCACGGCGGGCCAGCTGAAAAAGGGCGACCCGGCGGCCAGGCTGGGGGAGCTCGACTTCGACCGGCTTTACCCGCTGGGCGGCCCGGTCTACGTGCACGGCGCCATGCCTGGTGACGTGCTCGAGGTCGAGATCCTGGAGCTCAAGACGGGCGCGTGGGGCTGGGCCGCCATCCTGCCCGGGCTCGGATTGCTGCAGAGCGACTTCACCGATCCCTACGTCCGCTATTTCGACCTCGAGGACAGGACGTCGGCCGAGCTGCGCCACGACATCCACATCCCGATTGCGCCTTTCTGCGGCACCATGGGAGTGGCGACCGACGAGCCGGGCGCCCACGACGTGCTGCCCCCGACCAAGGGCGCCGGCAACATCGACACCCGCCACCTGACCGCCGGGGCCAGGCTGTACCTCCCGGTTTTCGTGCCCGGCGCCCTGTTCTCGGCCGGCGATTGCCACGCCGCGCAGGGAGACGGCGAAGTCTGCGTTACCGGCATCGAATGCCCGATGACGTTCTCACTCCGATTTGGAGTGGTCAAGGGCGGCTCGCTGCGGCCCTGGAGCTACCACTTTGTGACTCCCGCCGCGCCCCTGCAGCCGCGCAGCGACGCAGCCGGCTACCACGCGGTGACCGCGCTCGGCCCGGACCTGATGGAGAACGCGCGCAACGCCGTCAGGGACACCATCGGCTGGCTCGTCGCGGACCACGGCCTCAGTCGCGAGGACGCCTACGTCCTGTGCAGCCTTGCGGGCGACCTGCGGATCAGCCAGATCGTCGACCAGCCCAACTTCGGGGTCTCGTTCTACCTGCCGCTGACGGTCTTCACCTAGCGGAAACACCTCCCCGGCCGACCTGGGATGCCGGGCCGGTGGCGGGGGCCGCGCGCCGGCCCTTACGTGGAGGGTATGCCGGGCACTGTCCCGCATACTGACACCCCCATAGAGCATAAGGTGAGCACGACACAGCTAGGGCGATACCCGATCGAAGCAGAGCTTGGGCGCGGAGCCATGGGTGTTGTGTACCGGTCGACGCATCCGCGGCTCGAGATCCCGGTCGCGATCAAGGTCCTGGCCGAGCAGTACTCCAGCGACCCGAGCTTCCGCCAGCGATTCCATCGTGAGGCGGCCACCGTGGCTTCCCTGAACCACCCAGGGATCGTCCGCGTCTACGACTTCGACGAGGACGGGCCCGTGCTCTTCATCGTCATGGAATGGGTCGAAGGCCGTTCGATGCGCTCGTGGCTGGACGAGTACGGCCGCTTCTCGGTCGACGTCTCGGTCGACCTGATCCAGCAGCTGCTGTCCGCCGTCGGCGTCGCGCACGACTACCAGATCGTGCACCGCGACCTGAAGCCGGACAACATCCTGATCTCGAACCGCGGCAAGACGAAGATCCTCGACTTCGGCATCTCCAAGCTGATCGACGACAAGCACCGCCTGACCGCGACCGGAAGCATGGTCGGCACGCCGGCCTACATGGCGCCGGAGCAGGTCAAGGGCGAGCCCGTCGACGCGACCGCCGACATCTACTCGCTGGGCATGATCCTGTACGAGCTGCTGCACGGCGAGCCGCCCTTCACCGGCGCGCTGCCGACGGTTCTCCACTCGCAGGTCTTCGACCGACCGCGGGCCTCGACCGCGATCCCCTCGCCGATCATGGAGATCATCTGGAAGGCGACGGCCAAGGATCCCACCCAGCGCTTCCAGAACTGTGAGGAGTTCTCCGGCGCCTTCCACTACATGCCCAAGCCGGGTGTGCAGCAGCCGCCGGTGGAGGCGATCTCGAACGAGATGGCGGCCGAGGAGGACGTGGAGGAGCCGCGGGCTCTCCCCGCCCGCAGCGACGGCCACAAGCCCTCGGGTGTCTGCACGTACAGCGACTGCCAGGATCGCCGCGGCTGGGCCTGCGCCTACAAGGACCTGACCGGCCGCGAGTGCAAGAGCTGGTGGTGCCGCCGCCACATCCAGTTCATCGAGCGGACGCCGTTCTGTCCGCGGCACGCGAGCGTGATCCGGGCGCTGGCGCCGACGGCCAACACGATCTTCGAGATCAAGAACCGGCCCGCCGTCGACGATCGCGCGCTGCCCCTTGCCGCCCTGGTCGCCGAGGATATCGACAAGGACGTCACCGAGCTGGTCCGGCGCCGATACCAGAACCGCAAGGACGTGACGCTGGCGCGGGACCGCACCGTGCGGCAGACGTGGTCGGGCCGCAACGAGGTGGCCTGGGAGCGGAGCTGGGCGGCGCTGAAGAGCCAGGGCTACCTGATCCGGCTCGCGGTGAGGGTCGCGACAGACGAACCCGACATGGTTCAGCTGCTGATCGGCAACACCGTCGTCTTCAAAGAGGTGCCGGACTGGATCAGCCGGCGGCGTGAGGGCGAGCCGCCCGACCATGCGGACCGCGCGCGGTTCGGCAAGAAGCTGTTCGCGGCCATCCTCGAACACGTCGACGAGCCGCAGCCGGTGCCTTCCAACGTGCCGACCGCCCACCAGATCGAGCCGCCGCCCCCGCCGGAGATCAACCGCTCGCTGATCGAGGGCCTGATCCTTCGTGTGGCGGCCACCGCGACCCGGGTCACAGGCTACGAGTTCGCCGATCACCTGGCCCTGCCGTTCTCGGCGGTCGAACCGATCCTGAAGGCGCTGACCTCCACCAACTTCCTGGACGCGCTCGGCCTCGCGCAGGAGCAGGGCCCGTGGCTCGGCAGGCCGCTGCCGGAGCGCATGGCGTACGCCATCACGAACCAGGGCCGCACGCGCAGCAACCAGATCTCGGACGCGGGCACCCGCTACTCCGGGCCGGCGCCGGTGTCGATGCAGGAGTACAAGGCGGTGCTGGCCGAGGCGGCGAAACCGGGGACGCTCGACCTGGTCAAGGTGAACCTCGCACTCAGCGGGATCGAGCTCGCGCCGGGCGTGACGGAGGCGGTGCGCGCGGCGGTCAACTCTCGGTCCTCCATCTTCATCTACGGCGCGCCGGGCAACGGAAAGACCACGCTGGCGCGGCGCATCCCGTCACTGCTCGGCGGCCCGATCGTCCTCCCGGTCGCCCTGGACATCGGCGGCGGCGAGGTGATGACAGTCTTCGACGGGGGGATCCACCGGCTCGAGCCGAACCAGCCCGCCGACAAGCGCTGGCGGCGCGTCTCCAGGCCGCTGGTGCAGGTGGGCGGCGAGTTCCAGCTCGAGATGTTCGACCCCACGTGGGAGGAAGGGTCGCGCACCTATGGCGCCCCACTCCAGGTCAAGGCCAACGGAGGCGTGCTCCTGATCGACGACCTCGGCAGGCAGCGGGTCTCGCCCAAGCAGATCCTCGACCGGCTGCTCGTTCCGCTCGAGCAGGACACTGACTTCCTCAACCTGACCGCCAGCGGACGCAAGGTCGAGATCCCGTTCCGCGCGCAGCTTGCCCTCTCGACGAACCTGAAGCCGGCCGAGCTGCTCGACGAGGCCTACCTCCGCCGCCTCGCGTACAAGGTGCTGATGCCGGACCCGACCTGGGAGATGTGGTGCCGCATCTTCGAGCGCGAGCGGGCGCGGCTCAACATTCCGCCCGACCCGGGTGCGCTGGAGATGATCTCGAGCCTTTACTCAGGCCGGCCACTGCGGGGCAACCACCCGCGGGACCTGCTGGAGAGGCTCGTCGACGTGTCATCGGCGCGCGGGGTGCGGCCGCAGCTCTCGCCCGAGCTGGTCGAGGCGGCCTGGCACACGCTGTTCATCGCGAGCTGAGCGGCTGCACCCTGCCGCCCTCGGATAGGCCGGACCATCCGTGATCGATAGCCCCCACGCCTCGGACAGGCCGGACTATCCGTGATGGGACGGGCTGCCCATTTTGGCCTGGGTATACTCACGTCTCGCCCCAAGCGGCGGTGGCGGAATGGCAGACGCGCTAGTTTCAGGAGCTAGTGTCCGCAAGGACGTGGAGGTTCAACTCCTCTCCGCCGCACCATTAAGGTGAGAGCCGGCATGAACGATTCCGAGCGACTCACCCGTCTCGCCGAGCTGACCGTCTCCGTGGGCCTGAACATGCAGCGCGGCCAGGTTGTCGTGATCCTCGGCATGCTCGAACACGCCGCGCTGGTGCGTGAGATCGCCCGGGCCGCCTACCGCGCGGGAGCGCGCCGGGTCGATCCGATGTACATCGACAGGCACCTCACCAAGGCGCACATCGAGCTGGGACCAGAGGAGACCCTCGACGATTCACCACCGACCTGGATGGCGATGGTGAAGATGCTCGAGGACGAACGAGGCGCTTTCGTCCAGGTGGTCGGCGAACCGGATCCCACGCTCCTGGCCGGTCTCGATGGCAAGAAGGTCGGGCGGGCGCGCCCGCGCGAGTGGATCGGAACGTGGTCGCGACTTGTCGGCGACCGGCTCGTCAACTGGACGATAGTGTCCTGCGCAACGCCCGGCTGGGCGCAGCAGGTGTTCGGTCGACCCGACGTCGACGCGCTGTGGTTGGCGATCGAGAAGGCGATGAGGCTCGACCGCCCGGATCCGGTCGCGGCTTGGCGTGACCATGTCGTCCGGCTCAACACGATCGCGACGGCACTCAACGAGCACCACTTCGATGAGCTGCGCTACCGCGGACCAGGCACTGACTTCAGGGTCGGTTTGCTCCCATCCTCTCGCTGGGAGGCCGCCAGCACCGAGACCACCTTTGGCGTGACCCACGTCGCGAACATGCCGACCGAGGAGGTCTACACGTCGCCCGATTACCGGCGCGCTGAAGGCAAGCTGCGCTCGACCATGCCGCTGCAGCTGTACGGCACGATGATTCGCGATCTCGAGCTGGAGTTTCGCGATGGGCAGATCGTCCAGGTGAACGCGAGCGAGGGCGCCGATGTGATCCGCGCCGAGATCGCCACCGACCCCGGCGCCACCCGGCTGGGCGAGATCTCGCTGGTAGATGGATCATCGGAGGTCGGCAAGCTCGGTCTGACGTTCTGCAACACGCTCTTCGACGAGAACGCCACCTGCCACGTGGCCTACGGCGCCGGTTTCGCGTACGCGGTCGCAGACGAGAAGGATCGCGCGGCCGGGTTGAATGAGTCGAAGGTTCACACCGACTTCATGGTCGGCGGCCCCGAGGTCGAGATCGAGGGCAGGGCGTCGAAGGGGGCATGGGTGCCCGTGATCAAGGACAACGAGTTTCAGCTCGGCTGACCATCGCGGCCCACACCGAGCCGGCGGCGGCGCGTCAGCGGCTGAGGACTTGCTCCAGCTGGCGCTTGTTCATCCTGGACCGGCCGTGGACGCCCCTTTGCCGGGCCTCGTTGCGCAGCTGGTCGTAGGTCCTTCCACCAGAACGCTGATGGGAGCGAAGCCCGCCGCGCCGGCCTGACGAGATGTCGTCCACCGAAGTCCGGCTTGCTGCTTTGGTCTCGCCATGACGTGCTCGTTCCTTGTTGACGGTCCGGGCCGCGATCTCCTCCGCCTTGTCATCCCCAGTCCCGCGCTCTACAAGTCCTTCCTTGATGTGCTCGTACTGGCGTTCCCGCTTGTCGCTCCAGGCTTGCTGCGGCATGCGAACGCACCTCCCTTGGATGGTTTTCTTTCTTGACAACGCGCGGGCAATCCATTCGACTGAGCGCCGCCTTGCAGCAGACGACCTACGACCAGGTGCGCACGCTCTATCGTGCGCTCCTGGTTTTTGCCACCGTGGGCGTCCTGATCCTGGTGGCCGGGCTGGTCGAGTTCGCGTACTTCGAACCGCCCGGCCAGTCCAGCGGCTTGCACGCTCGGATCGTGGGTGTCTTTGCTTACGACCCGGGCACCGGGATGGTCAAGGGAGCGGATCAGCCGGAGTTCTCGCGGACGGACCAGTTCGCCGCCGTGGTCGACTGGTCGAGCCTGCCGCCCGGCACCGCTGTCGACGCGCGCTGGTACGACAGTTTTGGCGACATCGTCGGTCGGGCCGGGCCGGCCACGGCCGGCCAGCTGGCGAACCAGGGCGTCGTACCGGTGATCGTGCCCAAGGGTCTCCAGCACAGCCTCGCCGGGCACTACACGTTCGTGGTCGAGCGTCTGTCCGGCGGCGTGCCGGTCGAGGTCCTTGGGCGCCGCATCGTCCTGGTCAGGCGCGCGTGATCACGACCACCACTCCGCCCGCCGCCAACCCACAACCCAGGCTGCGCCCGGGCCGCTACTGGATCGCGATCGCGCTCACCGCCGTCCTCGTGGCCGCGCTCGTCGCCAGCTCCGTCCTCAACTACGTCTTCCTCGACACGATTCCGGCCCGGACGTCCCTCTATGGACTGCTCGCTGTCGCAACCATCGCGCTTGGCACGTTCATCCTGGTCCGGGCGTTCGACCGCGACCGCGCGATGCGCCGCCGGCACCTGATCCGCGCCGGCGTCCTGATCGGGTTCGGCGTCCTTCTGTGGCTGCTGCTCATCGACGTGTTCCTTTTCACTCAATCGGCCGGGCCCGGGGTGGCCGCGATCTGCGCGCTGGCGTGCCTGCCGACCACGGGATTCGGGCTGTTCGTGGTGCGCCGAATGGACCGCAACGAGAAGGAGCCCTGGCGCCTGGTCCTGGTCGCGGCGGCCTGGGGCGCGATCGTGGCGACATGCCTTGTGGTCTGGGGCGAAAGCGTCTGGGAGGAGACCGCGCAGCGAAGCCTCGTGCCGGGGCCTGGGCTCGACGCGTCGATCGCATTCATGGCCGGCGTGCTGGAGGAGCTGGCCAAGGGAAGTGCGGTGGTCCTGCTCTTCCTGGTCATGCGCAAGGACTTCGACGACGTGGTCGACGGAATCGTCTACGGAGCGGCCGTGGGGCTTGGCTTCAACTTCATGGAATCCATCACCTACATGACAAGCCTCTACTCGATCTTTTCTCCTGAGGGCGTCGGTGGGTTCGCGGCCGGATTCCAGTGGTACGCGCGGCAGGTGCTGGGTCTCTTCTTCGGCCACGCCACCTACACGGCTTACATCGGCGCGGGGATCGGCGTCGCCCGGCAGCTCGCGTCGCGGCGGCAGAAGGCCTTTGCCGTCGGGGCTGGATTCACCGTCGCCATCGCCGCCCATTTCGCCTGGGACGCATGGATCGCCTTCTTTCCGATCGGGAGCGGGCTGTTCGGGCTCGTCGAGATCCACATGCGCACGCTGGTGGTGAACGGGCCATTCACCGCGGGGATCATCGCGCTCCTGATATTCGGCATTCGTTACGAGGGCCAGAACCTGGCGGCCCAGTTTCGCAAGGAGGCGGACGACCCGCGCGGCGTGATTCGACCGGAGGAGGTGGCCATCCTCACGAGTCCGTGGCAGAGGCTCAGGCATCGTCTCGGGGCGCTGAGCCGTGGCGGTTGGCGCGCGTATTTCAGACTCGCCCGCCTCCAGTCGGCGCAGCTCGACCTGGCCATGGAGCGCTGGCACCGAGAGCGGAAGGAGATCGAGACGCCGCTGGAGGCAGAGGAGCGGCTGCGCCGGCGGGTGCTCGAGCTGCGCCGCCAGGGTTCTTGACAGGCTGGGTTGCGCTGCTTCGTTTTTCGTGGTGCCCTGTGGAGCAGGCGTGCCGGTTGGGGGTGGGACCGGCCCGGGAGGAGGGTGGGCCCGCGGCCGGGATTGGCTACGCGGGGAGGCGCCCCCAGAGCGCCCGGGCCAGGCCCAACGCGCCGAGCGCCGCGGCGGTCGCCCAGGTGATGGCCGACACCGCCGGATCGCTGAAGTCGGTTCCCGCCAGCAGCGCGTGGACGAAGATCAGGCCGAACGCCACGTAGGCGAGGCGGTGGACCCAGAGCCACAGGTCCTTACCCATGCGCCGCTTGAGCAATGCCGCCACCGTCACCACCGCCAACACGTCCAGCGAAAGCGCCCCGAGGCCGATTCCCAACGTGCCATAAGAAGAGTGAAAGGGCACTACCACGTCGAGCCACCCGACTCGCGCCGTCGCGTCGAGCAGCAGTGACGCGACGTGAAGCGTCGCCAGCGGAATCCACAGCGCGGTCGAGTATTCGTGGAGCGAACGGATGGCGCGATTGCTGCCGAGCCAGTCGAGCACGGCCGACCGGAGCGCGATGCCGGTGATCAAGGAAATTGCCAGCGCGGCGTAGGAGCTCAGGCCCGCCACGCGAGCCATGACCCAGAAGAACTGGTCGGTCGTCACGGGCTCAGCCACCACGCGAGCGCATGTCGCGCGCAGTAGGCCGGAGCGATTTCGGGACCTCCGATGAGCGCGGTCTTCGCGACTACCTCCGCCTCGACGCCGGACGCCGCAACGACGGAAACCTCTTCCAGCCCACTCCTCGACGGAAGCCCGGTTCGTGGGTCGACCAGGTGATGCGCCTCTCCCCAACGCCGCCGTCTCACGCTGCTCGTCGCCGCTCCCTGGTCGCGCAGCAGCAGCGTCAGCCCCGCCATGGAAACGGGCCAGCCCGCGCCCGCGGGACCGCCACCCCTGGCCATGAGGTCGCCGCCCAGGTTGACCAGTGAGTTGGGGCCGATGATCTCGGTCAAACGGTCCGCCATCCAGCCCTTGGCGATGCCGCCGAGGTCCAGCCCGCTCCCGTTCTCCAACCGGGCCTCACCGTCGCGTACTGAGAGCACCGACGGCAGGGAGGGCGCGGGCCGGCACAGCGCGAGGGTGGCCACCGGTTCGCCCTCCGCAAGCGGCCGTGAGTACCCGATGGCGACCATCGATGGCAGCACGGCCACGTTGACCAGCCCGCCGCTCATGTCAAAAGCGCGCAGCGATTCACGCAGCAGCGATTCGAGCTCGGGGCTGATTTCGCACCAGGTCCCGGCGCCCCTGTTCAGTCGGGCGAGCTCGCTTTGCTCCGAGAACCTCGTGAAGCGCGCGCCCATGCGCCGGACCCAGAGCTCGGCTTCGGTCAGCCGGCCTCGGGGCCTTTCGGCGAAGACGCTGCATGTCGTTCCCAGCGCCTCGAAACGATGGGCGCCGACATCGGTGTCAGGAGGCATAGGTCGAGGTCACCGGCTGAACGGTGCTCGGTGTAACGGATGGGCCCACTGTGAGGTTGCCACCGAAAGCGTTGACTTGCGCACCGTTCGATGACGTGAGCACGGCCGGACGCAGAGGCGCTGCTGGGTTCTTGAGGTGCGCCGTCACGTAAAACGCCGAGAGCGCGGTGGCAGCGACAGTCAGACAAGTCGCTCCCGCCTTCAGGACGAGCGACCGCATCACACGGCCACTGGCGCGTTCAGGAACGGCACGCGGTCGAAGCTCGAGCCGAGGATCTGCGACGCGTCGGCACCCAGATGCCCACTGAGGATCTCCTGGTAGACCGAGCGAAAATCGACCGCGTACTTGAGATTGCCCGTCGAGTCCAGGGTGGTGAGGCTCGGCTCCTCCCCGTACAGGCCGCCCTTCACCGGGTCGCCCATCAGGAGCAGCGGCGCCGCCGCCCCGTGGTCGGTGCCGCCGCTCGCATTCTCCTTGGGCCGCCGACCAAACTCGGACCATGTCGCGATCAGGACCTTGTCCGACATGCCGTGCGCGGCCAGGTCCTGGTAGAAGGCGCCGACCGCGGAATCGAGGTAGCCCATCAGGTCGTCGTGTCGGTTGAGCTCTGTGTAATGGGTGTCGAAACCGCCGAGGGTGACATGCAGCAGTTTGACGCCTGTGCCGGTGACGATCAGCTCCGCGGCCAGCTGCAGCGCCGCCGCCAGCTGGTTCTTCGAGGAATAGACCAGCTTCACCTTGTCGGAGTAGTCAGCCATCGGCTGGTAGCTCGCCGCAGAGGTGCGCAAGGTAGTCATCGTCTCGGTCGCGGTGGAGATCGCCGTGTCGAAGAGCGCGCCATAGATTCCGGGCGTCCCTTTGTAGAGCGCGCCGACAGCCGCCTCGACCTCGCCGCCACCGGTGAAGCCGAAAGTCTTCTGGTTTTGAATCACCGTCATGGTCGCCTGAAGGTCGCGCAGCGCTCCAGGTACGTCAGTCGCGCCGCAGGCGCACCCGGTCAGCGGGTGACCGTTCGAGTCGTACGCGGTTGCCAGGGTGCGGCCGAGCCAGCCGTCGACCTGGCGGCGTGTCGGGTCACCGGTCTCCCAGATCCGAATCGACTCGAAATGCGAGAACGTCGGGTTCGGATAGCCGACGCCCTGCACGATGGCAACCTTGCCCTTGTCCCACAGGCCTTTGATGCCCGCCAGGTTGTGGTTCAGCCCGTACTGGTTGTTGAGCGGCAGCGCTTTCGAGACCATGGGGCCGGCGAGCTTCGGCCGCAGGTCGTACAGGGTGGGGTCTGCCAGGGGCACGACGGTTCGCAGGCCGTCATTTCCGCCGGCGAGTTGGATCATGACCAGCACGTTCTCGTTCGTGATGCCTTCCTGTTTGGCGGCGTAAACCGCCCGGGCAAAGGCGTCCGGCACCGCGGCGTAGCCGGCCGCCAGCCCTGAAGCCCCGGCGCCGAAGACAAGGCCGGCGCGCAGAAAATCGCGCCTCTTGAGCTGATTGATTCCGATCTCTTCACTCATTTGCGTGCACCTACTTGAGCTGGAATTCCGGGGAGGCCAGGATGATGAACCAGCGCGATCGATCATCGGCGGCCTGGTCGAAGAGCAGCGCTGTCTGCCGGCTCACGATGCCGTCGAGGTGTGTTCGCACCGCGTCGGCAGCCGATGGAAGCGAGCTCTTCTGCAGGGCGAGGATCGAGGTCGCGAAGTTGACGCGCTCGACGACCGTGTTCGAGGAGATCCACGACTCGTTGTTCGGCCAACCGCTGACGTCGGGGGGATCAAAGAGCGCCTGGCCCATGCCAGATCCGGCAGCCCCGATCAGCTTCGCCGATTTGGCCACGCCTGCAGCCTGAGCGGCGTGAACCATGAACTCGGTCGGCGTCTTGACCAGCGTGCGGTAGCCCTGGTCGGCGACGAACTCAGGGCTGGTCAGGATGGCGCGGAACAGCGTCTTCATGTCATAGCCGCTCTTGCGGAACGTGTCCGCCAGGTTTTTGACGTAGTTGCCGTCGGGACGCGCATTCACGAAGTGCTGCGCCAGCTTGTTGGCGATGAATCCGGCCGTCGCGGGTTGGGCGAGGATCCGGTCGATGACACCCTGCGTGTCCAGCGGTCCGGTGTGGCCGAGGTATGTGACGCTGCCTCGATATGCGCGCCGCTGGTTGAAGACTCCGGACTTTTGGGTCGAGTAGACCGGGAGCGTGCGCGTGACGTTGTTGGCGACGGCGACGCTCGCGAAGGAGTCGGGCCGCGGCAATTGCCACCCGGCGAGCGCCTTCGCGCTCTCACGCACATCGTCCTCTGTGTAGTTGCCTGGCCCCATCGTGAAGAGCTCCATCACTTCGCGCGAGTAGTTCTCATTGGGACTCTGGCCGGTTGAAGTGGCGAGGTCCAGGTAGCGGAGCATCGCCGGATCTGTCGTCACCTGCATCAGCATCGACCGCAGGTTGGTCATGCCCATGCGACGCCATGTGAGGTTCTGCCAGTACATGAACGTGTCGTCGGCGGCCTTGCGGTAGTCGCTCGTGAAGTGGCCGTGCCAGAAAAGCGTCATTCGCTCGGCGAAAGGAGTCGGCGTCGTCAGCATGTGGTCGATCCACCACTGCTGCAGCTGTCCGATCGCGAAGCGGCCACCTGGGGTGCTGGCGGCCGCGAGCGCCGGCGGTTCGGCGGGGTGGCTCTCGATCAGGCGGTCGACTGTCTTGCTGAAGCCGTCCGAAAGGGCGCTCTCGAGCTGCGAGGACGTGTATCCGAAAGTCGTTCGGCGCAGCAGCTGCATCACGCGCGCCGATTCGGTGCCGAGGGGCGAAACCCAGTCCGAGGTTGAGGTCTGGAACGGGTTGGCGAGCTTCTGCATCGAACCACCGAGCAGGCGGACAGCGCCGACCGCGACACCTGTGGCGAGGGCGGCGGCCAGAGCCTGCCGGCGAGTGATGCCGCGGCGTGGGGTGACAGTAGAGCCGGACGCGGGGTCGATCTTGTCTTCGATTGGTGCGAGGCTCACGGGTCCATTCAATCCCCGGGGGCCGTAGGTGGCATTACCCGGATGTGAAGAATTCGTAAGCGCTGGCCGATCCGGCGAGCAGGTCGACCCGCGGAATCGTCCCCTCGCCGGGTCTTAACCGGCTGGCTTGTGCTGCTAGGCGGGCAGTCCTAGGCTCGCGGGGTACGGTGGGTCGGGCTGGGGGAGGGAGCCCACGGGAGAGGGAGGGCCCGGCAGTGATGCGCCCGAGCGGGGTTTTGGCGCTCCGATGCTCGCGAATGCTAGGCTTTGGAGGCAAATGCCTAGCTACCGCCTCGGTCAGGCCGCCAAGATGCTGGGGGTCAGCTCCGACACCGTCCGCCGCATGGTGGATGACGGGCGGCTGACGGCCGCGCGGACCACGGGCGGCCAGCGCCTGGTCGATGGGACCTCGCTGGCACGGCTCGCCAAGCCCGGCCGCCCGAAGGAGCACGAGGTCTTCGTGGCGCAATCGGCTCGCAACCGGTTTGCGGGCATCGTCACTCGAGTGATCAAGGACCGTGTCGCGGCGCAGGTCGAGATCCAGGCCGGCCCTCATCGCCTTGTCTCGCTGCTGACGCGGGAGGCCGTCGACGAGCTCAAGCTGAAGCCGGGAATGCCGGCCGTCGCCGTGGTCAAGGCCACCAACGTCGGCGTGGAGCTGCCCCGTGACTAGGAAGGCGCCGGCTCTTTTCGCAGTCGCCCTTGTTCTGGCCGCCTGCGGCACAGCGTCGAACGGAAACTCGCCGAAAGCATCCGCGATCACCGTCTTCGCCGCCGCCTCCCTGCAGCCGCCGTTCGACAGGATCGGCCGGCAGCTCAAGAGCAGCCAGAACCTCACGACCACGTTCAGCTACGCCGGGACACAGACCCTCACCGCCCAGCTGCAGCAGGGTGCGCAGGCAGACGTCTTCGCTTCTGCCGACACGACCCACATGACAACGCTGCAGAGTGGCGGCCTGATCGCCGGCGCACCGACGGTCTTTGCCCACAACCGCCTCGAGATCGCGGTCGCCAAGGGCAACCCGAAAGGCATCCACACGCTCGCCGACCTGGCACGCTCGGGGCTGGTGGTGGTCCTCGCCGACCCCTCCGTCCCGGCCGGCAAATACGCCGCGCAGGCGCTCGCCAGGGCGGGAGTCAAGGTCAAGCCCGCCAGCCTCGAACTCCAGGTCACCGCCGTACTGAACAAGGTGGCCCTCGGTGAGGCCGACGCCGGGATCGTCTATGTCAGCGACATCGTCACGAGCGGAAAAGTGGATGGCGTCGCGATCCCGGACAATCAGAACGTGATCGCCGTCTACCCGATCGCGGCCCTCAAGACGGCGCAGAACTCGGCGGGATCGATGACCTTCATCACCTTTTTGCTCTCTTCCGGCGGCCAGGCCATCCTGAAATCGGCGGGCTTCGCCCCAGCGTGAGCCGGCCGCGGATACCGCCCGCGCTGGGCCTGCTCGCGGGACTCGGACTCCTCTTCTTCCTCCTCCCCCTCGCCGGCCTCGTCGTCCGCGCGCCCTGGGACCAGCTCGGGACAGCCCTCACCGCGCCCGAGACCGGTACCGCGCTCGAGCTGTCACTCTTCTGCTCGCTGACGGCGACGGCCACCGCCCTCGTCCTTGGCATCCCGCTCGCGCTCCTCCTCTCGCGGACCACCGGCGCGCTCCGCAGAGGGCTGCGCGCCCTGACCACGCTACCGATGGTCTTACCGCCTGTCGTTGGCGGCGTTGCTCTGCTGCTCGCGTTTGGCCGGCGCGGCCTGTTCGGCCAGGTGCTTTACGAGGTGCTCGGCGTCCAGATCCCCTTCACCACGGCCGCCGCGGTCATGGCAGAAACCTTTGTCGCCATGCCCTTTCTCGTCATCGCGGTCGAAGGTGGGCTGCGCTCGCTCGATCAGCGTTATGAAGAAGCGGCTCGCGCGCTTGGCGCCGGCAGCATGCGGGTATTCTTCCGCGTCACCTTGCCGCTGCTGCGACCGGCCATCTTCTCTGGCGCAGTGCTTTGCTGGGCGCGAGCCCTCGGCGAATTCGGGGCCACCATCACATTCGCGGGCAACCTGCCCGGCCGCACCGAAACGGTGCCGATCGCCGTATACGTTGCCCTCGAGACGAATCCCGACGGCGCCATCGTGCTCAGCCTCATCCTGCTCGCGGTCTCGGTCGCGATCCTGGTCGGCATGCGCGATCGCTGGCTCGGCGTATGAGCCTCCAGGCGGACATGCGGGTCAGGCGCGATGGCTTCACGCTCGACGTCAAGCTCGAAGCCGCCACCACGGAGACCATCGCCGTGCTCGGCCCCAATGGAGCGGGCAAGACCACTTTGCTCCGGGCGCTGGCGGGACTGGTTCCGATCGAGGGTCGAATCGTGCTCGATGGAGACGTGCTCGACGATTCCAGCAGCGGTCGTCACCTGCCGACCGAAAAGCGACAGGTCGGCCTTGTGTTCCAGGACCACGTCCTCTTTCCACATCTGAGTGTGCTCGACAACGTTGCCTTTGGGCTGCGCGCCCGTGGCACACCTGGTGCTGACACCGTTGCGCGCCGCTGGCTGGAAACGGCTGGGCTCGATTCGCGCGCCAGCGCCATGCCGCGAGAGCTTTCGGGCGGACAGGCTCAGCGCATCGCGCTTGTGCGCACCCTTGCGACCGAACCGCACCTCCTCCTCCTGGACGAGCCGCTGTCTGCGCTCGACGTCACCATCCGGGCCGAGGTCAGGCGCGAGCTGGCACGGCACCTCGCCTCATTCAAAGGCGTTCGGGTCCTGGTCACGCACGACCCGCTCGAGGCGATGGCGCTGGCCGACCGCATCGTCCTGCTAGAGCAAGGCCGAGTCGTTCAGACCGGCACGCCCCAGGAGGTCACCGCGCGACCCCGATCGCGCTTCGCGGCTGACCTCGCGGGCGTCAACCTGCTGCGGGGTCAAGCGCACGCGGACCACGTCAGGCTCGACAACGGCGTGGAGCTGGCAGCGCCCGAGGCCGGCGAGGGCGAGGTCTTCGCGGTGATTCACCCGCGCGCGGTCGCGCTGTACCTCGAGAAACCCGAGGGAACGCCACGCAACGTCTGGCGCGGCAGGGCGGGTGACATCGACCTGCGCGGCGAGCGCGTGCGCGTCAGCGTCGTTGGCGAGGTCCCGCTGGTAGCCGAGGTCACGCCGGCCGCGGTGCGGCAGCTGCACCTCGACGGTGGGGCCGAGGTCTGGGTCTCGGTCAAGGCCACCGAAATCTCCGTCTATCCCGCGTAGGCCACCGCCGCGCGTAGGATCGCGGCACGGTGGCGAGGTTGGTCGCGATGTCGAGCGTCGACGCCGCCTGGTTGGGGATGGAGGACCCGACCAACCTGATGATGGTCACCGGCGTGCTCATGGTCGAGGGCAAGGTCGACGTCAAGCGCCTGCGCGCGCTGCTCGACCGGCGCCTCGCTCCGTTTGGTCGCTTCCACCACAGGGTTGTGCGCCCGCGCATGCGCGGCAATCTCCCCCACTGGCAGGACGACTCCAGCTTCGACATCGACAACCACGTCAGCCACGTCGCGCTGCCGGCCCCAGGTGGCGACACGGCGCTGCGCAACATGGTCAGCGAGTTGATGAGCACACCGCTCGACTTCACCAAGCCGTTGTGGCAGATCCACGTGATCGACGGTCACGACCAGGGCTCGGTCGTGCTGGCGCGGATCCACCACTGCATCGGCGACGGCATCGCGCTGGTGCGCGTGATGCTCTCGCTGACCGACGCATCGCCTCACGCGCGTCCAACCCGTCCGCGAACTGACAAGGGCGCGGGCGGCTTCTCGCTGGATTGGCTGCCTGCGGCCATAGTCCGTGGCGTGGCCGCGGGCCAGGACCTGATCGCGAACCCGGCAAGGCTGACCGACCTGGCGCGGGTCGGCGCGCACGGCGCCTACCGGCTCGGGCGCCTGGTCGCGTTGCCGCCCGATCCGCCGACCGCGTTCAAGGGCAAGCTCGGACGCCGAAAGCGGGCGGCCTGGTCTGAGCCCGTGCCGCTCGAAGACTTCAAGCTCATCGGCAAGGCGTTCGGCGCGACGGTCAATGACGTGCTGGTGGCGGTGACCGCCGGCGCGCTGCGGCGCTATCTCGAGAAGCAGGGCGTCTCGACCGCCGGGCTCGCCATCCGCGCGTCCGTTCCCGTCAACCTGCGCCCACTGGACCAGGCGCACAAGCTGGGTAACTCCTTCGGCCTGGTCTTCCTCACGCTGCCGGTGGGCACCGTCGACCCGGTCAAGCGGCTGCGCGCGATCAAGCAGGAGATGGACGGCCTCAAGCGCTCGCCGGAGGCCCTCGTGGCGTTCGGGGTCTTGAGCCTGCTCGGGCTCGCGCCGGTCGAGGTGGAGCAGTTGGGTCTGCGCTTCTTCGGGAGCAAGGCGACGGCGGTGCTCACCAACGTGCCGGGGCCACGCGAGCCGCTCTATCTGTCGGGCCGCAAGGTGGAACGCGTGATGTTCTGGGTGCCGCAGTCGGGCAGGCTGGGCCTCGGCGTCAGCATCCTCAGCTACGCCGGTGGCGTGATGCTCGGGGTGGCCACCGATGAAGGCCTGGTTCCCGACCCCGAAAGGATCGTCGAAGCGTTCCGGGCCGAGCTCATCGCCCTGCGCGGGACGGCGCTGCGGAAGGCGCCGCGGCGGTCTCGGGCTGCAGCCCATGTTTAACCGATCTGTTACTTGGTAATGTTGTAACACCATGGCCGAGGCGGTCTCCGAGCGCGAGGCGCTGGACGCTTACTCGACGACGGTCAGCTCCGTTGCCGAGCGCGTCCTTCCGTCGGTGGCGAGCCTTCGCGTCGGCCGCATGGGCCGGGGCGGCGCCGGCTCTGGCGTGGTCATCACCCCGGACGGATTCATCGTCACCTCCGCCCACGTGGTCGCGTCGTCGGGTTCCGTCAGCGCCTCGTTCCTCGACGGCAGCGAATACGAGGTTGACGTGGTGGGCGCCGACCCACTCTCCGACCTCGCCGTCGCGCGCGCCCGCGCCGCGACGCTGGAGCCGGCCCGGATCGGCAACGCCGATGAGCTGCGCGTGGGTCAGCTCGTCGTCGCGGTTGGCAACCCGATGGGCTTTTCCGGTTCCGTCACGTCGGGGGTCGTCAGTGGGTTAGGCCGCTCGCTGGCGACCGCCGACGGTAACGGACATCGCCGCTTCATCGAGGATGTCATCCAGACCGACGCCGCGCTCAACCCCGGCAACTCGGGCGGGGCGCTGGCCGACTGGCGGGCCCGGCTGATCGGCGTCAACACGGCGGTGGCCGGCATGGGCCTCGGGCTGGCCGTGCCGATGAACTCCACCACGCAGGCCATCCTCTCCGCCCTTATGCGCAGCGGCCGCGTCCGGCGCGCCTACCTCGGCATCGCGGGCGGCACGCGTGCGCTGCCACCCACTTTCGCGCAGCGGCTCGGTCGGAAGGCAGGCGTGGAGGTGCAGGAGGTCGTCGCCGGCAGCCCGGCGGCGGGTGGCAAGCTGCAGGCGGGCGATGTGATCGTCTCGGTTGGAGAGACCGCGGTGGCCAAGGCCGGCGACCTCCAGAGGTTGATGGTCGAGGCTCGCATCGGTTCGAAGCTCGCGCTCACCGTCTTGCGCGCCGACCAGCTGGTCAAGCTCGAGGTCATCCCCGTAGAGCTCGGGTAGCGGCGCCACCCCGGCCCCATCCCCGGGCTGCGCCCGGTACTTCCCCGCCAGGCGGGGAAGGCCAGCTTCGGGGGAGGCCTGCTCCTGTAGGCGGGGAAGGCCTGCTTCGGGCGGCCTGCTCCCGTAGGCGGGGAAGGCGTGCTTCGGGCGGCCTGCTCCCGTAGGCGGGGAAGGCCTGCTCTTGGCGGCGAACCTTACCCCGGCCCCATCCCCGGGCTCCGCCCGGTACTTCCCCGCCATGCGGGGAAGGCCAGCTTCGACCCGCCATGCGGGGAAGGCCAGCTTCGCCCCGCCATGCGGGGAAGGCCAGCTTCGACCCGCCAGGCGGGGAAGACCTGCTTCGACCCGCTAGGCGGGGAAGGCCGACTACACTCGCTGGGGTGGCCAAGAACCAGGTTCGCGAATTGCTGCGCGCCCGCCCGAGCGACGGGCGATTTCGGATGGCGGACGTCGACCCGGATTCGACGCCCGGCCTGAAGAGCCGCAAGCGCGCGCAGAGGGACCTCGCCCGGCACAAGGCCAAGCTCTTCGACCTCCAGGAGCGCCTCTACGCGGAGAAGAAGCGCTCGCTCCTGGTCGTGCTCCAGGGAATGGACGGCAGCGGCAAGGACGGGACGATCACTCACGTGATCGGGAACCTGAACCCCCAGGGCGTCAGCATCGCGGCCTTCAAGGCGCCGACGCCTGAGGAGCGCCGGCATGGATTCCTCTGGCGAATCCGCCGGCGGCTGCCCGATCCGGGGTTCGTCGGAATCTTCAACCGATCTCACTACGAGGACGTCCTCATCGCGCGTGTGCACAGCCTCGCCCCGCCGCAGGTGATCGAGCGGCGCTACGCCATCATCAACCAGTTTGAAAAGAAGCTCGTCCGTTCCGGCACCAGGATCGTCAAGGTCTGCCTCGACATCTCCTACCAGGAGCAGCGCGCCCGATTCCTGGCGCGCCTGAAGGACCCGGACAAGAGGTGGAAGTTCTCCGAGCACGACATCGACGAGCGCGCCTACTGGGACGACTACATGAGCGCGTACAGCACCGCCATCACGAGATGCTCGACCACGTGGGCGCCCTGGTACGTGGTGCCGGCCAACGACAAGGACTACCGCAACTGGGCGGTGGCACGAATCCTGGTCGAGACCTTCGAGGAGCTGAACCCGCAGTACCCGCGGCCGAAGCTGGACATCGCCCGCCTCGAGAAGCGGCTGCTCGCCTGATCCGCGGGGTGCCGGCTGCAGCCTGCCAACTGCAGGTTTGATACGTTAAAGAACCGCTAAGAAATTCGCTGGCTTGAGGGAGAAGCTGAAATGAGGCGCATCCGGCTGGTTGCATTTGTGGCGGCGGCGCTGGTCGTCGCGGCCTGCGGATCCACCGGTGGCGGTGGCGGCGGCAGTTCCTACTCGGGCAAGACGATCAAGCTCGGCGCGATCCTTTCGATCACCGGCGCGGGCGGCGTGTACGGTCCGCAGAGCCGCGACGGAATGATGCTGGCCGTCAAGCAGATCAACAGCTCCGGTGGCGTCAACGGAGCCACGATCGACCTGACGGTGCTGGACGACACTTCTGACAAGCCCACGTCGTCGGCGAAGGCACAGACGCTCATCCAGTCCAACCAGGTCCTCGCCCTCCTCGGCCCGACGCTCTCCAACTCAGCGGTCGGTGTGCACCCGCTGGCCGAGAGCCTGAAGACGCCGATCCTGGCGGTGAGCACCACCGGAATCAACATCGTCCCCGACTGCAACTTCCCCGACACCACACCGTGCAAATACGTGTTCCGGGACAGCCTGGGCGAGCAGACCGCGATTCCGGACAACATCATGTCCTACGCCGCTGACAAGCACCCCGCGACGGGCGTGCTGCTGGTGGCGCAGGACGACAAGTTCTCGAGCGACGGCGGGACGATCGTTCAGAACACTGTCGCGAAGTACGGAATCAACCTGCTCAAGACCGTGAAGTTCAGCAAAACCGCGGCGGACCTGTCGCCGTATGTGACCCAGGCCGTCGGCCTCCACCCCGACGTGATCTTCATCACGTCGCTGGGCAACATTCCGTCCAAGATCATGACCGAGGCCCGCGCGCAGGGCTTCACGGGCCAGTTTCTCGGCGGCAACGGGTTCAACACCGCGGCCGTGTCGAAGGCCGCGGGTCAGGCCGGCATGGGCGCCCGCAGCGCCAGCGCCTGGTACCTCGGCAACACGTTTCCGTCCAACGCGGACTTCGTCCAGGCTTTCCGCACCCAGTACGGCCACGACCCCGACCAGTTCGCGGCCCAGGGTTACGCGGGGATCAAGATCATCGCCGACTCGGCCAAGCGCGCCGGCCTTACCTTCAGCGACCTCCCCGGCGACCGGGACAAGCTCAGGGCGGCGATGGAGACGGTCAACATCCAGACTCCGCTGGGCCCTTTCCAGTTCACGAGCACTCACGACGTCCGGCAGACGGTCTGGGTGATCGCGATGGACGGTCAGGGCGGGTTCACGCTCGTCCACCAGATCAACCCGAGTTGATGGGACGGGGGGACCAAAACGGTCCCCCCACACTCGATGACGTGAGGCGCTGATGGACCAGCAGCTCCTCAACGCGATTTTCATCGGATCCATCTACGCGCTCTTCGCGGTCGGCTACACGCTCGTCTTCGGCATCCTCGACATCCTCAACCTCGCGCACAGCGCGGTGTTCATGCTCGGAGCGGCGGTTGCGTACACCCTGGTGGTGAACCACGGCCAGTCCTTCTGGGTCGCGTGCGCCGTCGCGATCGTGGTGTCCGCGCTCATGGGCCTCGTGATCGAGCACCTTTGCCTCCGGCCGCTGCGCCGCCGGCGGGCGCCGCCGATCACCGCCCTCATCTCCACGATCGGGCTGGCGTTGATCATCGTCGCGGCGATCGAGCAGGGCCAGCAGGGCTCGTTCTTCGCCTGGCTGTGGGTCGACGGCCCAAACTCGGTCGCCTTCCCAGCGGGCACGGTGCCGAACCCGACGTGGCACGTCGGTGACCTGACACTCGAGGCGAGCAAGGTTGCGATCATTCCGCTTTCCATCGTCCTGATGCTCGTGCTCGGCTATGTGATGCGCTACACGCAGGTCGGGCGAGGGCTGCGCGCCGTGGCCGAGAACCCACGGGCCGCCCGACTCATGGGCGTCGACGTCGATCGGATGATCTCGCTCACCCTGATCATCTCGTCTGCGCTCGGCGGCCTGGCGGGCATCCTCTTCGGTCTTGCCCTCGGCGACATCAGCCCGTACATCGGGCGTGACAACGTCGAAGTGCGCGGGCTCGCGGTGATCGTGCTCGGTGGCATGGGCAGCATCCCGGGCGCCGTGATCGGCGGGTACCTCCTCGGTCTGATCGAGGTGTTGGCCCTCGTCACCCTGGGCAGCAGCGTGCAGGGCGGCATCGCCTTCGCCGCACTTTTCCTGATGCTCGTCCTCCGGCCGCAGGGCCTGTTCGGCACCCGCCTGCGCGAGCGGATTTGAGCGAGCGCGCGTAGGTGGACTTCTTCATCCAGCTGTTCAGCGACCCGGTGGGTTTCTGGAACTCGCACACCCTGCTGATCGCGCAGATCGGGATCAATGGCATCCTCGCGACGTCCATGTTCCTGGTCCTCTATTCAGGCCAGCTCTCCCTGGCGGCGCCCGGGTTCATGGCCGTCGGGGCGTACACGTCGGTCTTGATGAGCCTCTACTGGCACACTCCGCTGGCCCTGGACATCGCGGCCGGTGTGCTGCTCGCGGGTGCTGTGGGTGTGCTGGTCGGGCTGCCGGTGCTGCGACTCCGTGGCGTTTTTCTGGCCATCGCGACGATCGGCTTCATCGAAGCGCTGCGACTTGGGGTGATCCTCAATGTGCCGATCACCGGCGGAGGACTGGGCTTGAAAAACCCCGGCGCGGATCCACTTGGCGGGATCTATCCCATCCTGATCGCGCTGGTGGTGGTCATCTTCGTCGTGTGGCGCCTCACCAAGGGCCGGCTCGGCCAGGCCTGGGCGGCCATCAGGCAGGACGAGATCGCCGCCCTGAGCCAGGGCATCGACGCTTCGCGCTACAAGATGATCGCTTTCGTGCTCAGCGCGATGATCGCGGCTTTCGGCGGAGCCCTGGAGGCGCACCTGAACTTTTTCGTCGACCCGGGCGACACGCAGTACGGCGTCACGCGCGCGGTCCAGATCCTGACCTTCGCCGTGCTCGGCGGCAGCGGGTTCGTGCTCGGCCCGGTCGTCGGCGCGCTGCTGATCACCCTCCTGCCATGGATCTTCCAGGGCGCAGGCGTCTACATCAACGTGCTCGCGGGCGCCTTCCTGATCGCGGTGATCGTGTTCCGCCCGCAGGGCATCGTCGGCCGGGGTGGCCTGGCCATCGTGCGCCCGGCATGGTGGCCTCGGCGAGCGCATGCTCCTTCGCCTGGATGACCTCCGGCGCCACTTCGGCGGCGTGCATGCCGTCGACGGAGTGTCGCTGGAGGTCGAACAGGGGTCGATCTACGGCCTGATCGGACCCAACGGTGCGGGCAAGACCACCCTCGTCAACGTGGTCACGGGCTACGTGCCGCACCAGTCGGGCCATGCGTGGATCGGGTCCGACGAGCTGACCGGTTTGCGCCCCTACCGCATCGCCGCGCTGGGTGTGGCCCGGACCTTTCAGAACATCCGGCTCTTCAAGGACCTGACGGCGGTCGAGAACGTGATGATCGGCATGCACACGCGACGCCGCGACGACACCCTGGCGCAGCTCGCCACCCTTCCGGTGTTCCGGCGCGACCGCCGCGGCCGCGTGAACGAGGTGCGCCGGCTCATGGAATCGGTCGGGCTCGCGGCTCGTGATATCGGCGAGCGCGCCGCGGGGACACTTCCCTACGGCGACCAGCGCCGCCTCGAGATCGCTCGCGCATTGGCACTGCAGCCCAAGCTCCTGATCCTCGACGAGCCGGCCGCGGGCATGAACCCGTCCGAGAAGCAAGGCATCCGCGAGCTGATCGAGCGCCTCAACGCGGAAGGCCTGACCATCCTCCTCATCGACCACGACATGCGCCTGGTCATGGGCGTGTGCCGGCGCGTGGCCGTGCTCAACTTCGGTCGCAAGATCGCGGACGGGACCCCGGAGGAGGTCTCCACCGATGCCGGTGTGATCAAGGCCTACCTTGGTTCGGGCGGAGAGCGCGAGGTGCACAGCGCGCCAGGCGCGAGCGCGGTGGACGAAGCCCCGGTCATGGCGACCGGTGCTTCGCGACGCGGAGCGACCGGTCCGCACGACGCGATCCTCGAAGTGCGCGACCTGTCAGTCAGCTATGGCGCCGTCAATGCCGTACGTGGCGTGTCACTTCGCGTGGCCAGGGGCGAGGTCGTGGCGCTGATTGGCGCCAACGGAGCGGGCAAGTCGACGGTCCTCAACGCGCTGTCAGGGTTGATCAGGCCGACGTCGGGGTCGGCGGTGTTCGATGGGCTGGACCTCACCGCGGCCAAGGCGTCGAGCATCGTGCGGCACGGCCTGGTCCAGGTGCCCGAGGGACGCGAGATCCTCGCCCGTCAGACCGTGCTCGAGAACCTCGAGCTGGCGACCTGGGCCCGCCGTGATGGTGCCGCCGCAAGGGCTGAGGTGGAGGCCGTGATGAAGCGGTTTCCGATCCTCGGCGAGCGGAGGGGACTCCTCGCCGCGACGCTGTCCGGCGGTGAGCAGCAGATGCTGGCCATCGCGCGAGGCGTGCTGGCCAGGCCGAGGCTGCTGCTGCTCGACGAGCCGTCGCTCGGGCTGGCACCGCAGATGGTCGACGAGGTGTTCCGGGTCATCGACGAGATCCACAAGGACGGGACGACCATCCTGCTCGTCGAGCAGAACGCGCTGCGGGCGCTGGCCATCGCGGACCGCGCGTACGTGCTCGAGACAGGGCAGATCCAGCTCACCGGGACCGGAGACGAGCTGCTGCACAACCCCGCCGTGAGAAGGGCGTACCTGGGCGGATAAAGGCTCAGCTCGGAGCTCCCTTCGTTCTGCTGACAGAAAGGGAACAAAAAAAGCCCGGGTCCGAAGACCCGGGCTCTTTTCTGGTCTCTGAAATTACAGAGTGCGGACGCTCTTGGCGCGGGGGCCCTTCGGGCTCGCCTCGACCTCGAACGAAACCTTCTCGCCACCCTGGAGGCTATCGAAGTCGCCCTCGGTGCCGCTGCGGTGGAAGAAGAATTCCTTACCGTCCTCGGCCGCGATGAAGCCGAAGCCGCGGTCCGAAACCAGTTTCTTGATGGTGCCTGTAGGCATTTCCATCTCCTATGTCTCTCGAACTCAAGGCCAACTCAACTAGCGGGCCTGTTCGAGAAACTGGAGCCTGCAGAGAGCGCCGGCGCTTCGCCGGCTACAGGGAGTATACCCGGAACGGCCAAGACCTATTCCCCACCGTTTTACCCCACCAGTTCCGAGGCTTTGCCGTGAACTCGCGGGGACCCCTGAACCGCGAGCCTCCTGGCCCGGGATTGGTCGACCTCCGTCAGGTGCCGTTTGCGCAGGCGAAGGTGCTTCGGTGTGACCTCGAGCAGCTCGTCGTCGGCGAGGAAATCGAGGGACTGCTCGAGGCTCAGCCGCGACGCCGGCGTGAGACGGACCGAGATGTCGGATGTCGAGGACCGGATGTTGGACTGCTTCTTTTCGCGGCACACGTTGACGCGGATGTCGCCAGGCCGCTTCTGGATGCCGACGATCATGCCCTCGTACACCTCTTCACCCGGCTCGATGAAGGTCGTCCCGCGTTCCTGCGCGCCCGCGAGACCGAAGGCCAGCGACTTCCCGGCCGACGAGGCGGTGAGGGCGCCGTTGCGCTGCTCGCGGAACTCCCCCGCCCACGGCCGGTAACCGATGCCGATCGAGCCCATGAGCCCGTTGCCCGCCGTCAGGGTGAGGAACGCGTTCCGGAAACCGATCAGGCCGCGCGTCGGTATCAGGTACTCGAGTCGCACGCCGCCGCGTTTGTCGTACACGATCTCGATCATCTCGCCGCGTCGCTTGCCGAGCGCTTCCGTCACCCCGCCGAGGTATTCCTCGCGCACGTCGACCGTGAGGCGCTCGACCGGCTCCATGCGCTGGCCGTTGATCACCTTGACGATCGCCTCCGGCCGCGAGACTTCGAACTCGTAACCCTCGCGGCGCATGGTCTCGATCAGCACCGCGAGGTGAAGCTCGCCCCGGCCGCTGACCAGGAACCGCTCCGCGGCATCCGTGTCCTCCACGTGCAGACCCAGATTCGTGTCGAGCTCCTTGTAGAGGCGCGCGCGGAGCTGTCGCGTGGTGGAGAACTTGCCTTCGCGTCCTGTGAAAGGCGCGGTGTTGACGCCGAAGGTCATGCGCACCGTGGGCTCGTCGATCTCGATCCGCGGCAGGGGGTCGGGGGACTCCGGATCCGCAAGAGTGTCGCCGATCGCGATCTCCTCGAGACCGGTCAGCAGGGCGATATCGCCGGCGCTGGCTGCCGGCACCGGTACCCGGTCCAGCCCCCGATAGAGGAGGACCTGGACCACCCGGACGCGCCGGGCATCTCCTCCGGCGCCGAGCACCGCGACCACGTCGCCGGGCTGCACGCTGCCGCGGCTGATGCGCCCGATCGCCATCGTGCCGGTGTAGTCGTCGTAGGCGCGGTTCGCGACCAGCATCTGGAAGCCGCCTTCCTGGGCGACCGGCGCGGGAACGTGCTCGATGATCGTCTTGAACAGCGGTTCGAGGTCCGGCGACAGGTCGGCCGGGTCCATGCCCGCGCGGCCTTGCTTGGCGATCGCGTACACCACGGGCGCCTCGAGCTGGTCGGCGTCCTCGGCGAGCTCGAGGAAAAGGTCGTGGACCTTGTCCAGCGCCGCCTTGGGGTCGGCGTTGGCGCGGTCGACCTTGTTGATCACGACGACGATCCTCAGCCCGACCTCGAACGCCTTGCGCAGGACAAAGCGCGTCTGGGGCATCGGCCCCTCGGCCGCGTCGACAAGCAAGAGGCAGCCGTCCGCCATGTTCAGGACCCGCTCGACCTCGCCACCGAAATCGGCGTGGCCCGGAGTGTCGATGATGTTGATCGTCACGTCGCCGTGTCGGATCGACGTGTTCTTGGCCAGGATCGTGATTCCCTTCTCACGCTCGAGGTCGTTGGTGTCCATGATCAGCGAACCGACCTCCTGGTTCTCCCGGAACGTGTGGCTCTGCTTGAGCAGCGCGTCGACCAGGGTGGTCTTGCCGTGGTCTACGTGCGCGATGATCGCTACGTTTCGGATGTCGTGCCTGAGGTTGGCCATGGTCATGGTCGGCACACGGCAATATACGTGGCGCGCATGAAGATCCATCTCGCGCGGGCCCTGCTCGGCCTGGTCGGGTGCTCCCTGATGACGCTGGCCACAGCCGCCCCCGCGCATGCCGACGAGGCCTGGACGATCACCTCCTTCCATTCGGAGATCGCCATCGGGACCGATTCGATGCTGACCGTCCAGGAGGACATCCACGTCGATTTCGGCTCGCTCCAGAAGCACGGCATCTTCCGCACCATCCCGCTCCGGTACCGCTACGACGACACCCGCGACCGCTACTACCTCCTTCACGTCATCTCGGTCACCGACGGTCTGAGACAGCTCACCTACACCACGTCGATCGATAGCGACAACGAGGTGATCAAGATCGGCGACCCGACCTTCCTGGTCACGGGGATGAACCGGTACGTCATCACCTACACCGTCCGCGGCGCGATGAACTCGTTCTCCGACCACGACGAGCTTTCCTGGAACGTCGACGGCGCGCTGTGGCCTGTGCCGAAGCAGTCTGTCAGCGCAACCATCGCCTTTCCAGGCACAGCGCTCGAGGCCGCGGCGTGCTACCAGGGACCGACCGGCTCGCGCGACCCCTGCGGCCACACCAACACCTCGAGCACGATCGACTTCGCCACCACGCGCCTGCTGGCATCGGGCGAGCAGATGACGATCGTCGCGGGGTTGAGGAAGGGGTTCGTCCACGTGCCGCCCCCGCTGCTCGAGCCGCGCCGCCGCCAGTTCCCGGCTGACGCCTTCGACATCACTCCCCTGACGGTCGGCGCGAGCCTGGCGGTATTCGTCGCCGGCGTCGCCCTGGTCGTGTGGATGTGGTGGCTGCACGGCCGCGACCGCGCCTACATCGGCCACTACTACTCCGGCCCCGACACGCGCGTCCACGCCGCGCCACTTTTCGACCACGACCCGGTGGTGGTCGAGTTCGGGCCGCCCCAGGGTATGCGTCCGGCACAGCTCGGGCTGCTGCTCGACGAGAGCGCGGACGCCAAGGACGTGACCGCCTCGATCGTCGACCTCGCCGTCCGTGGCAACCTCACGATCAGCGAGGTGCCGGGTCAGAAGGACTGGCTCTTCACCTGGAAGGGTGGCGAGGTGACCAGCCTGCAGCAGTACGAGAAGACGCTGCTCGACGGCATCTTCGCCGGTCGCCAGCAGGTCAAGCTGTCGGAGCTGCGCGGCTCCTTTGCGCCATCCCTGAGGCTGGTCGAGAGCCAGATCTACTCCGACGCGATGGCTCGCCACCTCTTCACCACGCGGCCGGACTGGGCGCGCGGCGGGTGGGGATGCCTCGGGGTGGGCATCATCGGGCTCGGCTTCGCGCTGACATTCCTCCTGGGCGTCGCGTTCGGCTGGGGGTTGATCGGGTTCGCGGTGGCCCTGGCCGGCGGGGTGCTGGCCGGGATGCACCGCGCCATGCCGCAGCGCTCCGCGGCCGGGCGCGACCTCATGCAGCACGCGCTCGGCTTCCGCCTGTACATGACGACGGCGGAGAAGTACAGGCAGCAGTTCGCGGCGAAGGCCGACATCTTCACCCAGCTGCTGCCGTACGCCATCGTCTTCGGCTGCGTCACCCTCTGGGCCAAGGCGTTCGAAGGAATCGACATCGCGGCCGGGGGCGGCGCCGGGTGGTACTCGGGTGCCGGGCCCTTCCAGGCCGCCGTCCTGGCGAGCTCCCTGGAGACGATGAACACCAACATCTCGAGCGCGATCTCCTACACGCCGCCGAGCTCCGGGAGCTCGAGCGGCTTCGGGGGCGGGGGGTTCTCGGGCGGTGGTGGTGGCGGCGGCGGCGGCGGTTCCTGGTAGCCCCGCGCTTGCAAAGCCCGGTTGGTTCGGATTCAATTTGACCTGAGCTGACCGGAGCGCCCCGTGATTGAGGCGCGGGGGCGCCGGCGGCCTTGGGGAGTGATGGCAATGCTGCTGGCTTTTCACCAGGTCTATCAGCCCGTCATCGACAGCATCCTGCTCTCGGCGCTGGTCGCCGGACTGCCGCTGTATGTGCTTTTCGTCATGCTCGCCGTCCTTCGCCTGCCCGCCTGGTTGAGCGCGCTTGCCTCGCTTGTGGTGGCGGCGCTGCTCGGGTGGATCGTCTGGGGCATGCCGTTCGGCATCACGCTCGGCGCCACGACAGAGGGCATGGCTTTCGGGCTCTGGCCCATCAGCTGGATCGTGCTCAACGCGATCGTCTTCCACAACCTGACCGTGGCGAGCGGCGACTTCGACGTGATCAAACGCTCGCTGACGCGGCTCACCCGTGACCGCCGGCTTCAGGCCCTGCTCATCGCGTTCAGCTTCGGCGCGCTGCTCGAGGGCATCGCCGGATTCGGCGCGCCGGTGGCGATCAGCGCCTCGATCCTGGCGAGCCTGGGCTTCGAACCCGTGACGGCGGCGGTCCTGTCACTGCTCGCCAACACCGCCCCGGTGGCGTTCGGCTCGATCGGCATCCCGGTCGTGACGCTGGGCGGCCTGGTGGCGCCGATCCTGCACAAGGATCCGACCCAGACCACGCTCGCCCTCTCGGCGATGGTGGGCAGGCAGCTTCCGCTCTTCTCGATCATCATCCCCGCCTACCTGATCGTGGTCCTGGCCGGGTGGAGGCGGATGAGAGAGATCCTGCCGGCGGTGCTGGTCTGCGGCGTGTCGTTCGCGGTCGTCCAGTTCCTGGTCGCGAACTTCGTCGGCCCCCAGCTGACGGACATCATCGCCGCGCTCGTCTCGATGGGATGCCTGGCGCTGCTGCTGCGGTTCTGGAGGCCGAAAGAGGTCTGGCAGTTCGCGCACGAGACGCCGACCGCCGCGGTGGCTGAACGAGGTCCCGGCGCAGCCGGCAGGCCGCGCGAGGCGGACCTTCCGGGACAGGCGGCCCGCGGTGCGGCATCGCCGTTCGACGTCGCGGACTCTCCCGGCCGCGTCCTCCGGGCGTACGCGATGTACCTCGTGCTGGTGATCGTGATCCTGGTCGGTCAGATGGGCAACCTGCCGTTCTGGGCCGGCAAGCCGGTGGGCGACCCGAAGACCGCGCTGGGCACTCCGTGGAACATCACGGCCGACCTCAACTGCGGTGCGCCCGCCTACAAGCTGTGCCTGCTGCCGTGGGTCGGGCCCGATCCGGCGAAGGATCGCCAGGCGTTCAAGTTCCCGGTCTGGAACTTCTACTGGCCCGGCACGTACCAGCTCAACGCAAAGGGCGCGCCGGTGTCGCTGGTCTTCAACGAAAAGCCGATCGTCAAAACCTCGACCGCGTACACCAATCCGTTCAAGTGGGACTTCCTCGCCGCGGCGGGCTCGCTGGTCCTCTACGCCGACGTGATCGCGTTCCTGCTGATGCTCGGCATGGGCGCGCGGCTCAACTTTTTCACGGTTTACGCCCGTACTGTGAGACAGCTCGCGTTGCCGATCCTGACCATCGCCTTCATCCTCGGCATCGCCTACGTAATGAACTACTCAGGTATGACTTCGAGCCTTGCCATCGCGCTGTCGAAGACCGGCTTCATATTCCCGTTCGTCGCCGCGTTCCTCGGGTGGCTTGGCGTCTTTCTCACCGGGAGCGATACGTCGTCCAACACGCTGTTCGGACCTCTGCAGGCGCAGACGGCTCAGCAGCTGGGCAACGTCAGCCCGATCCTCACGGCCGCGACCAACTCGTCAGGCGGCGTGATGGGCAAGATGATCAGCCCTCAGAACCTGTCGGTCGGCGCGGCCGGCGTGAACAAGGTAGGCGCGGAGGGCGAGATCTTCCGCCGCGTCATCCGCTACAGCCTGATCCTGACCGCCGCGGTCGGCGTGGTGGCGATGATCGAGGCCTACGTGATCCCGGCGATCATTCCGTCGCCCTAGCCTTCGCGGCGATGTAGCGCTCGTACTGCAGCCGGAAGAGCTCGATCACTGATCGGGCGTCTTCCGGCCCGGTGATCCACACGCTGACCCAGCCGGTATCGGGCAGGACATGGTGCGGCTGGGCGCGTCCCGCCTGGATCATCTCGTCGTGCAGCTTGCGAGGCAAGGGGAGATCAGCCAGGCGATCGCCGTGGACGTGGCCCATCTCCTTTCGCCCGACCCGGTACTCGACGCCTCCGAATCGATGCGGATACGCGTCGACGCCCTCCCATGAGGTGACCTCTTCGCGAATCAGCTCACCGGCGCGCTTCATTTCCGTCCATCATCATCCGGCGTGTACGACTTTATCGTCGTCGGCTCGGGCTTCGGCGGGTCGGTCTCCGCGCTGCGCCTCGCCGAGAAGGGTTACCGGGTCGCGGTGCTGGAGGCGGGCAAACGTTTCACGCCCGACGACTTCGCGAAGACGAACTGGAACCTGCGCCGCTATCTATGGATGCCCCGACTCTTCTGCCACGGCATCATGCGACTCACGCTGCTCCGCGAGGCGTTGGTCGGATCGGGCTCCGGTGTAGGCGGCGGCAGCCTGGTGTACGCCAACACGCTGCCGGTCCCCGGCGCAGATGTTTTCACGCGTCCCGAGTGGCCCGCCGGCCTGAACGAAGACGCCCTGCGCCCGCATTACGCGACGGCCGAGCGAATGCTGGGCGCGACCACCAACCCGCGGCTGACGCAGGCGGACCTGGTGATGAAAGAGTGTGCAGAGGAGATGGGCAAGGCGGAGACGTTCGCCCCGACCGAGGTGGCCGTCTTCTTCGGCGAACCTGGCAAGACGGTGGCGGATCCCTTCTTCGGCGGCGCTGGTCCGGATCGCGCGGGTTGTGTGTTCTGCGGCGGCTGTATCGTCGGTTGCCGCCACAACGCCAAGAACACGCTCGACAAAAACTACCTGTACCTGGCCGAGAAGCTGGGCGTCGAGGTCTACGCGGAGACCCAGGTCGACCGCGTTGAAGCGCTTGCAGTGGGATACAGGCTGATGAGCTTTCGCAGCACTGGTCTGTTCGGTCGCGGCGGCAGGGCGTGGCTGGCGAAGAACGTGGTCCTCGCGGCGGGCGTGCTTGGCACTGTCGAGCTCCTGCTGCGAGCTCGCGAACGGGGTTCGCTGCCGCGCCTCTCGCCCGCCGTCGGGCAACGCGTGCGAACGAACAGCGAGGCGATCGTCGGCGCAACGTCGCGTAAAAGGCACGCGGATTTCACCGACGGGATCGCGATCACCTCAGGCATCCATCCCGACGAGGTCACGCACATTCAACCCGTCCGCTATCCACGCGGCTCGGACTTCATCGCGCTCCTGGCCAAACCCCTGACGGACGGCGGCCCAGGACTCCCGCGCCCCCTTCGCTTCTTCAGGAACTGCCTTACGCATCCGGGCGACCTCGCCCGCTCGATCCTGCCGTTCGGCTGGGCACAGCGGACGATCCTCCTGCTTGTCATGCAGACCACCGAAAACCACTTCCGGCTGGTCCTGAAGCGGAGATGGTTCTGGCCTTTCCGAAGTGCCCTCGCGTCAACTCCGGCGGAGGCGGGTGGCCGGCACTCTCCCTCCTACATCCCGATCGCCAACGACATGGCGCGCCGGGTGGCGAGGAAGATCGACGGCTGGCCGTCGAGCTCGATCAACGAGGTGCTCTTCGACATCCCGAGCACCGCTCACATCCTCGGCGGCGCCGTGATCGGCAGCGACCCGCAGACCGCGGTCTGCGACGAGCGCCATGAGGCGTTCGGTCATCCCGGATTGTTCGTGATCGACGGCTCGTCCGTCCCGGTGAACCTGGGCGTGAACCCGGCGCTCACAATCACTGCACTGGCCGAGCACGCGATGAGCCTGGTCTCGCCGCGAACCACGGCCGACGGACCGGGGGGTGCCGGTTCAAAGCCTGCGATTGGCCTTCGGGCCTCGCCTGAAACCCAAGGACCGAACATGGATTCGCAGCGGCAATAGGGTACGTACTAGTCAACAAAGTCGCTAAAGTTGACAAACTCGCGATCGAAGGCTAAAGTGTGTCCAATGGCAGCTGCGATCCCGACCCTGCTCAATGTTCGTGAGACTGCACGGCGGCTCGGCGTCTCCGAGGCGACGGTCCGGAACTGGGCTAACCGAGGTGTGCTGCGAGCTGGCCGCCTTCCGGGCTCTGGCTTTCGACGCTTTGACGTCGGCCAGATAGAGCGTATGCGGCAGGAGATGCTCACCCAACTAGCGCCCTTCGATGAAGGCCCAGTGATTGAGCGACCGGCGCGTGGCCGAATCGTTCGTGGGGACGACGACTGAAGCTAGAGTTGGCCGGTGCCGGAGATCCGACCCGCCGACGCGGCGTATTACGAAATACGGATCCCGCACCTGAGCCAGGGCGACATCTTCCGAGAGGTTCCGCTCGCGTACCCGGTCCCTGGACAGATCGTTGAGCAGCAGACGAGCGGCGGTGTCCGTCACTTTCTGGCCGGTCCCTTGGAGATCGGGCCGGCCATGCTCATCACGCCAACCTGCTCCATGCGGGCGCAGAAGGAACCGGGAAAATATGCGCATCCCGTGCGCACGCTGGTTCCGATCATGCCGATCGAATGGTTACTCGAGAAAGAATTACTGGACGACAGCAAGATCGGGCTCGTACGCAAGTACGACGGCCTGATCAACTACATGTACCTTCCCCAGCATGATGCCAGCGGCCTGCCCGAGAGCCTAGCTCTCCTGTACATGCCCGTGACCATGCACCACGAGATCATCGACGGCCTACGAACCACCCAACTTGCTGCCGAAGGCGCTCGCCAACTCCACCGCAAGCTGGTGTGGTTCGAAACCTCGTGGCAGGAACCGCGCGCTACGTTCGATCCGGCACTCGATTAGAACGAGGCCGTTCCCTTGCGGCTCTTTGATACCCAGCACGGCAGACCTCACATGCGAGCCAGCAGATCTGCCTTCTTTGTCGCGAACTCCTCATCGGTGAGTAGCCCGTTGTCGCGCAGCTCAGCAAGCTGCTTGATCTTGCCGGGAATATCTTCGACTGGGGGCGAGCTAGGTGCGGCCATCGACTGAGAACCGATTCCGCGACGCTGCCTTGCGGCACTGGACGCATCTTGCATCTTCTGCGCGAGACCCGGTGCCTTGTCAGTCTCAAAGACGAGAGCCAATCGACGGGAGCCGTCATCGTATTCAACGTTCAGGTACTGGTGGTGATGGCCGGCTTGCTTCTTCCAGGCGAACGCGAACACGCCGACTGCGAGCAACCGAGTTGCCGTGACACGACGCTCGATTTCGTTCTGTGTCTGAGCCATGGCGGAGACAAAGGCCAGGTCGTACTGCGCTTGCTTGAAGCCGGACCGTAGTTGCAGGAAGTCACCAGAGAGCGAAAGCCCGACCTTGCTTCCTGGCTTGAAGTCGGGAGATCCGCCGACCAACTCGATTCCCATGATGCTTAAGGGCACTGATGGCGCCTTCGTCTTTGACGGTGGGACCCCCAGGCCTTGGGCGATCGGCAGTGAGTCTGGCGCCAACAGGCCACCGTGGGCAGTGAAGTCAGAGACCACCCCGGCAGCATCGCCGCATGAAAAGACAAAGTCTTCAACATGACCATCTGACGCCGTACACGAAATCCGAAACTGATCCGGGCCGAGGAGCGCCGCCCTCGCCCCAGCGAGTGGGTAATCGCCGGTTTTGAAGCCGGCTCGGAAGGTGATCTTGCGTCCCTCCATGACAGGCAGCACAACGGCACCCACGTGCCAGCCAGAAGGTCCAGAGACCAACTTGGCAACGTTGGTGATGCCGGTCAAACGCACCTTGCCCTTGACGACGAGATCTTGAGTAGCCGCGTCCGTTAAAGGTGAAGAGAGCTCGGCAGACGTGGCAACAGCTGACTTCTCGCCGTCTGTGCTTGGCGCCGCATCGGCACTATCACCATCCGAGGGTCCTTCCGACGCTGGAATCCATGTTGTGCCGTCCCACCACCACTGACGGTCCGCGGACCACTGCGGGGCCGCGCTACTAGACGAGTCGTCCATCCTTTCCTCAAAGAACCGCTGCCGGATTGCCGCTAGCTTAGTGGAGCCGATTTCCACTCACTAATAAGGTGCACAAGTCTCGAAGTCGCGGTGGAGGTCGCCCTTGTCCAGGTGGACGTAGCGCACGACCATCACGTAGATCGTGTGACCGAGGATCCGGCGCAGCCGTTCGATCTCACCGCCACGTCGCAGACACTCGGTGGCGAAGGTGTGGCGGAATTTGTGGCGTAGACGCGAAAGCCCAGGCGGCGATGAAGGCGACCAAAGAGGTGGGTCTACACAACCGACCGTTACCGGCGTGCCATGCGACAGGACGAGCAGCCGATCTGACGCACAGTCCGGCGATTGGCGTAGCGGACCAGCACGCGGCGCAGCTGCCGGCTGCCGGGTACCCGCTGGAACTTAGCTCCCTTGCCGCGTTTGATCTTCAAAAGGCGGCATCGCCGTCGTCCTCGGTGCCTCCAAGGTCAGGGCGCATAGCTCCTTGGCCAGGCAGCGCTTGAACTCATGCCCGGTCAGCTCGGACAGGATCTTGGCCGAGCCGTAACGCTCGTACCGCTCCCGTTGGTCCGCGACTGGCTGCTCGAGCTTCAGGTCCGCGGCCGGAGCCAGCGGACGATCGCGCCAGACGCCGACCCCCAGGGACCGGGTTCCGAATTCAATCTAGCCTTGAGGCGCGCTCCCGAAAAGCACAGTAACGGTGCCGCCAGGGCCAGCCGTTAGACATGCGTGGTGCCGAGAGCGGGAGTCGAACCCGCACGTCCTTGCGGACATCGGTTTTTGAGACCGACGCGTCTGCCTGTTCCGCCACCTCGGCGACGTCCTGGCGAGCCACGACCATACCATTGGCCGATGCGACCCGCCCTCATCCTCCTGGCCACCGCACTGCTGGCGGGCTGCGGCCCCAATCTCGCGCCCAGCGCGGCCGTGTCGCCCGGATCGAGCCCAAGCTCGGCCGCATCCGCGCCGAGGATCGGCGCGCCTCCGGTGGCCCCGCCGACGCCGCCAGGCAACGCTCTTCCCAACTTCGCCTGCGCTGACGTCAGCGGCGGCAGGACCGGCGTCGCCAACGCGATCACCGCGCGGGTCGCCGAGCAGCAGGGCTACGACCGCTTCGTCCTGCAGTTCGACTCGATCATTCCGCTGTACACCGTGAAGCGCCAGGCCAAGCCAGTCTTCAGCTCAGGCGGCAGCGGAAAGCCCGTGACCATGAACGGTGCGGCGGGAGTCCTCGTCACCGTCCACTCCGCAACCGCCGTGAACACCTTCACCGGCCCGACCGACCTGCTGCATCCGGAGTACCAGGTGCTGTTCGAAGCCAAACAGGTGGAGGACTACGAGGGCTACTACGCGTGGGGACTTGCCCTCAGCAAGCCCGCCTGCATGCGTGTCTTCGTGCTGCAGGAACCAGCCCGCCTGGTCATCGACTTCCAGGCCTGACCCCGGCCTCGTCCGCATCGATCCCGCGGCTGTTCGGGGCCCGCGACCCACTCGAGCGAGTTAGTGATCAGGCGGGCCGTTCAACCGTTAATGTTCCCCGGCGATGGCGATAGAGCCACCGCCCGCGCCACCTCCCGCGCCGCAGGTCCAGCAGCAGGCGGTTCCTCCGGCGACCACCCCGAGATCCGGATGCTTCGGCCGGGGGTGCGGGTGCGGCTGCGGCGGCTGTCTTTTGGTCGTGATCCTCGTCGTGCTGCTCACGCTCGGCGGGGGGTACTGGTTCTTCGTCGTCCAGGCGTCCGCCGCGGTGAACGCACCGGCCACCCTCATCATCTTCAACCAGCCGGTCACCGTCGATGGCCACCCGGGAATCGCCGGCGAATCGCTGAACCCGGGCAGCACGGTGGCCACCGGCGCCGCCGGCCACGCGCAGGTTCAATTCCCTGACGGCTCGTTCGTGCGACTGTCGCCGAACACGACGGTCACCGTCACGGCGGTCCAGCTGCAGAAGACCGGGCGGCTGCAGACAGCCCAGGTCGTGCAGAAGGTCGGCCGCACGTTCACCGACGTGGAGCACCTGGCGAGCGGAGCGTCGTTCCAGGTCAACGGCCACTCGGTCAGCGCTCAGGTCCGCGGTACGCAGTTCGAGATACTGGTCCGGCCCGACGGGACGAACCGGATCTGGGCGTTCGTGGGCACGGTCACCATTTCGGGCCGGACGACAGTCCAGCTGCATGCCGGGCAGGAGATCGACGCGGACTCGGGCGGCAGCTTGAACAACCTGAGGTCGAGCCAGTTCGACGTGCAGGACGCCAACCCGCTGACGTTCGAGTGCACGCAGGACATCTCGAGCGGCACGACCGCCGGCACCACCCAGACCTGGAACGGCGACGACCTCGCCACGGGGCAGACGGCCGAGAACGACTACTACTCGACCGGGGGCAACCTGACGCTGTCGCTGTGCTACCCGGGCAGCCTGATGAGCATCACCCTCACCACTCCAGACGGTCACGTGATGTCGCACCAGGGACCGCCGCCGGTGATCATCAGGGTCCCCAACGGCGCGCCGGGCCTGTACAAGGCGGTGGTCAAGGCGATCAGCGTCTCGTCGAACGGCGAGCCGTACTCGATCGCGTTCGCGACCGACGCACCATGTGCGTCGGCGAACGTCGACACGGCCGGCGTCGTGAGGCAGACGCTGAGCACCAACCAGCTGTCCAGCTCACTCTCACAGGCAGGCATCAGCCTGCAGGTGGTGGGCGTCTCTGCGACATCGTCGACGGTCACCTATTTCGGGAAGCTCAACGGCGTGCCGATCACCTGGACGCTGGCGATCACCTCTGGCACACCCAACCTGAGCGTCGTGGTCACCTCGGTGACGGTGAACGGGATCAACTTCACCCCGAAGGTCGTGTCCTACCTCAGCTCGGTCGGCGTGTCCTTGAACTCGCTGCCGACGGGCTTCACAGTCGACCGCGTGTACTCCTGCGCCGGGGCTGATGGAGACACCGTGATGGTGGTTGAAGGCCACCGGTAGGTATCGCCTGCCGGCCCTAAACTGGGGGCGAAACCGCCCCCGGTGAGCTATCTTTCCCGGGCACCATGAGCGCCGTCGCCCGCCCGCTGCCTCGACGCCGTGGCGGACGACGCATCCTGATCGTCCTGGTGGTGCTGATCCTGATCATCGCCGGGGTGGTGGTCTGGCTGAACGTCGCGGCCCAGGCCGCGATCAACGTGTCAGGCACCCTGACCGTTTATCAGCCTGTGGCCTCGGTCAAGCACGGAGCGGGCGGCACCTACTCGGCGGCGACCACCGGCGCCACCGTGCAGCCCGGCGATTCGGTCCAGACCGACGCGAAGGGCCGCGCGGCCCTGGGGTTGCCCGACGGAACGCTGACCAGGCTGGCCAGCCAGAGCACCATCACGCTCAGCTCGGCGCACTTCTCGAAGAGCGGAAACCTGCACGACGTGAAGCTGCTGCAGGAGGTCGGGCGGACGTTCACCAACGTGCAGCACCTGGTCTCGGGTGCGACCTTCCAGGTCGCCGGGCAGTCTGCCACCGCTACCGTCCGTGGCACCAAGTTCGAGGTGTACATCACTCCCAACGGCACGATGGTCGTGAAGCTCTTCGAAGGCGCGCTCGACTTCGATGGCAAGAACCACGTCCACCTTGTCGCTCCGGAGCAGGCTACGGCTGACCCCGAGGGCAATGTTGGCCCGGCCGGACCGATCCAACCCGATCCCAACGACCCGTTCGGTCCCGCGCTTGCCGCGTCGAACGCGGTCGAAGCCGGGACGACGCCCGGCACGGAGCAGGACTCGGTCGGCGGGCCTCTGCACAACGGGGAGACGCAGACGTACAGCTACAGCTACGCGGGCGGCGCGCTCGTCAAGGGCTCGCTCGGTTACCCGGGCAGCGCGATGAAGCTGACGATCAAGGCGCCGGACAACCAGACGTACACCGGCACCGGCCCATCACCCATCGTGGTGGTCGTCAACAACGGTCCGCCGGGGATTTACACGATCACCGTCACGGGCGTCAGCGGCCTTGGTCCGAATGGTGAAGAGCCATTCCTCGCGGTCGCGTCGGTCGAAGCATGCGCCACGGCTGATGTCGAGTCGGGTGGCGCTGTCCACCGCGGTTACACAGCCCAGGACCTGTCGAGCACCGTGAACGTGACCGGGTTGACGAACCTCCACCTCACCATCAACGGAGACTCGACCGCCGGCGCGATCATCAACGGCAGCGGAACCTACAACGGCGTGGGATGGAGCGGGTCGGTCGTGATGGTGGCGCGCAACGGCACGCTGGACATCATGGCGGTGGGCGCGCAGGTGTTCGGCATGAGCGTTCCGGCTCAGCAGATCGCGTCGCAGATCGCGACGACGATCGGCCAGGACCCCTCCAGCTTGAACCCAGGCTTCGCGGTCGACCGCGTGTTCACCTGCAATTCGGTGCTGATGATCGACGGCCGCACGGCCTGAACCGCCGCCGCCGGCCTCTAGCGGCCGAACAGCCTCGAGATCAGCTTCAGCCCCGGACCCGCGACCAGCCAGACCGTCTCCCCCACACCGACGACCGCGAAGAGGGACGCGGTGAGGCCGAACCCGACCTTCAGGCGGCTCCAGCCCAGCGACTTCCCCGCGACCCTCGGCTGCGCTTTCGACTCGGGCTTCGGTGCGTGGTTGGCTTCGCTTCTCGCTCCGCGCCTCAGCGGTTCGATCTTCGGCGGCTGCCGCCGGCGCACTATGGCCGGCCCTCCATTGGGCGAGGTGAGCGCGGACTCGAGCACGTCGAGAAGCTCGCCGGCCGTGGCGGGGCGCCGGTCGGGGTCGCGATCCATCGCCTGCTGCAAGACCGAGGCGAAATTGGCCGGGAGCTCGGGCACCACATCGCGCACGCTCGGCGGAGCCTCATACAGCCGGCGGCTCAAGGTTTCGATCCAGCTCTTGGAGGAGAAGGGCCGGCGGCCCGTCACCGCCTCGAAGATGACTGCGGCCATCGAGTACACATCGGCGCGGCCGTCGACCTCGCGGCCGACCAGGCGCTCGGGCGCGACGTAGTCAGGCGCGATGGGTCCGCTGCCGCCGGGTCCGGTGTTGAACGACGCGACGGTGCCGAGGCCGAAGCCCGTGAGCAGGGTGCGGCCGTCGTCGGCGAGCAGGATGTTCGCCGGCTTGACGTCGCGATGCACGGTCGCGCGCGAATGGGCGTAGTCGAGCGCACTCGCGATGGGTCGCAGCAGCGAGATGATGCCGATCGGCTCATAGCGCTGGCCGTCGCCCATGAGCTGGTCGAGGGTGCGGCCAGGGACCATCTCGGTGACCAGGTACGGTGATTCGCCGTCGTACGCGAGCTCATAGAGGCGTGGGATGGCCTCGTGCTCGAGCGCGGTGTAGGAGCGGAGCTCGAGCAGGAAGCGGCGCGAGAAGCTGACGTCCCGCGCGACGTTGGAGCCGATCGTGCGCACGGCGACGCGACGGTGCAGCCGCGGATGTTCCGCTTCGTACACCGAACCCAGGCTGTCCGTCTCCAGCTCGCGCAGCACGCGGTAGCCGCCGATGCTCTGGTGTCCGTTGCTCGCAGCCTTGGGCCGTGACCCGTTCTTTTCCGGGGCGGCGCCGTGCGCTTGCCCGGATGGGGGAGCTTCCTGTCCCACGAAAGCTGAACTTTAGGCTACCCGGCCGGGTTCTGGTGTCGGCGAGAGGATTTGAACCTCCACGCCCTTTCGGGCACCAGCTCCTAAGGCTGGCGCGTCTGCCATTCCGCCACGCCGACTTCGGACAAGATACGTCGCCAGGTTGATCTCGCCTCCCCTCCGGAGAGGCCGGACTATCCGGGTCGCAGGCGGCCCCCCAGGTCGGAGAGGCCGGACTATCCGGGGGGTTCGCCGCGGAAGTTGGCCATCTCGACCGGTTCGATCTGGTCCGCCGGCTGGAATTCGAAGATGCGGGCCAGGAAGTAAAGCTCACCTTCGATCGAGCGTTTGATGTTGCGGTCCTGCCGGAAGCCGTGCTGCTCGCCCTCGAACGGAATGTATGCGTAAGGCAGCCCATTCTTCTTGCACACCGCCACAAACGTCTCGGCCTGGCTCGGTGGCACCACCCTGTCCTCGAGGCCCTGGAACAGGATCACCGGACAGCGCAGGCTGTCCGCGAAGTAGATCGCTGAGCGGTCGTGGTACACGTCGGCCCGCTCCGGGTACCGACCGACCAGCGTCTCGCAGTAATGCGATTCGAACTTGTGCGTCTCCTTGATGAACAGCTCCAGGTCGCCGATTCCGTAGTGGCTCGCGCCGGCGTTGTAGAAATCGCGCTTGGTGAGCGACAGCAGCGTCGTGTAGCCACCGGCGGAGCCCCCGGTGATGGAAACACGCTCGCTGTCGGCCAGACCCTCGTTCACCAGGTGTCGCGCTGCGTTGATGCAGTCGTCGACGTCGACCACCCCCCACTGCCGGTTGAGCCGCTGCCGGTACGCGCGCCCGTAACCCGCAGAACCGCCGTAGTTGACGTCGACCAGCGCGATGCCGCGGCTGGTCCAGTACTGGTACTCGAATGGGTAGATCTGCCCCGCCGAACCGGTTGGGCCGCCATGACAGTGGACGACCAGCGGCGGTTTCTCATCCGGCGGCGCATCGAAGTCCTTGTTCCTCGGCGCGTAGTAGAACGCGTGGGCGGTGAGCCCGTTTTCCGTTTGAAACTCGACGGGCCGCGGCGTGCTCAGGTAACCCGCGTCGATGTGCGCGGGGTTCGCGACCCTGACCACGTCCTCGGCCTGCGTGTCGAGGTCGATGACCAGCACGCGCTCCGCGAGCGTCGACGACCCCGCATAAAAGGCCGCCTTGCGGCCGTGGACCTGCACGCCGTGGAGGCCCGAATACAGGAGCTGGACGTGGTTCAGCGTCCCGGTGTTCAGGTCGAGCCGGCCCAGCCTCGTGCCGCTCGCCACCGTGTAGAGGGAGACGATCTCGTCCGGACCCGCGAAGTCATAAAAGCGCTGGCCGAACACCCAGTGGGGCGCGCCGAACTCCGCAGCGTACCGGCACACCGGCTCGTCGCCCTCGCCGCGCGCGCGATAGAGGTTCCACCAGTCGGTGCGATCCGACACGAAATAGAGCTCGCCGAGCGGCGACCACTCCGGCTGCAGGATCGACTCGCCTTCGCCGCCCGCAATCTTGCGCGACGACTTGATCCGCCCATGCGCATCGAGCTCGCCGATCCACAGCTCGGTGCCGTCCCACGGCATGTTCGGGTGATTCCACGTGGTCCACGCTAGCCGGCTTCCATCCGGGCTCAGTCTGGGTGACGAGTAGAAGTCGCCGCCGGCCGCGATGGTGTGCGCCTCTCCTCCGGCGGCCGGCAGCGCGACCAGGGTGTTGACCGGTTCCACAGCACCGGTCGTGTGGTCCTCGCGCACCGCGAAGATCAGGTCGCGCCGCGCATCGACCGCCATGTCGGCGTGCCGGACGTCGGCGTCGGGCGTGATCGGCTGCGGATCCCGGCCGCCCTCCTGTCGGTACAGGCGCTGGTCCTCGAAATTCGTGAACCAGACCGTGCCCCTGCTCACTGCGAAATGGCCGCCACCATATTCGTGCACGCGGGAGCGAGCGTTGAATCCCGGCGGAGTGACATCGGCCGTGACGCCGCCCGCCGCGCGCCTGCAGACGACGATGCGACCGCCCTCGTCAGGACGGAGTTCGGACCAGTACAGGTCCTCGCCGTCCCACCGCAGCATCTGGTTGCGCAGCTGGACCGTGCCACGCAGGAGCAGCTCTGGCGTGATGGGCGAGGCCCACGAACCGTAGGGGGCTACGGTCCGGGCGGTCACGCTTCGGGACGTCGAACGATCAGCGCGTCGCCCTGGCCGCCGCCGCCGCAAAGCGCGGCCGCGCCGGTGCGCAGTCCCCGGCGCCTGAGCTCGCCCGCCACGGTGAGCACGAGGCGCGCGCCGCTGGCGCCGATGGGATGGCCCAACGCGACAGCGCCGCCGTTGACGTTGACGCGCTCCTCGTCGAGCTCGAGCATGCGAGTCGCGTTGAGCGCGACAGCGGCGAAGGCCTCGTTGATCTCGACCAGGTCGAGGTCGCCGGCCTCGAGGCCTGCCTTCTTCAAGGCCTTGCTGAGCGCAAGCGCGGGCACCGTGTGCAGCCACGAGTAGCGGTCGGCGCTCATGCCGTGGGCGACTACCTCGGCGAGCGGCTCGACACCTGTCTGCCGAGCACGCTCCTGCGACATCACGACCACCGCCGCCGCCCCGTCTGAGATCTGCGAGGCGTTGCCGGCGGTGATGGTGCCGTCCTTAGTGAAAGCGGGCGGCAGCTTGCCCAGCGACGCGACGGTCGTGCCGGGCCTCACGCCTTCGTCCCGCTCGACGCGGAGCGCCTCGCCGCGCTTTTGTGGCAAGGCGACCGCCACCACCTCGTCACTGAAGGCGCCATCGGACCACGCCTTCTCCGCGCGCTGATGAGAGCGCGCGGCCCACGCGTCCTGTTCCTCGCGACTCAGCTCCAGCTCCTTGTTCACCTCGTCGGAGCTCGCCCCCATGTGCTGCTCGGTGAAGGTCGACCAGAGGCCGTCGTGGACCATCGAGTCGACCAGCTCCGTGTTGCCCATGCGGGCGCCGAACCGCGCCTTCGGCATCAGGTACGGCGCCTCGGACATGGACTCCATCCCGCCCGCAACCACCACCTCGACCTCGCCCGCACGGATCAGCTGGTCGGCCAGGGCGATCGCGTTGAGGCCGGACAGGCAGACCTTGTTGATGGTCAGCGCCGGGACCTCCTGGGGGATGCCCGCTTCGATGGCCGCCTGGCGGGCAGTGATCTGCCCGGCGCCGGCCTGCAAGACCTGGCCCATGATCACGTAGTCGACGTCGGAGCCTTTGACCCCCGCCCTCTCGAGCGCTGCCCGGATGGCGTGCGCGCCGAGGGTTTTGGCCGGGACCTCCTTGAACGCTCCCCCGAACCTGCCAAACGGGGTGCGTGCGCCCGCTACTATCACGGAGGCCATAACGGCAGTCTACTTACGCGTTAAGTGAGACGCGAGGAAGAGGATGAGGAACGCACTTCTGGCGGTGGACCTCCAGGCGGATTTCGTGCAGGGAGGTAGTCTGGCGGTGCCCAACGGGATGCAGATCGCGGCCACGGTGGCCCGACACATCAGGCATTTCAAGACCGAGTACCAGTTCGTCGTCGCCTCGCGCGACTACCACGAGGACCCCTCCGACCACTTTTCCGCCACTCCTGACTACCTGACCACCTGGCCGCCGCACTGCGTGATCGGCACGCCAGGAGCGGCCTTCGTCCCGCCGATCGCGAACCTCGTGCGCGAGAAGTTCATCCAGGTCGTGGTCAGCAAGGGGCGGCATGCCGCCGCCTACTCGGCGTTCGAGGGCGTCGACGTGCGCGGCCACCTGCTGCTCGATGTGCTCAAGGAGCAGCGGATCGATCACATCGACGTGTGCGGCATCGCGACCGACTACTGCGTGCGTGCCAGCGCCCTCGACGCGCGGAAGAACGAGTTCCAGGTGCGCGTGCTGGTCAACCTGTGCGCGGCGGTCACCGAGGCCACCGGTTTGCAGGCGCTGGAGGAGATGAAAGCCGCGGGCTGCCAGCTGCAGGCGGCTACCGCGCCCTGACCGCGGCCAGCTCCCGCCGAAGTCGTGTCTCGAGGGGCAGGGTGAAGTGGAATTGCGATCCCTGGCCGGTGCTGTCGAACCAGATCCGGCCGCCGTGCATCTCGACGATCTGGCGCGCCATCAGCAGGCCCAGGCCGCGTCCGCCCTGGACGCCCGTTCCGTTGGCGGATGCCTCGGGGCGGTCCTGGTCCCGCATGAACAGGCGCACGTCGAAGTCGGCCGGCATGCCCGGCCCGTGGTCGCTCACGGTCAGCGTGACCTGATCGTCTCGCACCTCGCTCACCACGGAGACTTCGCTCTCCATGGGCGAGTACTTGATGGCGTTGCCGAGCAGGATGGTCACGACATTCGCGATCTTCTCCGGGTCACATGACACGACGCCGGCCCCTGGGTCGAGGTAGGCGGCGATGCGGCGCTCCGGATGCTCGTTGCGTATGGATTGCGCGGCGCGGCCGACGAGCTCGTTGAGGTTCACGCGCGAAACCTCGAGCACCATGTGGCCCGCCTCGGGTCGGTCCAGCTCTAGCATCTCGTCGAACGCCTTGCCCAGCTTTTCCGCGTCGTTGTAGATGTCATTGGCGAATTCACGAACCTCCGCTATGTCGAGAGACCCTGAGTCGCGAAGCAGCTCGCTGAAGCCCTGGATGCCCACCAGCGAGGTTCGGAACTGGTGGCTTATGCGCGAGATGAACTCGGTCTTGAGCCTGTTCAATCGCTCGAGCACCGCGAGATTGGCGAGCGCCGCCGCCTCGGCCTGGCCCTTGAGACGCCGTCGCCAGCGGTCGGCGATCAGCACCACTGGAAACATCGAAGCGTAGAAGAGGGTCAGCCCGATCGCCAGCACCGCGTACAGCTGCTGGGACTCGTGGTCGACGGCGGCCTGGACCGGCGCGTAGGGCAGATACAGCTCGAACGCGCCGCTTGGCGTCGAGCTCCCCGTGAAGACGAGCGGCACGTAGACCTGGATGTAGTCGCCGCTCAGGTTGTCGCCCGCGTTCTCCGCGCTCTTGCCGTTCGTGATGCTCGCGCTCGGTGTCCCGGCCAAAGCGTTGGCGAGGTCGTCATCGATCGGGACCACTGCTCCGATCAGCGATTGATTGTCGGAGTAGACGATCTTGCCCGAACGATTCCACAGCTTGATCCGCTCGACGTCACTGCTGACCGCCGCGCCCTGCAGCTGCTGGTTCACCTGCTGGATTTCCGCGGGGGTCATCCCGCCGCTGATCATTTGTGGGCTCAGCAGAGGCTGGATGCCGACCTGAGCGATGAGGGTCGCGCTCGTTCGAGCGCTGTCCAGGTAGCGCTGTTGCACGTCGACGTTCAGCTCGTGGGCGAGCACGGCCCCGAGCGCCACCACCGGCACCAGCGCCAGCAAAGCGAAGCGCGCGAGCGCCCCGAGCGAGCCGGATCCCAACCTTGACGTAGGGAGCATTCTGGCATCGCCGCAAGCGACTTAACGCACGTTAAACGACCGCGGAGTCGCCTTATCGGACTCGCGCGGGCGAGCGCGAGCTCAGCGGCGCTTGCGGGTCGCGCTTGCCCTGGGGGTGGCTTCGGGCAGGTACTTGAACGAGACGTTCAGCTTGACCCGGTAGCTCGTCACCTTCCCGTTTTCGATCGTCATGTCCTGCTCCACCACCTCGGCCACGCGCAGGTCGCGCAGCGTCTTGGAGGCCATCTCCACGGCCGTCCGCGCCGCCGCTTCCCAGGACTGGCTGCTGGTCCCGATGAGCTCGGTTACCCGGTACACGCTGTCGACCATGGCCCCCTCCTCGATTGAACATGCCATTTCCGTTTCGGCGACGGATCCATTGTTACAGCCTTCAGCGCCGCGACGCGAGAAGGGCCTCCAGGCGTCGCAGTTCGCCCTCGCGGCCGAGGACCGCCATTCTCGTCCAGTGATCGTCGTGCATGGCTTCGAAGGTGAGGACCATGCGCACACCGCGATCCGTTTCCTGGAGCTCGATCACGCTGTCGACGACGTATGGTTCGACCCCCGGCACAAAGTCCGCCAGGTCTTTGTAGGCGAGCCGCCGCGGTGGGTCGACCTCCGTGTAGGTCACGCGCTGTGTGGTCACGAGCGGCATGCCGGCCTTCTTCATGAACTCGACCTGGTCGGCGCCGACAGCTCTCATCTCGTAGACGAGCTCACCGCCCGGACGGAGATCCAGCTCACGCACGGTGACGCTGAATCCCTCCGGGCCTCGCCACGCTTCGATCCCGTCGCGTGTGGTCCAGAGCTCCCACACCTCCTCGATCGAAGCGTCAAGAGTTCGCTCGAGAGTGAGCTTAGGTCGTTCCGTCACGCCACCCCGGCTCGGTGATAGGCATTCTCCAGCGTCGCGATGTCGATCTTCTTCATCTTGAGCATGGCCTGGAACGCCGCCTGCGAGTCGCCCGACTTCTGGTCGGTGAGCATCCGCGTCAGAGCCTCGGGCACGATCTGCCACGAGAGGCCGAAGCGGTCCTTCAGCCAGCCGCACGGTCCTTCCTCGCCGCCGCCCTCGATCAGCTTGCTCCAGTAGCGGTCGACCTCCTCCTGCGTCTTGCAGGTCACCATCAGCGAGAAGCCTTCGGTGAAATTGAAAGTCGGACCGCCGTCGAACGCCATGTACTCGCGGCCGTCGAGCTGGAACGTGGCGCCGAGCACCTTGCCCTTCGCGACGGGTCCGTCATCTTCGCTGAGCTGCATGCTCAGGATCTTCGAGTTGGGGAATAGCGCGACGTAAAACTTGATCGCCTCCTCGGCGCGGTCGACGTAAACGATGCACGGCCTGATCATGGTTTTTTCTCCTTGTTCTTCTTGTGGCGACGCCGCTCGAGCTCGGCGGCAAACTTGTCGAGGCGCCCCTCCCAGATCGCCCGGTACCCGGTGACGAACTGCGAGAGCTCCACGAACGGCTCCGGCCTCAGCGCGTAGAGCCGGCGCCTGCCATCGGGACGGACGACTACGAAATCGGCGTCCTCGAGGATGGCGAGCTGCCGTGACACGCCGGGCTGCCCGATGTCGACCAGGTCGACCAGCTCACTGACGGATCGTTCGCCTCCGCGGAGGGCGTCGACGAGCCGGCGCCGGGTCGGGTCGGCCAGGATCTGGAACACGTCGGGCATGGCGACATATTACTGCAGCGATATATGTCGTGTCAACAATATGTTTGGGCGGTGCCTCAGTGAACAGGCGCCAGGCGTCGCAGGTCGGGGAGCGCCTCGGCGATCTTTGCAGCCAGCTCTTCGGGCTCGCCGCCACGAAGGTAGAACACCTGCTCAGTGACGCCAAGCTCGATGTACTTGCCCGAGAGGTCGACGAGCTCCTGCCTGTCTCGGCCGTCCCATCCGAACTGGAGGGAACGGCGGATCTCCGACGGGTCGCGGCCAACCGCCCCACATGCCTCCTCTAGCATCGACGTCAGCTCGCGCACGCGGTCGGGGTCGCCGCCCGCGATGTTCCACACGTCGGCGTGGCGCGCGACCAGGCGCAAAGTGCTCGGCCCCGACGCGCCGATCCAGAACGGCGGATGCGGTTTCTGCAGCGGCTTCGGGTTGCTGATGGCATCGGCCATCCGGTAGTAGCGGCCCTCGAAGTTCGTCCGCTCCTGGGTGAACAGTGACTTCAGGATCTGCAGAGACTCGCTCAGGCGGCCGACCCGGTGCTCGAGGCCTTCGATGCCGTACATCTGGTGCTCGATCTCCGCCCACGCCGCGCCGATGCCGAACTCGAGCCGGCCGCCGGAGAGGTGATCGACCGTGACCACGATCTTGGCCAGCAGCGCGGGGTTGCGATACGTGTTCCCGGTGACGAGGCAGCCGATGCGCACGCGCCTGGTCGCCTCGGCCATCGCAGCCTGCAGCGACCAGCCTTCGTAGATGGGGCGGTCGGCCCCGCCGGCGCCGATGGAGGCGAGGTGATCGAAGTCCCACAGGTGGTCGAAGCCGCCTTCCTCGGCGATGCGCCAGACAGTGCGCAGAGACTGGATGGTCGTGTCCTGACCTGAATGCTTGAGGCCGAACCGCAGTGGATGTGTCACTGAAAAGACGTTAGTGAAAACGCGGGCCACTCACACGGATCGCATGCGGGTAGCGCCGTGAGAACTCTTCAGGCGTCCAGCCGAAACCCTTGATCTGAGCGCCATATTTCCGGATGTAGGCGGGCACCTTGTGCGCCGGCGGTTGTGACTTCGAGATCGTCGCGCGACCCGACGCCCTGACGATGTCGTCGTCGATCTCGTTGAGGTGCAGCTCGACGTAGGGGTTGGCCCGAATGTGCTTGACCTTGATCCCGGGCTGCGCATAGATAAGGAAGGCCTTGCCGTCCCACAGGAACCAGACCGGGACCGACTGCGGACGCCCGTCGGCGCCGGCGGTGACCAGCCAGACGACCGGCTCCCTTTTCAGCCGCGACTGCACGTGCCTGTCCACCCCAGGTCATAGTTTGGCGGGTCGCGGAATTTGGCAGAGTTAAGGCGATGAAGAAGGTGGTTGTGGACAAGACCGAGTCCGACTGGAAGCGCGACCTGACCCCGATGCAGTTCCACGTCCTGCGCGAGAAGGGCACCGAGCGGCCCTTCACCGGCGAGTACTGGGACA